>JAFDBS010000071.1 GCA_019313185.1 Deltaproteobacteria bacterium | reverse complement strand
CAGCCAATTCGACGGCGATCTGCCGGGGACTCATTTTTTCAACCAAAACCTGCAGGCGTTCTTCGTTCGGAAGTATGCAAGAATTGAGACGGCCTAGGAGGTTGCGACGCTCTTGTGGGCTGAGAGAAAAAATTTTTCCAGGTCGTTGCCCGAAAGTCTGAAGTTTTTTTACCAAACGCAGCTCTTCAACTTGTTGAGAACTATATACGCGGTGTCCACGGGCATTGCGGCAAGGAACTGGGAAGTCATAACGGCGTTCCCAGATGCGTAGCGTGTCAATGCCGATGCCTATCTCTTGGCTGAGTTGTTGAATCGTCATTTGTTTGTCCTAGACAAAACTATATATAACCGAATATTATATAAAAAACATCAATTATCAAGAAAAAAATAAACATTCAGAGGAGCAGATGATGGATAAGAAGCTGGAGCATCTCTTTTATGCTTTTTTTGGTGGTGCCTTGATGGTGAAGGAAAAGCTCGAGTCAAATCGTGAAGAGTTAAAGGCATGGCAAGTAAAAAGTGAAGAGAGCGCACGAACCCTCTTAAATGAGCTAGCCCAACGTGGTGAAAAAGAGAAAGAACAGTTCAGGAACATGTTCAAGGAGCTTTTCAAGGAAGTGGTGTCAGAGCTCAATCTTGCAACCAAACAAGATCTCGAAAATTTGAAAAAAGAATTGGAGAAATAGGTGCTTCGCCGTGCCTTGATCGCCCTCTACTACTGCCGCCCCCAACGCAGCTATGCAGTATTTCGGTTTTTAGTGACGGTTTTTCTGCTGTTCCGTCGCCGTTCGCGCTGGTTGCTGTGGAGACCGCTTGGTCCGGAAGAGCTTGTACTAAACATCCGCTCTCTAGGAGCCAGTTTTCTGAAGCTGGCTCAAGTTTTAGCAACGCGGGCCGATTTTTTTGATCAAAATTATTTACAGGTCTTACGCCAACTGCATGACAAAATGCCTGAGATGAGTGAACGCCATCGGCGACTTGCGTTTAATCGTGCTTTTCCCGACCCGACAATTTTTGCCGAGTTCACCGATCAGCCGCTTGCCAGCGCCTCGATCGGTCAAGTTCATCAAGCCCGCTTGCGAGAGTCCGGGGAGGTCGTCGCGGTTAAGCTGTTAAGGGTAAACATCCAGTTCAAGGTAAGGATCGATATCTTTCTGCTTAATTTTTTTCTTCGTTTATTCAGGCCATTGTTTACCGACCAGACACGGCATTCAATCGAATCTGTCCTCCGTTCCTTTACCCAGGTGATTTTGCAGGAAGTGAGCATGGTCCAAGAGCTGACCAACCTTGAGCATTTTAGCCAGGTCTATGCAGGCTCAGGTATCCGTTTCCCTGTTCCATACAAGGAATTCTGCTCAGACACCGCACTGGTTATGAGCTTTGAACAGGGTGTCAGGTTTGATGATGTCGAAGCCGTTTCCCGGCTCGATGTTTCGTTTCAAGAACTGATGCAGCGTCTGGTTATGTTCTATACAGAACAAATGCTTATCAAAGGGTACTTTCATGCCGATCCGCATCCTGGTAACCTTCTCGTGAACCCTGATGGGGAACTAATCTTACTCGATTTTGGCATGGTTAGCCGTATTCCTCAATCGATGCGCCAAGCAATGATCTACGCGGTCAAATCGGCTTATGAACGGGATTTTGAGATGCTTGTTATGGCGACACGAAGAATGGGTGTCCTCACCGAAGATTCTGATTTAAACGCTCTGAGAAGCGTTGCTGAGAATCTCTTCGAAATTTTCGATAGCAATCATCTTGACGCTTCCAGCATGCAGGATTTGGCCTTCGGCATCTTTGACGCCCTCAAAGATCAGCCCTTCAAGTTGCCCCAGGATGTGATCTACGTGATGCGAGTCAGTTCTCTGATCGAGGGACTCGGCACCCAATACATAGAGAATTTCAACGGCATAAAAGACATTCTGCCGATTCTCAAGGAGAATCTCCCTCGGGCGTTGGGAGAAGACCGGCTGCCTTTGGAGAAGATAAAGCATGAACTGCTGCAGCTGCCCATCACAGCGATGAAGGCAAGGCGGGTGGTTGAATTGGCAGAGCAGGGCGATCTAGTGGTACGCATGTCTGGTGCTGATCGTGCTTTCCTTCTGGCACAGCTGGCCAAGCAATTGCGGCGATTCGGCTTGCTGATTTTTTTTCTGGCCCTGGCTTTTTATCTCCAGCGTTTAGAGTTGGAGTGGTCCCTACATCTTTCCTTTATTAGCCTGTTACTCGCGGCGTTGACCTTGAGGCGACAATCCTGAGCCCATGGAACTAAAAGACGTGAACATATGAGTAAACACCAATGGTGTAGAAATAACCGAAATGATAATATCCAGAACTATGTGGATGACAGGTTATGGGAAAACCGTTTTTAATAGGATCAAGTCAAAGTCCCGGGTTGCCCGGGAAAAGGAATAAGCCATGCCTAGAGTTGCTGTCATCGGCGGTGGGTATGCCGGCTTGGCATGTTTGATCGAGCTCGCCAAAAAAACTCCAGAATTGGAATTGCACCTGATCGATGGTCAAGCAGTACATTGCAAAACCACCAACCTACACAAGACCTTCGTAAAACCAGTTAACGACTTCTTGGTCGACTATACTGAACTCGCGAATCGTTTTCATTTCGAGTTTCATAATCAGAAATTAAAATTTAACTCAGCAGATCTTAAAATCTGGCACCAGACGAAAAAGTTGCCCTTGGAGGATGGTGATCTGGCTTTTGATTTTCTGGCGGTCTGTACAGGCTCACAACCGATTTTACGGCCGAAAAACAATGAAACCTTTGGCATAACTACATTGAAGTCAGGCCAGGGACCGAAATTGTTGGATTGCTGGATAAAAGAAGCGGCCATCCGACGAATTGAACTGTCTTTGGTTGGTGCCGGAACCACCGGCTTGCAGGTGCTTTTCGAGTTGCAAGAGCAACTACGCAGAAAACGGGCTGATTGTCTGTTACGCTTGATCGACGTTGGCGACAGGCTGGCCACGGAATTGCCGGAAAGAGCGCATCGCTACATCCTCCGCAAACTACATTCTGAAGGTATCGACTACCTTCCGGAAACTCAATTTCTCGGGCAAGAGGATGGTCAAGTTCTCCTGCGTGAACAAAAAAGTGGTCGCGAATATTGCTTGCCATCAATCGCGAGTCTGTTATTCCCAGGGGTTCAGCGTGCACCCTTTGCATTGCAATGTAATTCCTTCGGACAGGTAGAAGTTGATGGACAGTTGCTTTCGGAGGTTTTCAGTGCCGGAGATTGTGCAGATTATTCCTGTAACGGACTCAACCGGTTGACTGCTCAGGCGGCGGTCAGAAAAGGAAGGCTCGTTGCATACAACATACGTAACATGAATTCCAATCGAGAGTTGCGCCGTTATGGTTATCAGGAGAAGGGCTATCTGCTCAGTCTCGGTTCGATTGATGCGGTTGGCTGGATTGGTCTGAGTTGCAACCTAATCAAGGGCTTTTCGGCGAGTGTGCTCAAAGACGCAATGGAAACCCAGTATGACCTATACCTTGACGGCTTCGATACCTACTTTGGTTTCCCTTAACTGAATAGAGCATAAGGGTCGATCGATTTCTAGACATTCATTTAAATTTTAAGAGAAAATATTCTGTAGATCTTTCAGCACTCAAAACAGTTCAAAAAGTTCATCAGAGTGGTTTGATTGTTTTGCATTTATAATTTGAAAGGTAGCAGTTTAAGATGGCATAAGTAATAAGCCACACGGAAAAGGACCTGATTTCTATCTAATGTTCGACTCATTTTCTCTAGATCTGCACTAGGTAGGATTAAGAAGAAAATTAGCATCGCCTTTGCTTGACAGGAACAAAAATTGATATATGAATTAGCTAGAGCTCATCTTGTTTTGTTGAGTTCTCGATAAAGCTAAACCACCCGTGAGGGTGGGACGGAAAGCGGCGGGTCTTGATGAGCAAGATGGCCGAGCTGCCGAAAAGGGTCTTCGCATTTTTGATGAGGGTTCCTTAAGGCAGGCTCGGTTTTTTTTGTTTCAGCGGAGAGATAAAGGAGTCGTTTGATATGATCATCCGCGACAAGAATTTCTCTCTTTTTTTTAAGCTCTTTGTTGCCCTTAGAATCAATCAGGGATTGTCCCCGAATGCGGTCATATCCCTCTTGACAAACTTATAGGCACTGCGGATAGCTGCTGCATAATGCTAAGTCGAAACGTGACAAGTATTTCATCGGGGATTGTTCCGGGTTTTAAGCCTATGTGCGAACTTGACTTATCGCTTGTTTGACCAATAAGGGTGTCTAGCTTAGAAAGACCACAAGAAAAGGAGGACAATAATCATGAAATGGAAACTGAAACACGGGTATTTTTTTGTTCTTCTGTTGATGTCAGTCTTTGTGAACGCATATTCTGTGCATGGCGTTTCGCATGACCAGACTAAAAATCCCGCTATCGAAGACAACCTGACCCAGACTTTTGCGAATGAACCGTCAATTAAGACAATAGGGATCATAGGTGGAGTCAGTTGGGCGTCATCGTTAGAATACTACCGTCTGATGAACGAAATTGTAAGGGACACGTTGGGCGGAGTGCATTCTGCTCAAATACTGATGTATTCGATAGAGTTTGGAGAGTTTTCTAAACAGGAACGACTGGCTGAGAAAGGAGACTGGACACTAATTACCAAAACCATGGTTGACGCTGCGCAACGGCTGAAACGGGGGGGCGCAGATTTTATTGTCATTGCCTCAAATACTCTAAACTCTCTTGCCGGGCAAATCGAGGAGACTGTCGGAATTCCAGTTATTCACATTGCCGATGTAACAGGTGAAAAAGTACGTGAAAAAGGACTTCAAACCGTTGCTTTATTGGGAACTAAATACACTATGGAACAACCTTTTTATCAAGAGCGTCTAAAGAAATACGGCATCAAGGCTGTAACGCCCAATGAGAAAGAGCGCGATTACATCAATACAGTAATTTTTGATGAGTTGTGTGCCAACAATATAGAAGATGAATCACGAAAAGGTTTTGTTGAAATTATTAATCGGCTCCGGAACGAAGAAGGAGCGGAAGGTGTTATTCTTGGATGCACGGAAATCCCGTTGTTAGTAAAACAAAAAGATGTGGATATACCGGTTTTCGATACGACAGCTATACACTCAGAAGCCGCGGTAAGATACTCATTATCT
>JAFDBS010000070.1 GCA_019313185.1 Deltaproteobacteria bacterium | reverse complement strand
GAGGCCTCCATCACGGACTTGGCCTTTGAGGCCGGTTATCGCTTGCCTTTTCCAGGAATTACAACCGACAAACGAGTTGCCGTGGTCGGGTCTGGCCCGGCGGGCATGAGCTGTGCCCACTTCCTGCTGCGCGCTGGCATAAAAGTCGATATGTTTGAGCGGTCAAGCCTTCCGGGGGGCTTGCTGATGTTCGGCATCCCAGGATTTAAGCTGGATAAGAAAATTGTTGAACGACGTTTTCGGGTGCTTGAAGAAGCCGGCTTATCCTTGCATCTGAAGGCTGAGATCGGTCACGATCGGTCACTTTCGGAACTGATTGATTCATACGATGCAATCTATCTTGGTTTGGGGGCAACAAACGGAAAACGCGCTGGAATTGAAAACGAAGACCACGAAGATGTCTTTCTAGCAATGGAGTTTTTGACCAATGTTCAACGTCGCCTCATCAACAAATCTTGGATGGAGCGTTTTGGCGTTCTCGGCAAACGCGTTGTGGTGGTCGGTGGCGGTGATACGGCCATGGATTGCGTTCGGACTGCGATTCGTGAAGGGGCCGAAAGCGTAACCTGTCTTTATCGACGCGACGAAAAGAACATGCCGGGAAGCAGTAAAGAGTATCATAACGCCGTCGAGGAAGGGGTGAACTTCCTGTTTACCGCTGCCCCACAGCGGATTGTTCTCAACGAATTGTCTGCCTTGGCCGGGGTTGACGCAATTCGCACGCAACTTGGGACACCAGACGCAAGCGGTCGACAGCCGGTTGAAGAAATCCCTGGCACCGAACACTGTGTTCCTGCTGACGTTGTCATCATGGCTTTGGGCTTTGACATGGAGGGCCTACCATGGCTATCCGAATTGGGTATTGAGCTTGGCAAATGGGGCGAAGTTTTGGTTGATGCAGATACTGGCAAAACCTCCCATGCAAAAATTTACGCCGGCGGGGACTGCAATCGCGGTGCTGACCTGGCCGTCACGGCAGCGGCCGATGGCAAGCGGTCGGCAATGGCCATTATGGAGACTTTGCTTGGCTGAAGCGCTTACAGAAACAGCAGCAAACTCAGTGCCATGACGCCCATTCCAGCTATGAGGCCGTAGATGGTGCTGTGATGTTCGCCATATTCTTCAGCGGCCGGGAGAAGCTCGTCAAGGGAGATAAAAACCATGATCCCGGCAACTGCTGCGAACAACAGTCCGAACACTGTCGGTGAGAAAAACGGCATCAACAGCAGGTAGCCGATGAGAGCCCCTGCTGGTTCCGAAAGCCCAGATAGAAAAGAGAGCTTGAACGCTTTTCTTCGGCTGCCTGTGGCGTAGTAAATCGGTACGGAAACGGCAATTCCCTCAGGAATGTTATGGATGGCAATAGCTATCGCTATCGCAACACCCAAATTCGGGTCGGTAATGGCTGCTGTAAACGTCGCCAGGCCTTCCGGGAAGTTGTGAATGCCGATGGCCAGAGCTGTAAAAAGACCCATGCGGTGCAACTTGCGAAAATCATGGGCTTCGTTGCGTGGTAAATTTTCCAAGCCATGATCCATTTCCTCAATTGAATGCAGTTCATGAGGATTTTCGTAATTCGGCACCAGTTTGTCGATGATGCCAATGAGGGCAATCCCTCCGAAAAAAGCGCCAACGGTGGCCCATGTTCCGTAGGTTGTACCGAGACTGGCCGTCAATTCCTGCCTGGCTTTGAAAAAAATTTCGACAAATGACACATAAATCATCACACCAGCCGAAAACCCGAGTGCAATCGAGAGAAAACGCGTGTTGGTCGTCCGAGCAAAGAAAGCCAGTGCGCTGCCGATTCCCGTGGCCAAGCCGGCGAATAACGTCAACCCAAAGGCAAATAAAACTGTTTCGGTAGCCATAAAACCTTATTGTCCTCCCAGGTGAGATGAATTGTTCGATTTGTTGACTGATAATCGCCAGACGGCCATTGCACAGTTATAACATTATGTTGTGGGTCTGGCACCTGTCTTTTTACGGTCGGATTCCGAGGCATAAAATTGGAGAGCACTATGCGCCGATCACATTTAGCAACTTGACAAAATCAGTGTTGCTTGGTCTACTAATGCACTAACTTCACTAAAAATTAACGTTTCCTTGCTCTTCTCACCTGCCCGTGTTTCATAAAACTGGTCCGCAATACTTGAAATTTTAAAGGAGAACATGATGAAAAACATCGCTCGAATCATCTGTATGGGGCTCACGCTGTTTTGGGCAACCGCCGGTTTGGCTGCCGACACCATCAAAATCGGTTTCAATATCCCAATGACAGGGGACATCCCCAAAGTTGGTGAGTCGTCAAAACTTGCTGCTGAAATGCTCAAGGAAGAGATCAATGCCCACGGTGGACTCGATGTTGGCGGCAAGAAGTATCAACTCGAATTCATTTACGAGGACAACGAAGCCAAAGCCGAGTCCGCAGTAACGACAGCGCTTAAGCTGATAGAAAAGGATGAGGTGCTGGCAATCATCGGCCCAAATTCGTCAAAGCAGGCAGTTCCCGCCGGTCAGGTCTGTGATGACAATCAAACGGTCATGGTTTCGCCTTGGTCAACCAACCCGGATACAACTCTCGACCGTCCATGGGTCTTTCGTGCCGCCTTTCTCGACCCCTTTCAAGGGCCTGTTGCGGTGAACTTTGCGGTTAAAACGTTCAAAGCCGAGACAGCTGCCGTGCTCTACGATCTCTCCAACGATTATTCAAAAGGCTTGGCCGAAATTTTCAAAGCCGAGTTCGAAAAGAAAATGGGCCCCGGAACGGTTCTGGCTTTTGAAAGCCACGGCACCAAAGACCAAGACTTTTCTGCACAGTTGACCAAAATCATTGCAACCAAGCCAGATTTTATTTTTGTTCCTGACAACTATAACCAGGTTGCCCTAATTGTTAAACAAGCCCGTCAGCTTGGCTACAAAGGGGAATTCATGGGCTCAGATGCCTGGGGCTCTGCTGAACTGATGACCTTGTGTGGAGATGATTGCAAAGGCCTGCATTTTTCGACTCATTACGCTGCGGCGGGGGCCACAGGGCCGACCAAGGAATTTATCGACCGTTATAACGCCAAATACGGTTATATCCCTGACGATGTTGCAGCCCTAACATGGGACGCGACCCGAATTGTCTTGCAAGGTATTCAGAACACTGGGAAACTGACGGGCAAACTGCGTCGTGATCGCAAAGCGGTGCGTGACGGCATGACCGAGATCACAAGCTTTGCCGGGATTACCGGTGACATGAAATTTGACGAGCAAGGCGATCCTGTGAAATGTGCGGTTGTCGTGCAAATCAGTCAAACAGGTGCGTTTGAGTTTAAAGAATCCGTTTGTCCATAAGCCTTTGACCCCGTGTTCGGTTTCGGTTAAATTTGGCAGGTCGATTGGAATCGACCTGCCATTTCTTTATCGCACCAGCGGCAAGAACCTGTGATAGGTTAACAAAGCGAGTTTCAACGCACTCCGGTGCCTCTGCGATCTATCAACTTGAGTGAGATTTATCTTGGATAACCGATGCTGGCAACCATTATCCAAAACCTGATCAATGCCCTGCAATGGGGAAGCTTTTACGCCTTGATTGCTCTTGGCTACACGCTGGTTTATGGCGTGTTGACCCTGATCAATTTCGCCCATGGCGACATCTTTATGGTTGGAGCGTACATTGCTTTTTTTGTCGCCACCTTCTGCCTGGCCACAATCGGTCTCCCCGGTTGGGCAGCTTTGATAGTCACCATTCCTCTGACCATGATTTTAACATCCATGGTCGGCGTAGCCATCGAACGGATTGCCTATCGGCCATTGCGGCGCAAAGGGGCTCATCGGCTTTACGTGGTCATTACCGCCTTGATGTGTGGCCTCATCCTTGAACATGGCAACTTGGCGCTGCTCGGTGCCAGCCGCAAAGCATTTCCATCTTTGATTAACGAGCAAGTCTTTACCGTCGGCGGGGTCACCTTTACCAACCTCAAAATTGCAGTCATCGCCAGTGCTATCCTGGTTTTTGTACTGCTGCAATGGATCGTCACTAAAACCCGTGTGGGGATGGCAATGCGCGCGATCGCCTACGACAAATTTGCTGTGCCGTTGATGGGAATCCCAATGGACAACATCATCGTGGCAACATTCATCCTTGGTTCGTCAATGGCCGGGCTGGCGGGCATTTTGTTCGCAATGTCTTATCCGATCTTGGAGCCTTACATGGGAGCACTGATCGGCTGGAAGGCTTTTATTGCGGCTGTTGTTGGCGGTATCGGTGATATCCGGGGAGCCTTTTTGGGAGGATTTTTGCTGGGTGCCGTCGAAATTTTGGTTGTCGCCTTTTTCCCGTCAACCCTTCGCGACCTGATTGCGTTTACGGTGCTTTTGGTTATTTTAGCATTCCGCCCGACTGGATTGTTTGGTATTGCCAAGACAACCAAAATTTAGACAGGTCTGATTTAGAAGTGGCTTTAAAAAAATCGTATTTACCGGATCGGAATCCTCTGGATTTGAGGAATCTGAAACGTAACTGACGCGGACTGACTAAGAGGACAATGTTCAAACGCTATTCGATACATACACTGCTTGTCAGCATGGGCGGACTGTTGATTTATGTCGCTTATGAAGAAATGATCAGCCTCTACATTCTTTCCGTGCTTATGTTCATGGGTGTCAACATTATTCTTTCGACAAGCCTGAACCTCGTCAATGGCTATATGGGTGAATTTTCCTGTGGCCACGCTGGCTTCATGTGCGTGGGGGCCTATGTTTCTTCCGTGCTCGGTGTCTGGTTGTTTGCCAAAGACAAGGTATTTGGCCCGCCGCTGATAAATCCCGATTATGCGCTTTACCTGTTTCCACTGATCATCCTTATCGGTGGTTTCGCTGCCGCACTGGCTGGCCTTCTGGTTGCTATCCCTTCCTACAAAACCCGCGGAGATTACTTGGCAATTATTACCATAGCCGCAAATTATATTATTATCAGCGCGATTGAGAACCTTGATTCGATAGGCGGGTCCCGTGGCTTTATGGGGATGAAGCGAGTCATCACGGCGATGGAAGATATCGCTTACCTGCCCTGGATGCCAATCTGGGTCTTCGCCTTTACCATTTTCTGCATCTGGCTGATCCGTCGTTATGTCTCCTCGACATTTGGCAAGGGCGTTAACGCCATCTGTCAAGACGAGGTTGCCGCCGAGATTATGAGCGTCAATACGAACAAGATTAAAACCATTACCTTCATGGTTTCTTCCGGCTTAGCAGGCATTGGTGGAGGCTTGTTCGCTTACATACTCGGTTATGTCAATCCTGGATCGTTCAACATCTTGAAATCAACAGAAGTGATGGTTATGGTCTATCTTGGCGGCATGGCTTCCCTGTCAGGCTCGGTCCTCTCAGCCATCTTTTTTACAATTCTGCTGGAAGTTCTCAGGCCGTTGCAAATCATCAAATGGATCGTCATTCCTTTGATGTTAATCATCGTCATGCAATTTCGCCCTGAGGGCTTGATGGGCAGCCGCGAACTGTCAGATATTTTCCCGTGGATGAAGCGATTCTACCGGTTCAAATAATCATGGTCACTTCACAAACACCTAACTCACAGTCATCGCAAACGTCGCCGGTTTTGGAAATCAGAAACCTCTGCCAGGACTTTGGAGGACTTCGTGCTGTAAACAACTTCAACGTCACTTTAAACAAAGGAGAATTGATCGGCCTGATCGGTCCCAACGGTGCAGGGAAAACCACCGTTTTCAATCTGGTTAGCGGATTTTACCAGCCAACTTTTGGTGAAATCGTCGTCAATGGCATTAACACCGCGAACAGGAAGCCACACCAAGTCAATGCTCTAGGTGTAGCACGAACATTCCAAAATATTCGACTTTGGAATGAGATGACCGTACTCGACAATATTCGAGTGGCCCAGCACGGCCAACTCAACTACGGATTTTTTCATACGATCGCCCGAAGTCGTTTCTATCAGCGTCGTGAGCAGTTGGTCGAGTCCAACGCCATGAAACTGCTCGATATTTTCAACCTCAAAAATTATGCGGCCGAGTATCCGAAGAACCTGCCTTATGGCACTCAACGGAAGCTGGAAATCGCCCGAGCGCTTTCCGGCCAACCGCGCTTGCTGCTGCTTGACGAACCCGCCGCTGGTCTTAATTCAACAGATGTTCAGGAATTGATCAGACTGGTCCGTTGGATTCATTCTCATTTTGATGTCACCATTTGGATGATCGAACATCATATGGATGTGATGATGGAACTCTGCTCGCGAATCAAAGTAATCGATTTTGGAGAAACGATTGCCGAAGGGACCCCAGATGAAATTCGTAATCATCCCGCGGTTATCACAGCATACCTGGGGGATGATAATATCTAATGCTGCTTTCAGTTGAAAATCTTATCGTCAAGTACGGCAATATTCTCGCTCTGCATGGGATCAGCTTCCATGTCAACAGCGGAGAAATTGTAACCCTGATCGGTGCCAACGGTGCCGGCAAAACGACCAGCTTATACAGTATTTGCCGTCTCCCCCCACCCGAGGCGCCACGCGTAGTCGCTGGGGACATCAAGTTTCAAGGGGAATCGCTTCTTAAAACACGCCCGAACGAAGTGGTCAGTCGGTTGAAAATGGCATTGGTCCCTGAAGGCCGACACATTTTCGGCAACCTCACGGTTATGGAAAATCTGGAACTTGCCACCTATTCTCGGGAAAAGGGGGCTCAACTTAGCGAGGATTACGCGAGGGTTTTTGATCTCTTCCCTCGGCTGTCAGAACGGCGCAAGCAGCGTAGCGAGTCGCTCTCGGGGGGTGAACAGCAGATGCTAGCGGTTGGGCGTGCTCTGATGACCGGTTGCCAAGTGCTGTTGCTGGACGAGCCATCCATGGGTCTGGCCCCTCGACTGAAATACGAATTGTTCAGGACTTTAAAGCAGCTCAACGAGCAAGGCATGACGATTTTATTGGTTGAACAGAACGCGAATCTGGCCCTGCACCTCGCCCATCGTGGTTATGTTCTCGACACCGGAACGATTGCGGCGTCCGGAACCAGCGAGGACTTGCTCGGCAACCCAGACGTCAAAAAAGCCTATCTGGGTGGATAATCTCTAGGCCAAAAGGACTCGCTTTACTGGATAAAGTAACCCGCCACACGCCAGGAATCCTGATCAAGCATTACCGTAACGGTTTCAGTGACACCCTCAATTCCCTTAAACTGACTGTCGTAAGTCAGAACGATGTATTCACCGTCCGGCTGATCATGAGCGTAGGGTGAGTAGGTGATATTCTTCTGGCTTCGCTGAATGATTGGGCCAAGCCGATCTCTCATGTTATTAAGTTGGTCAACCCATTCCTGTTCGGAAACCTTGGCTCGTAATGGAGCAGACGTCACATCCCAACTTCGCGCATACTCCCCGCTGTCGATTAGCTCAAAAAACCTTTGGGCAGCAGCGGTTGCTGCTGCCGCCTTGTCTGCATCAGGACGTTCACTGAGCAGCGGGAACATGATCATTACCAGACAGGCGAAAATGAGCACCGCATGAATACGAAACTGCTTAGGGATCAAAGCAACCTCCAGTGATGATGATTGATAGCATTGTGTTACTACACGCAAATTGACACGTCAAGACATTCCGGAAGACGTTTTACGACCGATCAATAATTGGCAGACAGGCTCGGCAATCGTGCCGCGACTAAGGCTGCGATGGCCGCCAAAGCACCGGCCGCCAGATAGCTCGGCATGAAGGTTCCAGACGCCTGTGCAACCAAGCCAGCAAGCGCTGGCCCGATGGTTTGGCCAAAAGCAAAACAAAAGGTGATTACCGAAAAAGCGGTTGCTGCCTTGGCCTTGCCGAAATAATCGCCAACCGCTGCCGCCAT
>JAFDBS010000069.1 GCA_019313185.1 Deltaproteobacteria bacterium | reverse complement strand
GGGCAGCATGGCGATTCACCAATCATTGTTGGTTTCATTCTATCACCGACGAATCAATCGACAGGCCTGTCTGTTCACGTTTCAGGCTGACGAAAAACAGCTTGAGTAGCGCGAACTCGCCGTGTTAATGTACATTAATCGTCAATTTCATGACGCTTTACGGGGGTGTTGATCATGGAGCAAGTTGCCCGGCTTCTCCTAATCGATGACGACAACGGAAGTCGAGAAGGATTAAGCCTGCTGCTGAAACGCGAAGGATACCTAGTCGATGATGCGGCTGCTGGTGAAGAGGCTTTACGCCTCATGGGCAAAAATACTTATGAAGTCATTATCACCGACCTGTTTTTGCCCGGGGTGAGTGGTATCGACATTCTCAAACGCGCCAAGGAAATGTCCCTGCCGACCAACGTTATTCTGATTACCGGCAATGCCACGGCCGAAACCGCCGTTGAAGCCATGAAAGAAGGGGCGTTTGATTACATCACCAAACCTGTTAATTTCGACAAATTGAAAATCCTGCTCGTTAAGGCCGTAGAAAAAAGTCTGTTGATTGCTGAGAATCTGTACCTGAGACAGCAGCTGAGAGGAAAATACAAATTTACCAACATCATCGGCAACAGCCCGGCTATCCAACCGGTCTTTTCTCGGATGGAAAAAATCCTTCATACCGATTCGACGGTCTTGATCCTTGGAGAGTCAGGCACCGGAAAAGAGCTGGTTGCCCGGGCCATTCATTTTAACGGCACCAGAAAAGACAAGCCATTCATTACTATCAACTGTGGGGCCATCCCTGCCGACCTCCTGGAGAGCGAACTGTTCGGCCATGTGCGTGGCTCGTTTACCGGTGCCATCGCTGACAAGCCAGGCAAGTTTGAACTGGCCAACCTTGGGACGATCTTTCTCGACGAAATTGGCACGATGCCCATGCATTTGCAGATGAAACTGCTGAGGGTGCTTCAAGAACAAGAATTGGAGCGGGTTGGATCGACACGCAAAATGAAACTTGATGTCCGGGTGATATCAGCCACCAATGCCAACCTTGAGAATTTGGTTGAGAGAGGTTTGTTTCGTGAGGACCTGTATTACCGTCTCAACGTTATCCCAATCCAATTGCCTCCCCTGCGCGACCGTCGCGAAGACATTGCATTGCTCGCCAAGCATTTTTTGCGCAAAACCTGTCAGGACATGCGGCGGCCCGCGATGAACCTCTCGCCTCAGGCATTACGGGCTCTCGAGGGTTACAATTGGCCGGGCAATGTCAGGGAGATGGAAAACGTGATTGAGCGTGCGGTCGCCCTGTCCGATGGGGATGTCATTGACTGTGCTGACCTACCGCCCAAAATTGGCGGGGCGCAACTGGAAGTAGATTCCGTTCCTGTCCCGCAAATCCCGGATGACGGCCTCGATCTGTCGGCAACCATTGAAGAGATCGAACGTGCTTTGATCGATAGAGCCCTGCTCATGTCAAAAGGCGTTAAGGCCAAGGCTGCGAACTTGTTGCGCATAAACCGTACGACTCTGGTCGAAAAAATAAAACGGTTCGATATCCAATAATGCGCGGACACATTAGATAAGGTTTTATATAGAGCCGTTTCGCTGATTTTCATCACTAACCAAGCACAACACGGGAGAATCTTATGTTTGCTAACATGCTCGGCAGCATCGTTTACGCGGTCATTATCTTAGGCGTTGGTTTTTGGCTCGCGAAATTGAGTTCTAATTTCCTCAAGGGGCTTCTTGATCGGCAAGAGATGGATCCCTCGTTGAGCAACTTTCTCGGCAACCTGGTGAATGTCGCCGTCGTGACATTCGCGGCGATTGCAGCTCTGAACCAATTGGGCATTCAAACCACGTCAATGATTGCCGTGCTCGGTGCCGCTGGCCTGGCCATCGGCCTGGCCCTGAAAGATTCTCTCGGCAACTTTGCTGCGGGTGTCATGATCCTGGTTTTTAGGCAATTTAAGGCCGGAGATGTGATCGAGGCAGCTGGGGTGACTGGCGTCGTGGAAACGTTGAATGTTTTTTCCACTCAATTGAAAACTGGTGACAACAAGACGATTTTTGTCCCGAATGGAAAGCTTATCGATGGAAACATTGTCAATTATTCAGCAAAGGGGACGCGCCGGCTCGACCTGGTCTTTGGCGTCTCTTATGACGCAGACCTCGCTAAGGTGAAGTCAACGTTGCAGGACATTTTAGACCAAGACGCGCGAATTCTTGATGAGCCGGCGCCTTTCATCGGCGTGTTGGAGTTGGCCGACAACAGTGTCAACCTTGCGGTACGGCCCTGGGTCAGCAACGAAAATTACTGGCCGGTTTATTTCGACCTCCATGAGACGATCAAGTTGCGGTTTGATCAGGCAGGGGTTGTCATACCCTACCCTCAACGCGATGTCTATCTTCACCAGAAAGAGGCGCCCAAAGCTCAGTCAACGCCCCGGAAACGAAAAACAAAAACCACCACCACCGGAACGACGACCTGAGGAGCCCTTACTGGTCGGCGTCGCTGGATCCTTCGGATCCAGCGGTGGAGCTTACAACCCTTTCAGGCTCTGAAAGGACGTAAAGTAGGATCGGTAGCCGAGTTTTAAAATAAGGAATGTCGTCAGGGCAACGCTTGTGGTAATCACGCACATAATGGCGATCTGGTAGCGCACGGCCGTTAACGGTTCCGTTCCCGAAAGAATTTGTCCGGTCATCATTCCTGGCAAAAAAACCAGGCCCATGGCGGCCATGGCATTGACGGTAGGGATCATTGCAGCTTGAAACGCACTGCGCACAGCGGGGGCAGCGGCATTCTGGGTCGTTCCGCCAAGACAAAGCGTTGTTTCAATCTCTTCACTCCGCTCCCTGAATTCAGCAGCCAAACGCTCTGCAGCCAGGCTAACTCCGGTCATGGAATTGCCGATGATCATGCCGGCAAGCGGAATGAGATATTGAGGATCGTACCAAGGCTTCAGGCCGACAACCAGTGTGCAGAGCAAAAACGTCATGCTGCCACAGCCAAACAGAATAGCAAATCCGACAATTTTGTAAAAATGCGGCATCTTGTCTTTGACCCGCGCAGCAATCGTCTGGACCGCAAAAACTGCCATCAAGACCACGATGAAGATTATCGGCAGGGGAGAATTCAAGGCAAAAATGAAATGCAGGATGTAACCGACGGCGAGCAACTGGACAAACATGCGCAGTCCAGCCCAGAAAATTTGCTTTCCCTGCTGCGCTTCAAGCAATTGCGACAGCACAACGCTCAGCATCAGCAGGGCATAGACGGTCATCAGGTCGAACAAACTGAGTTCAATCACCGTAGCGTTCATGTTTGGTCCTCAAGCGCAGGTGCATCGGTTCGGACAAGGAATCGCCTGACGGCTTCGTTTTTGGGCGAGCGAATCAATTCGGCAACCGGACCTTCCTCAACCACACAGCCGTTCAACAAGACCACCATCCGATCTGCGCAAATTTTAGGGAGGTAAAGGTCGTGGGTAACCAGCAAGATTGCCAATTTGCCGGTTAATGCCAACTTGCGAAAGGTTTGGGTCAGCGCATCAGCCGTGGGAGGGTCGAGCGCACTGGTCGGCTCATCAAGAAGCAAGACGCGGCAGTGACCCATCAGCACTCTGGCAAGACAGACTCTCTGCTGCTGTCCAACCGATAGTTTTCGAGCCTCACGATCGAGCCAGTCAGAATGAACCTGGCACAAATCGAGCAGTTCGAGAACCTGATCTCCGGCAAAATCAGGCATTGGCTTCTTGGCCAATTTTGCCGGGATCGACAAATTGTGGCGAACACTGCCTTGATACAAAAACGGCTTTTGTGACAAAAACCCGACCTGCTTGCGTAATTCGGGAGGATTGATTTCACTAATCGGCCGGCCCTCGTACAGGATTTGTCCTGCGTCCGGTTCAATCAGCCGATTGCACAGGCGGAGCAAGGTGCTTTTTCCACTGCCAGACGGTCCGATCACGGCGACGACTTCTCCTGCATCAACGCAAACCGAAACCTGTTTTAAAACAATCTGTCTGTTCCCTGTTTCGTTAACGTGACTGGCATCAACACGATCAACTTTTAAGAGGGGAGGAGAATGCGCCATCATCGCTCCCGCTCTAGTGACAACATCCGACGACGCACCTCTTTCAGGTCTTCCCAGACATCCCTCTTGCTCTCCGGGTTCCGCAGCAGGTAAGCCGGATGAAAAGTGGGCATCAATGGAATGCCCTGATACTCTTGCCACTCGCCGCGGAGTCGGCTAATCGGTATTTTGCTTTTCAGCAAGCTTTGTACGGCAAACCGGCCAAGAGCCATGATCAATTGAGGCTGGATCGATGCAAGTTGGCGGACAAGAAATGGCTCGCACGTTTCGACTTCATCAGCTTGTGGATCGCGATTTTGTGGAGGGCGGCACTTGAGGACATTGCAAATATAGACGTCTTCGCGCTGCAGGCCAATGGCGTTCAACAGCCGGTCAAGAAGCTTGCCCGCCTGGCCAACAAATGGTTCCCCCTGCAGATCTTCTTCACGGCCTGGTGCTTCGCCAACAACAACCAGTCGTGCATTGGGGTTACCGACACCAAAGACCAACCGAGTGCGGCTGGTGGCGAGGGGGCATCGCTGACAATCGCCAAGGTCCGTTGCGATCTCTTCCAGCGACTCAGTTCGACAAGGGGCCAGCCCGCCCAGGTCGACAACCCCGATGGGGCAAGGTGGATACAGCTCCGGAGCCTCCGGGGTGGCTATGCTCTCGAAGCCAAGGTCACCCAGGGCTTCAAGCTGGCTGCGTGCGGCGCCAAGTGCTTCCAACAATTCTTTCTTTAGATTCTCTGACATACTGCTATCAATTTCAGTGTAAAATATTATAAACTTGGTAAAAGACCATGCTTATGCCAATGATTTCATTACGACTTGTCATGCTATTGATTTTTACGGTCTGCCTGCTCACCCCTTCGGACTCTTGGGCGTGGGGCATTGGTGTGCATTTACAGACCGGCTCATGGATTCTTGATAACCTGACCTTGCTTCCGCGCCCAATGAGTGCGCTTCTTGCATCGTTCCCACACGATTACCTGTATGGTTGTATCAGTGCCGACATCACCCTTGGAAAGAAATACACCCACTATCTGAAGCATTGCCACTCTTGGCTCATGGGCCGCCGGATCTTGGATGCTGCATCGGACGATGGACAACGCGCTTGTGCTTACGGTTATCTGAGCCACCTGGCCGCGGACTCCATCGCTCATTCCTATTTCGTCCCATTTAAGCTCATACGAACCTACAACACAGTGATGCTCAAACACGCCTATTGGGAAATGCGCTTCGAAGCGCACGTCGATCCCCAGGTCTGGCCTTTGGCAAGGACCATTGCCCGCAAAGACTTTAGCGCCAACGACGCGCTGATGCGAAATATCCTGTCCGATACAATTTTTTCTTTTGGCACCAACAAGCGGATCTTTAACTCCCTGCTCTTGTTGAACCGCCTGCAGCAGTGGCAGAAAATGTTGCGTTCTTTGGCGAATACCTCGAAATGGTCGATTCCGTTAGTAGACCGTGAAGAGTATATCGGGTTGGCTCAAGAGGCAACCTTGAGCATCCTCACGGACATGGACAACAGTCCGTATTTGAATGCCGACCCCACCGGCGAACGCGCCATCAGCGCAGCAAACATGATCCGTAAGAACATGCACTTACTATGGCTCGACGGCAAGATTAAGGACGCAGACATGGCTGAAATCCTCGGGCAAATGAGACAAAAGCTCCGGCAGGGGATCTGCCAGCCGGACGACCTGCTTTCGCTCTTGTCAGCGGCCTGACCTTCCTTCTGGTTTTTGCCCCATCAGTGTTACCAGCTTTTTGATCAGCGCTTCGGCCACCTCGTCCTTGCTCATTTTGGGGAGATCCTCGATCGTCCCATCTGCAGAGAAAAATCGAACAATGTTCGTCTCTACGTCAAATCCGGCATCGTCTAGGCTGACATCGTTGGCCACGATCAGATCAAGGTTCTTTTGCGTCAGCTTGGCTTTTGCATTTTGCCGGATGTCGTTGGTTTCGGCAGCAAAGCCTACCAGGAGCAGATCTTGCTTGTTTTGACCAAGCTCGTCAAGAATATCTGGATTTTGGACCAAGTTTAAGCTGGTTGGACCCTGTGATTTCTTTGTTTTCAGGTCTGCACGATTAGCCGGGCGATAGTCTGCAACAGCAGCGGCTTTGATTACCACATCTGCCCGTTTGGCATGCGTTATGACCGCAGCGTGCATTTCATTTGCCGTTTGGACTCTGATCGTCTCGATATTTTGCGGTGCCGTAAGATGAACCGGGCCGGAGACCAGGATGACTTTTGCTCCATGATTGCGCGCAGCACGGGCCACAGCGTAGCCCATTTTCCCTGAGGAATAATTACTCAAGAAGCGAACCGGATCAAGTTCTTCGCGCGTTGGACCTGCGGTGACCAACACTGTTTTGCCTCCCAAATCCTGAGTTCCGAGAAGGGGTTGGGCGCAATCAAAGATGTCTTCTGGTTCGGGCATTTTCCCCTGACCCTGCCAACCACAGGCCAATTCGCCGTGCACGGGCTGCATAAAATGGTACCCATAATCAGAAAGTTTTGCACGGTTCTGTTGACAAACAGGGTTCTCCCACATGTTCGTGTTCATTGCCGGCACAAACAAAACCGGCGCCTTGGTCGCCATGATTGTCGTTGTGAGCAAGTCATCGGCAAGGCCGGACGCCACCTTACCAATCAAATTGGCGGTTGCTGGAGCAATCAGAACCAAATCAGCGCGATCAGCTAAGCCGATATGCCCAATCTCTCGTTCCTGTATCAGGTTGAACAAATTGGTGTGAACAGGATTTCCAGACAAGGTCTGAAAGGTTAGCGGCGTAATAAATTCCTGGGCATTTTGGGTCATCACCACATGAACATCGGCTCCTGCCCGAACCAGAAGTCGAAGCAAAGCAGCCGCTTTGTAAGCAGCAATTCCACCAGAGACTCCAAGGACAACCTGCTTTTCTGCGTACATGCCAAACTCCTATGAGTGATTCCCGACGTAAGGGTTCATTTGCTTCTCACGGCCAATGGTCGTGTCCGGGCCATGACCGGCGTGAACGACCGTCTGGTCCGGCAGTCCCATTAAATGCTCGTGAATTCCTTCTACGAGCGAATCGTGATCTCCGCCCGGCAGGTCGGTGCGGCCGATCGATCCGGCAAACAGAATGTCGCCGACAAACAAATGCCCATGGCCATACAGGCTTATCCCGCCCGGAGAATGCCCCGGGATATGCAAAACCTCAAAGTTCAGGTCTCCGACCTGGAGAGTGTCGCCATGGTTAATCAGCTGGTCTGGCTCTGGAGAAGGGACCGTGCGCAGTCCAAAAATTTGCGCATGAGCTTCGGCATTTTTAAGCAGCGGGACGTCCGCAGGATGAATCATCAGCCGTGCATTGGTCGCCTCAACCACGTATCGATTGGCCCCAATATGATCAAAATGGCCATGGGTGTTGACAATTTGTTCGATCTTCATGCCGAGAGCTTTGGCCGCAGCGAGAATTCGCTCGCCTTCGTCGCCAGGATCAATCACCATAGCCTCAAATGTCCTCGGGCAGGCAACGAGAAAACAATTGACCTGGATCGGTCCGACAGATAGGCGCTCCAAGATAAACGGTTCAGTCACGTTTTTTCTCCTGTGTCGTCGAGTTGATCAAATCGAGGTTTTTTCCGCGGAGTTGATCTCCCAGTGTGTTTGTAAAATGGCTTTGGCCTGAGCGCTTCGATGGCTGCTTATCCTGTTTGGTCGGTGCGCTTGGCGCCGGATCAGACATTTTTTCAGAGTGCTCGTTCGAATATCCCTTGAAGAAATAGCGGTCATAAAGCTTGTGATATTGGGTCCAGGCGGCATCCCGATCGGTCTCTTTATCGATATGGGTCTGTATCCCGTTGATTTTTGCGTCTAAATCGTCAATAAAATTAAGCACAACCGCTTCAAGGGTTTTGGGCCGTTTGGGGGATCCGTAATCATACTGCCCATGATGTGAGAGCATCAGGTGCTTCAACAATACAGCCAGCTGTGGCGGAAAGCCGGGCAGAGTGCGGATCTTGTCTTCGATAATTTCGATGCCGATCATGATATGGCCAAGCAACTTTCCGGCATCGGTATACTCAAAAGAACGTTCATATCTCAGTTCGCTGATCTTGCCAACATCGTGCAGCAGGGCCCCGACAACCAGCAGGTCACGATTAATCCCTGAATAACGGCCGGCGATCAGCTCAGCCAGGGCAGCAACGGCCAGCGAATGTTCCAACAGCCCCCCTAAATACACATGATGCATTGCCTTGGCGGCGGGAGCCTTGCTGTACGATCGCATAAAGGTCTCATCGCCAACAAAGGCCTCCAGCAAGGCTCGGAGGTGAATGTCTTGTATTGAGGCGATGTACTGATTGAGCTCACCGATCATGTCCGTCATGGGCCGAGAGGCTAGCGGGAGAAAGTCGCCCAGATCAACCTGGTCCTCGGCCAGTCGGCTGAGGTCCTGGATGGTCAGTTGCATTCTGCCCAAGTAAATCCCTGCCTTGCCCTTAATCTGAACAAAATCATCTTTGTCAAATGTCGTTGTCAAAGCGTCAACTTGATCCCACACTCGGCCTTCGACCTCTCCGGTTCGATCGGCCAATTTGAGAATCAGGTATGACCGGCCATTTTTCGCCATAGCCATGGTTTTGTCACGCACCAAAAATGCTGATTCGATCCAGTCGCGTTCTTTAATCTCGTTTATAAAGACTGTCTTCAAGAAAAACCCCCTGTGTTTGCATACTCTAAAATATGTTGCGCTGAGCCCAGCCCATCCAGGGCAGCGCTCATGATGCCACCCGCGTAGCCAGCCCCTTCACCAGCCGGAAACAGCCCCCGATGGGTCACCGACTCGCCCGTGTCGGTCCGTGTGATACGGATGGGTGCAGACGTACGGGTTTCAACACCGATCAACGTCGCTTCATTGGTAATGAAACCTCGCATCTGCCGATCAAAGGTGGGCAGGGCCTGCCGAAGTGTGTCAGAGACATATTGCGGCAAGACTTCATTCATATCGACTTCAACAACGCCTGGACGGCAAGTGGTTTTGCCAATGCGAACGCTCCTCTTGCCCATAAAAGTCATCAAGTTCTGAGCGGGTGCGATAAAGCGCCCACCACCGGAGGAAAAGGCCCGTTGTTCCCAATGTTGTTGAAAACGGAGACCGCCAAGGGGATCAGGATCCCAATCTTCAGGAGATACCGTCACCACCAGAGCACTGTTGGAGAACGCGCCGTCACGGTTCATCCGGCTCATGCCGTTCACAACCAGCCCGTCTGATTCCGAAGCGGCATTAATAACTTCTCCGCCCGGGCACATGCAGAACGAATACGCCCCGCGGCGGCTTACAGGGTCATTATACCTCAACGCATAATCAGCTGTCGGCAGCTTATGCTTTGCAGCCGAGCCGTATTGGATGCGATTGATCAGGTCCGCAGGATGCTCGACTCGCACCCCGATTGCAAACGCTTTCGGTTCGAGCTGGACACGGCGTGCATGCAACATGGCGTACGTGTCCCGGGCACTTTGACCGGGGGCCAAAAGCAAGGCATCACAACCCAGCAGATCATGATTATTCAAAACGCCACCGGCAACGCGATTGCCTGTCAATTCAAGATCTGTAAGGCAACACTCATATCTCAATTCAACCCCAAGGTTAAGGAGATATTGACGAAAATTTATCAGAACCCTGCGCAACCGATCTGTCCCGACGTGGGGTTTCGCCTCGATCAGGGTCTCGTCAGGGGCGCCAAAATCAACTAAGGTTTTGAGAACATACTGTCGCCAGGGGTGGTTCAGGCGCGTCGTCAACTTCCCATCGGAGAATGTCCCGGCGCCACCTTCTCCAAAATGCACATTGCTGCGCATGCACAGCTCTCCACTGCTCCAGAACCTTTCCACATCTCGCACGCGCTTTTCTACCGGTCGTCCCCGTTCAACAATGGTCACGCGGGCGCCATGTTCGGCAAGGAGTTTGGCGGCAAACAGTCCTGCCGGCCCCATCCCGACGACCAAGACATGATAGGCTGCACGGACAACTGGGGCCGAAAGCGGTTTGGGTTGGTCAGCCAACTGCAGGCCCTTTTTCGTAATCTTTTGTTGCAGCAAGCGTGACTCATCCGACACGGCAAACTCAACCGTATATACCCATCTCAGGTCAGGTTTTTTTCTTGCATCCAACGAACGTCGGACGATTTTGAATTCATGCAGCGCAGATGGCTCAAGGTTTAAATAGTTTGCCACCTTGGCGATCAGACAACGCTCATCCTGGTGAATCGAGAGGCTGATATCGCGTAACCGGAGTGTCATGTAAAGATTCGGCTCTTAAGGCTTTGGGTCAATTGCTCGGGTTAATGAATTGGCAACAGGATGTGGAAAGAGGTTCCTCGTCCGACTTCGCTCTCGACGCTGATTCGCCCACCGTAATTCTTGACGATTCTCAAAACCACTGACAGTCCAAACCCGGTGCCCTTATCCT
>JAFDBS010000068.1 GCA_019313185.1 Deltaproteobacteria bacterium | reverse complement strand
ATTGCTCAAGAATGTGCGGGTATCGTTTGGCTGATTTTTCAACGATCCAAAAACAAATGTTCAAATCATTACGGTTAAGAGCCTTTGCATAAAGACCACTGAGCAATTCGAAGTCTTGAGGCCTGCTGATCAGGAGGATGATCTGTTTCTGCCTAGAAGTTTCACGAGGTTTAACAGCTGTCTTTAATATGTTTTGGTAAAGTGGTGCGATTCGTACCAATAGTTTGCCACAATTTTTGGTGATTTTTTTTCTAAAGCTTAGGGACATCTAAACCGCCATAAAACTGGAGAATAAGTCCAAGCTGGACCGATGAAACGCTAATTGCCTTGGATTTGGATTTACTTCAACGCGAATAGCCACTTCAGAGATCATCCATCTCGTTCAGTTTTTAGGGCATGTTTAAAGCGTAACTTGACTATCTCTTTTCGAGCCGCTCTCACGGCATAATGCAGCTTGTTAAACGGCCATGGCGAGGTATGCCGTTTAAACGCACGAATCGTTTCCCTGGTAACGTCTAACGGGTCATCAAGTTCAATATCCGCCAGTGCCTTGACAGGACCGGGTTGGCTGACAGCCCTAACAGATCCCCCATTCAGGCCGAAAGAGACAGATAAAACCTCTAAGCCGGAGGTTTCGAAGAGAGCTTTCAGAGTTCGCTCAGTGTGATATGCAAGGTGAGCAGTATGAATCGATACCGGGTGGCTGCCATAAGTTGTTTGCCACTCGGCATTAGGGACTTCAGCACATAGAAGCCCCCCGTGGGTTAGAAGGTTAGACGCACATTGTAAAAACTGGCACGGCTTATCACTGTGTTCAAGAACATGTGAACTGACGACGATGTCGTATAGCCCTGGTTTTGTGTTGATGAATTGTTCGAGTGTTCCGGTGTGAACGTCAAAACCTTTATCTAAAAGTCGTTTTGCATGTTTCACAGAAGGCTCGACGCCAGCTACGATCGCACCTCTTTGTCTTGCCTCGTTAATCAGGAATCCATGGCCGCAGCCAATATCTAATAAGCGGAGTCCTTTTAAGGAACGATGTTTTTCCACAGCATCAAGAATACCCTTGGCAATGCCTTGCTTTCTTTTAACCCATTTGTCACTCTTTGATTTGTTGTCCATTGAATAAAGACTGTAGTACTTGGAAGAGTAGAATTGGTCCAGTTCTTTACTGTTCATCCTGGGGTTGAGTTGCCTCAGCCCACATGTGTTGCAGATGCTCAACGAAACAGGCAGGTGATGTCTGTCAACCCAGTCGATGAGGTGGGTAAAATCATTGCTGTCACAGAGGAGGCAAGGGGAAGGAATCAGGTTTTCTTTCGTGCTTTCCATTTTTACCAACTTTTATTATGTGGTATTTCTGCTGATATACTCGGCCAGTTCCAAATCCCACAAGGTGTCAATACTCACCAGGTTTTCCTTAAGAACAAGGGCCCCTGTTCTTTCCCCGGAAATGCTCTTTTGTTCCAACAAGCATTTTCGCCGAATGGCATAGGCCACCCCGTTGCGATGATAGACAGGAACCAGCTGCTGGCGGGCAATGACCTGCTTGCCAGCCGGATCGTAATAATCAAGTTGGCCGTTTTCGACCGTCAACTGTTTCAGCGGATGGTTTTTGGAGTCAGTTTCTGACACCGTCCAGACCGCGTCCCAGTTGCCATCGACCAGCATTTGAATCGTGTCCTTGACGTGGAGCACTGTGCGCAACGGCGAGGTGGGCTGCAGCATCACGATAATATCGTAAACAACGTTGTCCAGTCGCTCCATCTCGATCAAGGCATGGGTGAGAACCTGAAGGTCAGAGATGCGATCGCCGGACAAGTCATCGGGGCGGTAAAATGGAGCATCCAGTCCAGCTTCCTTGGCAACCCGGGCGATTTCATCGGAGTCTGTTGAGACAATGGCTCGGTCAACAACTGCAATCTCTTTGACAAGGTGACCAACGCGTGCGACCAGAGGGATACCCAGAAATGGTTTGAGATTTTTATTTGGGATTCCCTTGCTCCCTCCACGAGCCGGGCAGACCACAAGGATTCGCAGCCCATCGATCATGTTGGTTCTCCGGAAATTCTTCTTAGTAATGGTGGCAGGTCCCGAAGATCTTTGATGATCAGTGATGTGTCAGTAATAGAGGAAACGGCACGATCCACCAGCATTGCGACGAAATGACAGCCGAATGTCTCGGCACCTAATTGATCGTCGAGTTGATCTCCGACATGCACGATTTCATCAGCTTTTGCTCCGGTTTTCTTGGCAATACTCTGCAGGTTGTCAGCCTTGCCAGATTCCGCACCATAAACCTCCAGAAACACATCGTCCCATTTGCGCAAGGACAGCAGACGCTGCAAGGGTTTAACCGGAGTCGCTGAATTCACGAACAAGCACAACTCCATGCTGGTCAGTTCTGCCAGCACCTGATCAGCGCCTGGCATAGCCGGACAACTGGCGATGGCGGATTCACATGTCTCAGTATAGTCGTTTGCAAGCAGCATAGACCATTCATCAAGTGTCGAATCACTTGAGAGCAAATTCCTGCTGATCAAACTTTCTGCAATCCGGCGGGTTTTTTCATAGCGGTTGGCCGCCGGCCAGCGATCAAGGACCTCGGCAACAGTGGCACCCGACGGATCCCAAGCCTGAACAATCTCGAAAAAGGTTTGCCGTTTGATGGTGTTGGAGTCAACCAGCGTTCCATCAAAATCGAAGACGACACATTTTATCATTTTTAAAAATAAACGATTATTCTTCTTGGCCGGACTTGTCTTTGAGTTGGAAACGGCCCCAATGGTCCACCACCGTTTTACGTTCTGACCGGCTTAACTTGTTGATGCTCTTGTCCTCGTAAAACGAATCGTTGTCGTAATCGCGACTCGAAATTTCTTCGAAGATAACCCCTTTTTCCGAGCCAAATGAGTGCCAGACCCCAGGCATAACCACTACACTTTCGCCCGGAACAAGTTTGCGGTAATGCCCATCGATGGTACAGTCCAGTTCACCGTAAAGTACCTGGAAAGTTTCCTCTTTCTTGGCGTGATAGTGGGTAGGATGGTGCTGCCCTGGCAATTGCACGACAAGCTTCTTGCAATAACTCCTGCTCACGCATTCAATCAGCACAGCGCCTGTGTCGAGAAAATGAGGAATTCCGTAGTGATGTGAGTATTCGACTTTAAACTCTGGTCCGAGGTGGATTCTCGCTTCGTTCAGCATGGCCTTGACTTCATGGACGGCATGCTTGATTACCAGTTCGTCTTCTGAAGCAGGGAACTGAACATGGTCAGCAAAAACCGGCGCGTTGACAGCAACGTCTCTCCGACTGATGACACCCGGCTTGAAGTTGCCGCTGTCAAGCTGCCCGTCAACATAAGGGATAGCGAAGAAAATCTGCTCGGAATCGATCACTGATCCTTTGCGGATTTTCCGTTTTGCGTAAACACCGCGCTTGAGACCGTCGATTGCGCTTTGTTCTGCTTCTGAAGCCGGTGGCCGTTCTTGTGGGCCGCATAGGGTTTGCGCACGCTGTTTAGCCTGAATCCACGTGTCAATCTGCTCAGGCGTCGAAGAATATGCGTTGAGTGGCGTATCGTCTGTGGGAATGCCGACATGTCGTTCAAATAGTTCAGCGCCCAGGGCTACGGCCAGTTGCACCGGCGTCATGTCGTTGGGAGATTCGTGGGTTGACCAACCGACATGGATGCCAGGATACCTGTTGCGGAGCTGGCCGATCTGATTCAAGTTCATGTTCTGATCAGGGGTTGGATAGATGGCGACACAATGCATGATCGCAAAGTGCACGCCACGGTGCTGAAAAAAACTGACCAGGTTGTCGATGTCCCTGATGGTCAAGCCGCCGGTCGAGAAGATCACCGGCTTACCGGAATCGGCGACTTTCTCCAGTAAGGGCCAGTCTTTCCCTGAACAGCTAGCCACCTTGATGACATCGAAATCCATCTCGCAGATCATATCGACTGAGCCTTCATCGAACGGCGTGCACATTGTCACCAATCCTTGGGTACGGACTTCGTCGAGAAGAACTTGGAATTTATCCCAGGGAAGACGTGTGGACATGAAGCGCTGGACCTGCTTGTGGTCACTGCCCTTCTGCTGATTGGGATGGATGAAGGTGTCCAGATTCCGAAACTGGAATTTCAGTGCAGCCCTCTCGTCCTGTTTTTTGACAACCTTGGCAAAGGATCGCACAATGGCGAGCCCATGCTCCATGTCCCCCTGGTGGTTGTTAGCCATATCGAGGACGAGAAGATCTTTGAAGTCAAATTTCTTGTTCACGTATTCCTCCGTTTAACACGACGAGTCCAAGGTCAGGGCCTTGGCAGAGTAGCCATTGCTGTAGTCAATCATGACCCGCTTACCGTGCCGGTTTGAGAGGTGAGCGGCAGCGACAACCAACATGGTGTCAAGACCGCAATCAAGTGAGAGAGAACTCTCGTAGTGCAAATCTTCCAGTGCGTTTTGCAGATGTTTAAGTTCAACAATAAAGTCGTCTGGACGAGTTTTTTTGAAGACAAATTCTTCCTTATCTTGGTCACCGTGTTGCCAGCAAATCCGATCCTCGCTGCCGATTGTGATGTCTATGAAACCTTCAGAACCTTGGATTCGCCCCCACTTGCGTGGCGGGTGTGTCACCACATCCTGAACGACACGACCAAGCAATCCCTTGTCAGTCTTCAAATTTAAAAGGCACAATTTGTCATAATCGACAAAACTGTCCTTGACGTATTCAAGAGTCGCAAACACTTCGGTGACCCGTCCTGCGCCCAGTTTATGGGCCAAGTATTGCCAGAGATTGATAGCATGAGAATGTTCACCGCTGGCGCCTCCGCCCTTTTGCCAAAAACCAAGGTAAGTATCCTGAGGGCCATTTAGCCAGGGATGCGCGTTGAAGATGCCGCCCCAATGTTCGCGGAATTCAACATCAAGAGTCTCAGTGCTTCCGATATGTGGGATCAGGGCAACGGCTTTCTCGGTGACAGTGCTCACGACATGATTGTAACCGACGAAAATGCGAACTCCGCTCTCTTGAGCAAGCTGGCAAAGTTCATTTGCTCGTTCCAGACCAGGAGTGCAAAGCGGTTTTTCAACCAGAACTGCTTTGGGGTTTTCCCGAATGGCCTCTATCGCAAGATTCATGTGTGAATCGGGCGGTGTTCCGATAAAAATCAGGTCAAAGCCCCCAGTTGGGGCTTCCTGAGCAGGAAATAGCTGGATGGCCTCGTCCCACTGGCCATAACGTGCCGGATAGATCTGTTCCTTGGTCCTCTGCAGGGCTGCAGGGTCCAGGTCGCAAAGTGTGACGTTCCAACCCATTTGGCGGGAGGCGTTAGCCAGGTGATTGCCGATGGACCCGGCGCCGAGAATTTTTACATTATACATTGAGGCCTCTGCTGATGAATTCATATTGTCAAAAATTATGACTCTCTGTAGATCCAATACAAATGCGTGGAATGTTTTTTGACCTTGATGTCGTCAAAACGATTTAATAATTCGCCAAAACGGCCGATGATTGCCGTCATCTCTTCTTCCGATATTCCGGGGTACCGATGGTTGTGAAGCGCGATATTGTTGCGATGCCCTGGACGGCGCATGTTGATGCGCTTTTCGATGGTCCGCAGATGGGTCTGATACCAGCCATGAACACGATCGAGCCAAGGCGGGGCAGGGGGTTGTTTGTCCCGATAGCCGCCCTCGTCAAGAACATCAACCATTCTGTCGGCGGCAAGGCGTCCCTCCAAGGCAGCTAAGTGTGGTTCTAAAGCGGCTTTGCGCACAGCATAGTCCAAAGGCCCAAGTTCACCGTTGCCTATGGCCCGAACCGCCGTCAGCAATTCATCGATATTAAATACGCGGCGACTGACGTCCCGGGTGATAGGAAAATCGTATTCATCGACTGTGACCGGCTCGTAATTCACTCCCGGGGTGCCGAGAATGGCCGATTCCACCAAGGTGGTGCAACCGTTTGCAACCACTGCCTTGGCGGCCAGTAACCACGGATGGACATTGCCTTCGTTGGTGATCACCAGGTTGGGATGGTCTTTGCCGATCTGTTTCCAGATTTCGTGGCTTTCAGAAGGATGGGGGCGCAATACAATCTTGTGATCGGGGAAAGCTTCGCATAAAACGGGAAGCATCTTTTTAAAATGTTCAAATATAGTGATCTTGTGACGTCCCTTGCCGGCATCGTAAGGGTCTCTTCGTCCGGTTTTTTTATCTTCGACGGCCTGTTTAAGCTCCCCGAGTTGTACATAATAGTGATTGACCTTACTGAAGTTGGTGTTGACCATGATAAAGTCACCATATTGGTCGCGGATAAGGTCAGATTCCGGTTGGTAGTATGCGCGTAATTCGGGGCGCAAGAGGTCGATTCTGGGATTGCCAGTCACCCGGATCGGCGTATTGTTGTAGCCTTTGAAAGCACGAAATGCCTTAGCGTTGTCTTCACCCCAAGTGGTCAAATAAGCAATCCGATTCATGGCGACAGCAGATAATCGCCACCGATGGTAGATGGGGTCCGGTTCACGAAGAAGCCCTTCTTCGTCCCATGCCACAATATCGTGACCCGTCTGGTTGAGCAGTTTGAACATCCGGTCGCTGCGAGTTTTCATGCTCTTGGCCATATAAACGCCACGTGGCACTGAAGCGGTTTTAAAATGTATGTAAGCTCTTGAGCCGATCAACACAGGGTAGCCACGTTCTGCTGCCACGCAGGAAAGCAGGATCTTGGCGTCCATTTCACGGACCTGGTTTTCAACCGGCATGATAATGGT
>JAFDBS010000067.1 GCA_019313185.1 Deltaproteobacteria bacterium | reverse complement strand
CGGAAGCCGCTCAGGGTGAAGCGATCGCCAGTGCAAACGGCTGCCTGGGCTGCCATTCCCTGGATGGATCACGACGGGTGGGCCCAAGCTTTCAAGGCCTTTTTGGCAGTCAACGAACTGTCACGCGAAATGGCCAGGAGCAAATCATCGCTGCCGATGACGATTATCTGATCCGTGCCATCGTCGAACCGAATTTTGAGATTGTAAAGGGCTATCCAGCGGCGATGCCGCCCTATCCGAACCTGGGTGAAGAGGATCTTGAGGCGTTGATCGACTGGCTGGAGACACTTCAATAATCATGCAGATCATGTCCAACACCGCATCTGGTTTTTTTGCAATGAGCAGCCTGTTCCGTCTGCCTTTGGCGGTTATGGTGGCTTTGACGGCTATCGTGGGGGCTCTGGCGGGCAATCCCGCCTCACCGCGGCTGATGATGTGGAGTCTTGCCTGGGGTATCTTCTTCTTAAGTGCGGCATGTTCGGTTCTCAACCAAGTTCAAGAACGTACGGCTGATGCATTGATGTCTCGCACATGTCACCGGCCTGTGGCCAGTGGTCTGATTTCAGCGCACAAGGCCGGGTTTATCGGTTTTTCCTTGGCCAGTGCAGGTCTATGCCTGCTTTATGCCGGAACTGGCCCTGAAAATGCCTTGGCTGGTCTTTTTGCCATGGGCTGGTACTTGCTTGTTTATACCCCCATGAAACGAGTCACGCCATGGGCGATTGTCGCCGGAACGCCTTGCGGGATGCTCCCCCCCCTTATTGGCTGGCAGGCGGCCACAGGAGAATTTGTTTCACCTCAAGCTTTTGTATTGGCTCTTATCATGTTTTTCTGGCAAGTTCCGCATTTTTGGCTGCTCGCGCTTCCCGATCGTCATGAACTTCAGATGGCCGGATTTAGAGTTTTGCCGGACGCCCTGTCGAATCAGAGGCTGTTTCATATCAGCCTTTTCTGGGTAGTCGGCCTTTGCTCTGCCACCTTGTTATTGCCTATCGTAAGATTGGTTCGCTTGCCGTCCCTTCAGGTTGTCATTCTTTGTTTGGCCCTTGCTTTTGTGTTCTGGTCTTTTGGCTGCCAGCGCCAATTCGTTCTGGTGGAAAAGGTCGCCCGCCAACTGAAATTCGGCCTGCATCTATATCTTGGCTTGCTGCTTGGCACTTTGGTACTCCATGGCCTGGCCACCCGTTTTGGCTTCTGATTGAACCATGGTTCTGCCGGATGCAAAGCTCCGCCGAAGAATCTACTTAACAATATTTATCAGCGTACTCCTGACCGGGACTTTCGGCTATATGCTTGCCGAGGGCTGACGTTTCTTGACGCCTTCTAGTTCACGATCGTCACCATAGCCACCGTCGGCTAGAGGACATTGTCCCGACAACGACGGCCGGCAAACCCTTGACGTGCTTTTAATTGTTACTGGTGTTGGATCCTTTGTCGGCTTGATTGCCAACGTCACAGAGAATTTTGTCGCTCGGCGCAATTCGATCAACCGGGCTCAAAAACGGAATATGCTGATCGGGCAGTTCTTTAACGAATTCGCAACCGATTTGTTGCGTCAATGTGTTGCCGCAGGCCAGGCCGTGCAGGAATTGCGCCTCTTGACGTGGACAGTTCATGGGACAACTCCGGATATCAAGAGGCTCTCCGGCAGCTCGACACTTTGAGCTACTGTGTTCAAACAACAAAGAAAGATTTCCCTCAATTGCACACCAACCTGACCAGCAACCACACCTTGCTGCTGCAGCTTCTCGAGCGTCCTGATATTCTCGAACATAAGCAGCTTAGCGGCACCTTGCCCGCCACGCTGCATCTTAAGGAAGAACTAGACCACCCCCCCCATTTCATCGATCTGCCAGCGGCTGACTTCGATCACCTGGCAGGGGGCATCCAACTCGTTTATCAAGCTCTGACCGGCCAATGGATTGACGACATCGCTCATCTCCAAGCCCACTAGCCGTTTCTCTTTATCTTTAGCACTTCGGGCCAGCCCCTTTGCACCAAAAAGTAAGCGCGGTTATCGCCGGTTCAAACTGATTGGCAGAGAAGGACAATCCAACCGCCCTCGTTCTGATGGCAATCTGCGGGCCTAAGGCTTAATCCGTTGCCGACTGCGTTTTTTCTCACTCTGTTGTTTTTTCCTATCTAAACGGCGCTTTATAGAGGCCCGAGTCGGTTTTGACGGAAGACGAACCGACCGAGACGGACGGTTATAATCCGCCAGTTTGGCTTCCAACCGTGCCATCGCGCGTTGCAGGTTCAGCCTTCTGGAACGGGATTCTGTGGCAATGGCCACCAAACCTGTTGTCACATGCGTGATTCGAACTCCTGTTTCACTGGTGTTCCTGTGCTGACCACCTGGACCCGACCCGCGATAAAAATCGATACGGATATCTTTTGACTTCATTATGAACACCCTCTTTAGATATGAGATCATGCTCGAATCAAGAACAGTTTTTGCTTTGCCTTGCCTTGCTCTCCGGACTGATCCATGCTACAAAAATATAACTTTTCCAAGTCCTGTCAAAACCGGAGGTTCCATGAACCACTTCGCCCTGACAATTGTTGGCCGTGACCGGCCAGGTATCGTCTCTCAAGTGACTGAAATACTCTATAACCTTGGGTGCAATATCGCCGATTCGAGTTGTTCGATTCTTGGGGGTCAATTTGCCATGATCTTGATTGTTGCGCATCCCAAGTTTAGCAATCGAGACAGCTTCGGCGACACCTTTCAGCCGCTTGAAGACGCTGACCTGACCGTTGCGCTGCGCGTCCTCAAGCCAGGTGGTGAGGTTCGACCCGAAATCGAAGGTGACTTGTGCATGATATCGGTCTACGGCGCCGACAAGCCCGGGATTGTCTACCGTGTTGCGAAAGTTCTTGGCGAGAAAAACGTTAATATCACTGATTTGAACACCAAGTTAGTCGGCACTCAGGAACGGCCTGTTTACGTCATGGTGCTTGAGGTGACATTGCCGCAAGGAATTATGGAAGAAGACCTTAACCGGTGGCTGATGCCGGTTCGTGATGAACTACAGGTTGATATTAGCGTAAGAACCATCCCGAGAGTGGAACTCTGAGTCATGGCTGTTCGCAAAATCCGTGTTTACCCCGACCCAATTCTTAAGAAAGTCGCCGAGCCAGTCGAACAGTTTAACAAAACCACCGTAGAAGTCGTTCAGGACTTGGTGGACACCATGCTTGATGCTGGGCATTCTGTTGGCGTTGCTGCTCCCCAGATTGGGGTGTCTCAACGTATTGTCGTAGTCGACGTTTCCAAGAGCAAGCTTGGCAAGACAAACAACCATGGGCTGTTGGAAATGGTTAACCCAGAAATCATTGCTTCATCCGGCAGTCAGATGATGCGCGAGGGCTGCATGAGTGTTCCTGACTACACCGGAAATGTCACCCGTGCAGAGCATGTGATTGTCGAATTTCTTGACCGGTCAGGACAATTGCGATGTGTCGAAGCTTCTGCTTTTGAGGCCGTCGCGATTCAACATGAGATCGACCACCTTGATGGGCTGCTTTTCCTCGACAGAGTGTCAAGCTTGAAAACTGATATCTTCCGTCGAAAAAACAAATAGAACGACTATTTACAAGGTGTTTTCGCCGATAACAGTGTCCTCACACTCATCAAATCCAAGACTGCCTGAGACCTTTGCACAGCCATGCTGACCGTCGCACAACATACCGAACTTATTCAGGCCCTGCTAGCATTACGTGCTGACCTCCAAAAACTGCTTGATGACGCCAACGACGGCAGCAAACCGGTCAGCATTGATACACCCATCGGACGGCTGTCGCGCATGGATGCCATTCAGCAGCAAAACATGAGCCAGGCCAACCGCCGTTCTGCGCAACAACGATTGGCACGGGTTGAAGCTGCCCTGCGTCGCTGTGACAACGATGAATATGGTCTTTGCCTCGACTGTGACGAGCCGATCGGCTACGCTCGTCTCAAAGCCCGACCTGACGCTCTTTTTTGTATCAATTGCCAGGCTGACAAAGAATCAGGCCGGCTGTGAAATACCCTGGATTTTACTCGACTGTTTTGATGAGGCAGATCTTGAATGGCATCAATCAGCCCGTGGCGACGTCCATGGCTGACTTCTCAAACCCCAGTTTCACTCGCTGAAAAACCCGTTTTTAGATTCTCGCGAAAGCCACTGACCCGCATGACCGGCCATTGCGAGGAGGTCAAGAATGGCAGAGAGGCAGGGCCTATAGATTTCAAGCCTCGGTACGCACTGGCCAGAAAAAGTGGGCAGAATCGGTAAATCCGGGGTTACCCTTTTGGATTGATTTGATCCAACACTTGCTCTGCTGTACGGTTTGCAGCATTGACACAGTCGTTGAGGCCGACGCCGTAATAAGCATTGCCAGTGACAAACAGCCCGCGATGACCAGCCAGGCGCTCATCGATTTCAGCAAGTCGCCCAGCATGGCCTACCGTATATTGTGGAATTGCCCGTGCATGACGGAAAATCCTCACGAAGTCTGGATCAACAGCAATCCCCATAATTTTATTCAATTCGGCCATGGTCTGTTTTTGGACCTCGCTGTCGGGAAGGTCGAAGGCCTGCGGATTGGTCGCGCCCCCCATCATTGAGCGCAGCAGGACATATCCTTGCGGAGCGCGTTTGGGGAAAATGCTGGAATCCCAAAGTGTCCCGAGGATGGCACAACCTTCTTTCTTCGGTATGAGATACCCGAACCCGTCAAGGTCTCGCTGAATTTTTGCCTGTTCATATCCGAAACAGACGACGTTCATTGGGGCATAAGGGATGGCAGCCAATACCGCTTCCAGTTTGGCATCAAACGGTTTGACCAATGCCTTGAGGATATGTGCGGGCGCTGCGGAAACCACCAGTTCGCAATCAAAAGCAGATCCATCAAGCAGGCGAATCTCCCAGCCGCCTTCGACCGGACGCAATTCGGTCACCGCAGATTCCGTACGAACTGTGCCTTGCAGCGTTTTTGCGGTCGCATCGGTGAGTGTTTGAATCCCGTCTAGAAAAGAGGTCAAGACCCCTCCCGGGCCGGCCGCGCTGGCGACCTGTTTGCCAGCTTTAACTTCCGCACGTTTCTGTTTCGCCAGTTTGAGCATTGCCCGGATCAGTCCACCGAACTCCTGCTCCAGTTCGTTGATCCGTGGAAAACAACTTTTTAGACTCATTGTTTCCGGGTCGCCTGCGAATATCCCGGAAACCATCGGCCCAATCAGTTTGTCCAGTGCCTCAGGCCCCAGCCGGCGGCGGGCAAAATCGGCAAGTGTTTCATCGACATCGTCATTTTTCTTGGCGATAAACAGTTCCTGAGCAAGTCGAATTTTCCCTGACCAGCTGATCAGCTTGGACTTTAGAAACATCGGCCCGTTTTCTGGCAATCGATTTAATATGCCATCGCTGTAGATATACCGTTTGCGGGCATTGTCATTCGAGCGCTCAAGTTGGTCCTGGATGCCAAGTTTCTCGCAAAGTTCCAATGTCATTGGCTTGTTATCCAGAAACCCGTTTGGGCCCCATTCACAAAGGTATCCGTCTTCCTTGATACTCCAGATTTTGCCTCCGGTGCGGCCTTCTCGCTCAAAGACCGTGACGTCTAGTTCGACTCCACGTTCTGCAGCCAATCTTTCCAGGGCATACGCCGTACTCAAGCCGGAAATACCAGCACCTATGACAGCAATTTTTTTCATATTATCCTCCAATTGGTCCCGCAACACTCAACCCCACTGGGGGTATTTGGTAACAACGCCCATTTAATGCTGGGACTTCATTGATCCGTAATAGCCCATATTGGGTTGGGCAAGTTGACCAATGGCCTGCTTGAGACCGGCGGCCAGATCAGGGTACTGCAATGTCACCCGGAGATCTGACAACATCTTGTTGTTCGCCATACGCCGGGATTCGCAAAGATACGACAGCATCATAGGTGTCATCTGCGTCTTGGCGTCCGCCATGCTGATTTGCGGTGGGCGTGGAATTCCAAGCAGATCGGCAATGGTGTTGAAATACTCTGTCATGCTTCCTGGCCGTCCGTCACTGACATTGTATACCTCAGCGTGCTGACCATGTCTAGCAGCATCCAAACAAATTGCCGCCAAATCCTCCGCATGGATTCGATTGGTCAAGGGGGATTCATCTTCCTTCAGCACCGGATGCCCTTGCTGCAGTCTCGCGATCGGCAACCGTCCTGGACCATAGATTCCTGTCACCCTGAGAATCGGTGTGGAGACTCCGTATGTCTGACCCCATTCACACAGAGTGGTCTCCGCATCAAGACGGCGGTGGGCACGGGTGGTTTGTGGATGAACCGGAGTGTCTTCCGTGACCCAACTTCCAGCGCAATCGCCATAAACGCCGCTGGTGCTGATGTATACCAGCTTAATTGGAACTTGCCCGCTGCCGATTGCCTGACAAAAGTTGCGCATCCGGCTGTCTACCGTCCCGCCACCTGGTGGCGGTGCCAGATAAAAAACCAATTGGTCAGTCAAGTTCAATTTTTTGAGCGAATCTCGATCGTCCAAATCCGCGAGTATGGGTTCAATCCTGTAAGCACCTAGTCGTTCTGCACTTTCTCCAGATCGCGCCATGGCCTTGACATGACAAGTCTGTTTTTGCAAAAGGAGAGAGACTCGCACCCCAATGTCGCCACAACCGACAATCGTTATATGTTTAAAGTTGAATTTACGAGTCATCCGCTCACCTCTCTTAGCGTTTTATCCATTTACTTTAGCGATTTTTGAACAATTTCAGACACGTCTTGCGACAAGGCTTTCGTTGCGGCAATCCTTTCAAGCTCTCTACGCATCAGAACTTGCCGATTTTCGTCATACCGACGCCAACGACTCAAAGCGGTTACCAAACGTGCTGCAACCTGAGGGTTGAGTTTGTTTAGGCTGATCGTTTGGTCTGCGATAAAAGCGTATCCTTGGCCACTCAAGCTGTGAAACCGCACAGGATTGTTGTGTGCGAATGCGCCAATCAATGCCCGCACCCGGTTTGGGTTTTTCATTGTGAATGCCGGATGCCCCATCAAGTCTTGAACGTGATCAAGGGTAGCGCTTGCCGGGCAGGTTGCCTGCAAAGCGAACCACTTGTCAACAACCAAGGGATCATTCTGGTAGCGATAGTAAAATGCCTGCAAAGCTTCTTCATGCTGCGGTAAATTGCAATGCAACAAGTTGGTCAGTGCGGCGATACGATCTGTCATGTTGTTTGCGTTGGCAAATTGATCAAAGCAGGTTGTGGCAATCGACCGTGTTTGCAGCAATGCCAGATAAGACAGACATAAGTTTTTCAAACTGCGGCGGCCAATCGCTTCAGGCGTCAATTGATACAAACTCGAAACCCGGAGACCATTCATGACCGCAACAAACTCTGTTTCAAGTTGCTTCGCCAAACCCTCCCGTAGCAGTTGCCGAGAGGCATGCACTGCGTCGGGGTCGGCAACCGGCATGGTGTCAGCCAATTCGGTTTCTCCCGGCAGGCTCAAGGCCAAAGCGAGCAGTGCTGGGTCCGCCTGGTGGTCGGTCAGGGCCGCCCGAAAGGCATCAACAAACATGTGCGGAATTTCAGGCTGCCAGTCGTTATGAAAATCGGTTGCCATTTCGTGCAAGACAAGGGTTGCAAGTCGTTGGCCGGCATCCCAGCGGTTAAAGGGGTTGAGGTCGTTGGCAAACAGGAAAGCCAGTTGCTGTTTGGTGTAGGGGTAGTGAACTTTGACAGGCGCAGAAAAATCCCTGAGTAGAGAGGGAATCGGTGGTTCAAACACATTGACAAAGTCGAACGTCTGCTCTGCCACAGTGATCCGTAAGACCCTCGAGGTGCCTTTCGGAGCATCCTCGCCGGCTAACTGCAACGGCAGGTCCTGTCCGTCCCTGCCGAGCAAGCCGACCTGCAACGGGATCAGAAACGGAGATTTTTTATCTCCTTGCTGGCCCGGGGTATCAGGACAGTGTTGCCGAATGTGCAACCGGAACTCTCGTGCACACTCATCATATTCCCCAGCGATGTCTAAAACGGGGGTCCCGGCCTGGCTGTACCAATGCTGGAACTGCCTCAAGTCTGCCTGGTTGGCATCAGCCATGGCCGACAAGAAATCATCTGTGGTTACCGCCTGGCCATCGTGTCTAGCGAAGTAGAGTTTCAGCCCTCTCCTAAAACCGTCTTCTCCAAGCAAGGTTTGGTACATGCGAATCACTTCAGCCCCTTTGTTGTAAACCGTAGTCGTGTAAAAATTGTTGATTTCGACATACGATTCAGGACGAACCGGATGCGCCATTGGGCCCGAATCCTCTGGGAATTGGGCGGTTCTCAGCAAGCGAACATCGGCGATGCGTTTTGCGGCTGGAGACCCCATCGCAGCAGAAAATTCCTGATCGCGAAAAACCGTAAGACCTTCTTTCAGGCTCAGCTGAAACCAGTCGCGGCAGGTGACGCGATTACCGGTCCAGTTGTGAAAATATTCATGTCCGACCACGGTCTCAACAGCTTGGAAATCAGCATCCGTCGCTGTATCAGGGTCAGCGAGAACATATTTGCTGTTAAAGATGTTCAAGCCTTTGTTTTCCATGGCGCCCATATTGAAGTCGTCGACGGCAACAATCTTGTACTCATCGAGGTCCAATTCAAGTCCATACGTCTCTTCATCCCAACGAATGGCCCTCTTCAATGACCGCATGGCATGTTCACACCGGTAAAGGTTATGCTCTTCAACAAATATCTGAAGCTTTGCGGTACGGCCGGAGGCGGTTGTGTATTGGTCTTCATTGGCCGACAGCCGTCCGGCCACCAATGCAAAAAGATAACTCGGCTTGGGAAAAGGGTCTTCAAAAGTGGCATAATGCCGGCCATCATCCAACTGACCCGAGTCGGTACGGTTGCCGTTGGACAGCAAAACCGGGCAGCTCTGCGAGTTGGCGATAATGGTGGTCACAAAACGTGCCATAACATCCGGACGATCCGGGTAGTAAGTAATCTTGCGAAACCCCTGGGCTTCGCATTGGGTGCAATACACCTGATTCGACCGATATAGGCCTTCAAGGGCGGTATTGTCATCTG
>JAFDBS010000066.1 GCA_019313185.1 Deltaproteobacteria bacterium | reverse complement strand
CTCTGGTGCTGCATTTGCCGCAGTAATTGGTCCATTGGTCGAGGTGCCCGTCATGATTGGCTTAGTCAACGTTGCGTTCTGGTTTCAACGCCAATGGTTTGCCGACTAGGGCAGTTGCAGAATAGAAGTCAACTAACCAACTATCTTGAAACCAGCGGTTCTCAGCCTCTCCGTGTGTGACACGTACACATCAAGAATAGACATTGCAGGACGAGAGCACTCCTGTCTTCAGAGATTGTTTCAATGTTCATATAAACCAAGATCCTCAAATGACGTTTTCATAAAAAACCCTCGAAGGTTAAGGTGTCTATCCTATTTTATGTCGTAGCGTATAAAAGTTATATATTTTACATTGCCAGGTAGACTGTTTTTTTCAAAAAATAACGATAAAAAATAGTTATTTATAACTTTCGTTAATTGACATATAAAATTATATGTACATAATCATATCGTAAGTAGATATATATTGAAAAAGCCAAACCTGCCGCGAGGCAGGGACGGAAAGTCACGGGTCTCATCCTCTTCAGCATATGTAAGGAGATCGCCGGGCTGCCAAAGCAAAGAGACTTTGGCAGCCTGTTTTTATCTGCGTTCTAGGAATTGTTGAAGTATTGCTGATCACACAAGGCTTTATGTGGTTGTAGGTTTTGCTTTTGTGATTTTAAACCAAGCTTAATGCTTAAATGTGATGACGGTTAAGATAGTAAGGAGGGTGGAACATGACAAACTTTAAAGAAATAAATTTCTTGCAAAATTCAGATATGCCTATCGGTTATCAAGTTTACGAAAAGAGAATATCCATCGCCGACTTGCAAATTTATAGAGGACAGGCTTTATCTTTTTGCAAAGGGGGAAAAAAGAGACTTCAGTTTATTCGCGACAAAGAGAACAAACTCGACAAAAATGCCATTGCTGTGACGGGTTTTAGCAAAGGTTTTTTGTCGAAAGAAAAAGAATTTTTTCTTGGTTATATCCCAAGAGATATCGCCAGAAAGATTGTCGGTGCAGGGCTGGAAAATGAAGTTATCCCTAGGCTAGAAAGAATTTATCTAGGGAACAAAGTCTTTTTAGACATTGCTTTTCAGTTGATAGGCAAAGCTGAGAATAAAGATAAATACCAAAATGCTTAAAAATATTGCTCAAAAATGAACGATGAAAGGACTTTTGGTGAAAGGATCTGGTTAGGCAGGATTCAGAAAATTGAGTGACTCGTTACATAGCAATTTCCCTTGAAATATGTCCTTTTGCTTCACTGCATTTTGATTTCCTACCGTCTGAAACAGACATACGTTCCTCCGAGATTTAGAGTTAAAAAGCTGTAAGTATTACCTTAAGCGATTCCGCGGGACTCTATGAATATTATAGTCTTTTATGTTGCACCCATTTCGTGAAAATTTTTTAGGATTTGGCAAAAATATGTTAATAATAAACCTGACAATTTGTTGTTTTTTGGGATGAATTTGGATGGAGAGGCGTACCCTGTTTTTTTGTTGAGTATAGTAAAACCTTGCATGATAATTGTGAAATTGAGTGTTTTTTCTGGCTTGGAAACTTCAAAATAACGCGAAAGTATAATGTTCTGGCAGGCAAAATTCCGTTGTGACTGAAAAAAATGACATGCCGCAACATACAATGTGATGATGTCGTGGGTTGTTTTCTGGATCGACCCAAAAGAGTCCGGAGCTCAGATTAGCGTTGCTATTACTGCCATGCTGACTCTTATTGCTTATCGTTTTGCAGTTGGAAACGACATGCCAAAAGTCTCCTACTTGTCACGTCTTGTCTATTTTATTCTAGAGGCAAATTTCCTCGTCTTTGCCAGCTTGATAGAAGTCATCGTCACATCTGCCTATGCCAGAATAGGCCAACTGGACCGTGCCAGGTCAATCGATCGCTGGGCACGTATTCTCTTTTTGGTCATTTTTATCTTGATCGCCTTGGAAGCTCTGGTTCTTAGATTTGGTTTGTAGGTTCCCTTTGAATCACTTACCTAAGGAGTTTAGGAGAAGTCTCTTGCCGATACTGCAATCTTTTTCATTGACAACGAACCCTTAATAAATTCGGTGTGTGAGTAAGACCGAACATGCCTTAAAAAGGAGCTGAAAGTGGAGAACCTTTTATCAAAATTCAAATTGTTTTTGTTCAGTGGTGAAACGATTTCTTCCAACCTTGCAAATGGATGTCTTTTAATTGCTCGATTTGGTTTGGGTGGGATGATGGCTTTTGCCCACGGATTAGGGAAGCTACCACCCTCCGAAGGTTTTATTGCCGCAGTCAGTGCTTTGGGATTTCCCCTCCCTGTTCTATTTGCCTGGGTTGCAGGGTTGAGTGAATTTGTCGGTTCGTTGGCTGTCTCACTTGGTATAGCAACTCGTTTAAGCGCTTTGATGGTCTCTGTTACAATGCTGGTCGCAGCCTTTGGTCGGCACTTTTCCGACCCGTTTGAGAAAAAAGAAATGGCTTTAGTCTATTTGTGCGGTTTTTTGCTCTGTGCTGCAGTCGGCTCCGGGCGCTATTCAATTGATTATTTCTTGCGAAAAAGAATCGAACCATAAGCACTATTTAGCCGCCTTCAAACCATTGTAGATCAGTGCAATAGGGTAAAAAGCTGTGACAAATATTATGTATGAAATTCGTCCGGAATTTTTATTTCAGCGGATTCTCCGGGGTGCAGTGAAATGAATTTCTCAAAAAAATCGCGACCTTAAAAATTAAAGTAATATGAATTGAAATAGGCGACTGAAAGTCAGGTATGATATGACCATTTCTCTCGACTGGTTTAAAAATATATCTCAATTTGTCGAACACTAAAACTAACCGTCTGGTCGTCACAACAGCTACCATCGTTCGATAGAAAATAGTTGCCTTGGGCCAAGGTAATTTAAATCTTGATGAGTAAAGGATTATCATGTGGATAAATGCATCCTGCCTCCTTGAATTCAATGTGCCGGTTCATACTCCGTTTCTCTTCATGCTGCGTCCACGGAGTGGATGGCAACAGTGGATTGCTCGGGAAGAGTACGTCTTGTCCCCCAGTGTGCCGGCGGTCGAATTCACCGATTCATTTGGTAACCTGTGTCAAAGGCTGGTAGCGCCAGCGGGTTATTTTTCAGTACGTACTTCCGTTGATATTGAAACTGCCGATTCATCCGACGCTGCCCCTGAAGCGCCATTTGTCGAAGTACAGCATTTGCCTGATGAGACACTGCCTTTTCTTTACCCAAGCAGATATTGTGACTCGGATCGTTTTACTGAAATGGCAGCGTCACTTACCATGGGTCGGCTCTCAGGCTACGATCAATGCAATGCCATCGTTGAGTATATTCGCAACTCCATCAACTACACACCTGGATTTGGCCAGCAAAACATCAGTGCTTCCGAGGTAAACCAGTTGGGTTACGGTGTTTGCCGAGATATGGCTCATTTGGGGATTGCTTGCTGCCGAGCGTTATCGATCCCGGCCCGTATGGTAGTAGGCTACCTTGAGAAACTTAAACCGATGGACTTGCATGCATGGTACGAAGCTTATGTCGGACACCGATGGTACACTTTTGATCCAACACAAACCGATCTGCAAGGAGGCCGTGTTGCGATCGCTTTTGGTCGCGATGCGGCGGATGTTGCCATCTTCACACAATTCGGTGACCCGGTAAGCTTGCTGAATATGGAAGTAAATGTCGAGCGCATGTCTGGACCACCTTACTGAAACAACACGCTGGCTATAAATTGGTTGAGTCGGGTGTTGCAGATCGATGCTTGAAGCCTTTCTAAAACTCCTTCAGCACAATCTCTTCAATTTGGCGTTAGATTAGGAGAAAGATAAATTGGAATTGAGATATGCATACTAATTCTCCTCAGGCCAAATGTCTAAAAATTCAAGGATTTTATATTCTCAGTTTTCCATAAACTATGCGAGCACAAGCCCATTGCCAGGCTGATAAGGCTGCTCAGGAGTTCCGGGTATTCCGACAGGGCATATAAACGATCATCCTGGATGTGCCCGGTCGGATATGAACGGGTCTCCGCTCTTCGCTAATCAGTGGTAAAATTAAATCAATCTTATAGATAAAGGCTGTTTGTTCAGATTGAAACAAGGAGCTCAGACCAGGCGTGTGACTTGAGGTTGATGACTGATGGAGAGCAAGCTCAGAACAGGTCAAGGCAACCAACAGGACTGGCAATTCGAACAGCGCACTTACGGTGAAAATGGTTTGGAAATAATTTTTTCCGGTCGCTGGTGCCTGGATCAATGCCTGCCTTCTTCAGAAACACTGAGTGCCGAGCTGCCTGCGACGGTGAGACGTGTGGTCTGCCGGACCGAGGAGCTCGATTCATGGGATTCCGGCTTTCTGGCGTTTTTGGCCGGTCTGGTTAAATATGGCGACGAACATGGTATCGAGGTTGACCGCAGCGGATTGCCAGCAGGCGTTCAGCATCTGTTGACCATGGCCATCTCTGTGCCTGAGCAGGAGGTCGAAGTCAGGCCTTTAGCCAAAGCCTCCTTGCTCTCACGGGTGGGCATGGCGACCATCGATTTCTGGCGAGGCTTTCCGGAGATGCTATCTTTCCTCGGGGAGATTTCGCTCTCATTCGTCCGCCTGCTGACCGGTCGAGCGAAGTTTCGACAAGGTGACCTTTGGCTCGAGGTGGAAGAGGTCGGCCCCAGGGCCCTGATCATCGTTACAGTGATCAGCTTCCTGGTCGGGTTGATCCTTGCCTATCTCGGTGCAGATCAGCTGCGCATGGTTGGAGCACAGATCTACATCGCCGACCTTGTGGCGATTGGCATGGTCCGCGAGGTTGGTGCACTGATGACCGGAATCATCATCGCGGGGCGGACCGGGGCAGCCTTTGCCTCCCAACTCGGCACCATGCAGGTCAACGAGGAAATCGACGCCTTTCGGACCCTTGGCATTTCTGCCATTGATTTCCTCGTTATGCCGCGGATCCTGGCATTGATGCTGATGGTCCCGTTGTTGACCCTGTATGCCTCATTCGTCGGCATGCTTGCCGGGATGTTGGTTTCGTATCTAATTTTCGACATCAGTCTTTTTGAATATTACACCGAGACCCTGCGAGCTCTCAAACTCAAGCATTTCGTTGTCGGTCTCATCAAGGGCGTTGTCTACGGGGCGATGGTCGCTTACGCCGGCTGTCTGCGAGGCATGCAGTGCGGTCGTAGTGCCGAGGCGGTTGGTGATGCAGCGACCTCTGCTGTGGTGACCGGGATCTTGCTGATTACCATTATGGCGTCACTGTTGACCATATTGTTCTACCGGCTGGGGATTTGAACATGGGAGTCGCTCCGCATATCGAAGTTCGCAATCTGACCATGGCATACGGTGATTTTGTTGTTCAGCATGACCTGAATTTCGTTGTGAACCAGGGGGAAATCTTCGTGATCATGGGGGGCAATGGCTGCGGCAAGACAACCCTGATGCGGGCCCTGATTGGGCTGCAGCGACCGTCGTCCGGGACGGTTCACTACGGTGGTGAAGATTTCTGGAACAGCCCTGGGGAGGTTCATGAGCGGCTCAAGCGCCGTCTCGGCATCATGTTCCAGGGAGGTGCCCTGTGGACTTCCCTGACGCTTGCAGAGAATGTGGCATTGCCTCTTCAAGAGTACACCGATCTATCAAAAGCGCTGATCGACGAGGTCGTGTCATTTAAACTCGCGCTGGTGGGGCTTTCCGGTTTCGAAGATTTTTACCCTGCGGAACTGAGTGGAGGGATGCGGAAACGGGCAGGATTGGCCAGGGCCATGTCACTGGATCCGGAGATCTTAGTGATCGATGAACCGTCTTCTGGACTCGATCCGTTAACCGCTCGACGGATGGATGACCTAATCCTTGAGTTGCGTGACAGTCTTGGTGCAACGGTCGTGGTGATAACTCACGAACTGGCCAGCATTCTCAGCATCGGCACGAATTCGGTTTATCTAGACGCCGAGAGCCATACCATGATCGACACAGGTGACCCAAGACGTGCAGCCAGGGACGGTGATGAACGGGTCCGTCACTTCCTGAGCAGAGGTGCTCTATGAGTCGACAAGCCAGTCCGACTTTGATCGGAGCGTTCGTTTTCGGTGCGTTTGCCCTCGGGATAATTACTGTCTTGCTGCTGTCAGGGGGCCAATGGTTCCGAGAGTACCGCCAGCAGGTTCTCTACTTCACAGAAGGGTCTCAGGGTTTGCGGGTGGGGGCACCGGTAGTGTTTCTGGGTGTCAAGGTCGGGACAGTCAAACAAGTCCAGATTGGGATGGAGAAGGACAGCCTCAAATTCTTGGTGCCGGTCACTATCGAAATCGAGCCCTCGGTGGTGCAGACCCGGCATGGCGATCAGATTGACCTCAGTGAACCCGAGACCCTGAAACAGTTGATCAAACGTGGCCTGCGGGCACAGCTTCGTATGCAGAGCCTGTTGACAGGTCAACTCTATGTGAGCCTTGATTTTTATCCGGACAAGCCAGCCCACTTCTTTGCCATGGATCCCCAGGCGAGCGAGATCCCGACCATTCCGACCACCGTTGAGGAACTGTCTTTGGTGCTGGAGCAGTTTCCTATGGACCGCTTTCTCAACGAGATCGCTGCGATCAGTGCATCTCTCAGTAAGATTCTCGCTTCGGACGAGATCGCTGCCTTGCCACAACAACTGAACCGAACCTTGCAGCATTTTGAGTCCCTTGCCCAGCAGCTCAAAGACCAAGGTGTTCCCGTGCTGAATGACCTGCGGACCACTCTGGTAGTTTTGGACAAGGCACTGAACGCCGTAACGTTGGCTGCAGACCGACTCTCGCTATTGACTGATCCGGCCAATCCGCTGCTCAGGAATCTGAACCATGCCACTCAGGAGCTTGCCAACGCCGCCCAGGGCTTGCGCAACCTGAGCCGAGAGGACGCACCGTTGACTGTGCATTTTGACCAGATGTTGCAAGAAATCGCGCGTGCCGCCCGGGCACTTCGTGAGTTGGCGGAAACCCTTGAACAGCAACCCGAATCCTTGTTGCGGGGCAAACGACCACCTGAACAAGCACTCGACCAATGATCGGCAGACGAACCGGTTGCTCAATTATCCAGGACTGCGCTTCATCCCAACCGATATCGAACATGCCGATGTGCTGATGCAGTTGGGGTACCCCGATGGGGGAACTGTGACTCAATTGGTTCTTTCTTTAGAAGAAGTCGGCAATTGCGCCATGTTGCTGCTAGGGACTGGCTAAAAAATAAAAAGCAGCATCAGATGAATCAGCCTATTCAAAAAACTTGTCTGGAAGAGAGAAAAGGAAATTCCGAGCTCCTGGCCGCAAATCCCTTTAAAGAAATCGTCCATTTTTGGTGTGCACTGATTTTAAAGAGTTCTTTGGAGAAGGAGAGGGTCATTACAAGTGAGTAACCTTTGAAGTTAGATTGAATTTGTATGGATCTGTTGACGTTGTTTTCCCCAGCCGAAAATCAATAGCGCGTCCTCTCCTGGATTGTCGTGGTGCGTGAAAAACTGCCCAAATGGAATCAGAGCTTTTTCGCGATATATACGCCATAGCTGTAATAGGATTTGTACTTTTCATAAAAAGAAATTTCAGCTTTTTCAGCTGCAACGATATCCACAGCTTCAGGGCTGTTACCATTGCGTTTGAGAAAATCATCAAAAGTGTTTTGCAGGGGTCGATAATAGTTGTCCAGCCAACAGTATTCTGTCAATAAAAAGTACGCAGTTGGTGAATAGCCGTTGTTCTCCAAAAGGGTTAGTTTAGAAGAGGCCTTATCGATTTCTGGATATTCGCTTTCCCAGTACGTTTGGAGTTCCTTGGGTCGATCGTTTGTGCTCCAAGTGATTTCCGATACAATCAACATGCCTCCGGGCCTAAGGAAACGTG
>JAFDBS010000065.1 GCA_019313185.1 Deltaproteobacteria bacterium | reverse complement strand
CTAAACTATTGACAGACTCCAAGAGGTGATCGTAAGCGCCTATTACTGAATGACTTAATTGATCAAGCAAGAGATCTTCATGATTCCAAATAACCAGTTTAGCAATTGGGAACAGTTTATAAAAAGGCAGATTAGAGAAAGCCTGCTAACGGTGCTCATCTCTTGCTGTTTCTCCTAAAATGTCTTCGCCCGTTTCAACAGCAGTTAAAAGAATCGAAGACTGATTGCATTGCAGTTAATTTGGTTGAATCCAGACACTTTTAGCGATGCCTGCTAGCAGGAATGAAACCGAAAACTAGTTTTGTTGCACTCACCAAAACACCCATATGAGTGGATTAAAGTCTGGAGTCAACCCCTTAATGAAATAGTAATAAAGGATAGTCCCCTGTCAAGCTTGACTCGGTTTGAAATGCCGGTCGTTTTGCTGTTTCCTGTTACATTATACGGAATGATTTGTTACCAAATGCACCTTTCCACTCGTCCTAGAAACTGGTAATCAAGAAATATGATTTGATTTTGCAAAAGAAATAGGCTTCAGGACTAGCCTGTGGAAGATACTGATATATGGAGCAGATTATAGGTTCATTGAAAGAAGCTTATAAGGATGAGAGAAACTTCAGGATGGCATTGTTCACCTGTTTCGGTTGATCGATGGGCGATAAATGTCTGGAATTTCTGATTACGACCAATTCAGCCCGGATCATTTTGGATAAGTAGGCTTGTTTGAATCCTACGGGAGTGTAATCGTTGTCGGCTGACATTATTAGAGAGGGACATTGGATTGCACTGATGCGGTCTTCCACGCTCCAGCCTGTGATGGCTCGAAGTGAAGCGAGATAGGCTTTTTTGTCATTTTTTGACCAGCGATTGATCAGCTTGATCTGCAAAGATTTCTGATGAGGCTCGGGAAGAAGCATTTTCCCGAGCATTTGGGCCAGATAACCCATTCCGAGACACCGGATGATGAGGCCACGTAGAAAAAAAGCCGCGCGCTCCTGTGAAGTCCGTAGGACAAGTGCCGGTCCGCTGTTAATAATCACAAGACTTTTCAACAATTCGGGAGCGTCAATAGCAAGTTGAAAGGCAACCATCCCTCCCATGGAAATGCCTGCCACATGGGCAGGAGCAAGTCTCAAGGATCGAATCAACTTAGCCACATCAGAGGCAAAAAGGGAGACACTGTATGGACCGGGCGGTTTGCCTGATTTGCCATGACCGCGCAGGTCAATGGTCACAATTTGAAAATGTTCGGCAAGGAACTCGACCTGGTGTTCCCAGTCAAGGTGGCTCGATCCAAGTCCATGAATCAAAATCAACGTTGGTCCTTGACCGTGAACTTCATAATAAATGGGCAGATCGTCGATTGGTTCTACGGGCATAGAGAATCCGAGCTTAACGTTCGAGACTTAAAAGATGCTAAACCTTCGTTTGGAGTTTGACCTTTTAGGATATGCGTTCAACGATCAATCAAGTTCTTCGTCTTTCTTGATAGAGCCAAGATAAAGAAAAGAGAGGTAAGAACAATCCCGCCTCATCATTGTTCTCACCCCCCTATTCCCGTCTGAAATATAAATTTTTAAGGTGTTTCAAATATAGCTGCGACTGCTTCGCCGCCACCGATGCAGAGGGTTGCCAACCCGTAACGGCCCCCGGTGTCCTTCAGGCCGTTGAGCAACGTGGCAACCAAACGGCCGCCACTGGCGCCGATCGGGTGTCCAATCGAGATAGCACCGCCGTTTATATTGACTTTTTCTCGATCAAGTTTTAACTGCCGGATCGACATCAATGCCACGGCAGAAAAGGCAGTATTGATTTCGAACAGGTCGATTTGCTCGAGAGACAGTCCTGCTTTGGCACAGACACGCTCAATGGCACCGACGGGGGCAATCGGAAATTGATCCGGATGCAGGCTATTGGTGGCGTAGGCAATCATTTTGGCTTTTGGCTTCAAATTGTATTGCTCGCAGGCTTCTGCACTAGCGAGCAGTGCGAAGGCAGCCCCATCGTTAATGGTTGAAGCGTTTCCGGCCGTCACAGAACCGTCTTTTTTAAAGACCGGCCGCAATTGGGCGAATTTATCAAACTTGACTCGTGACGGTTCTTCATCACTGTCGATAACGACTTCACCTTTACGGGTTGTTGTAACGACAGGAACAATCTCTTTGGCATGAAAACCGCGCTTGCTTGCAGCTAAGGCCCGATTATAGGAACTTATAGCATATTCGTCCTGGTCCTCGCGACTGATCCCATGTTCGGCAATCAAGGCTTCTGTGATCTCGCCCATATGACGCCCACTGTAAGGATCAAGCAAACCGTCGTGGAGCAGCAGGTCAACAATCTCATCGTTGCCCATACGTATGCCGAAGCGAGCGTTCAACAGGGCATAAGGATAGCGTGACATGTTTTCCATGCCACCGGCAATCCCAAGATGGTCATCACCAAGGCGAATCGCATCAGCAATCAGCATCATCGCTTTCAGGCCGCTACCACAGGCCTTATTGATGGTCATGGCTGGCACGCTGTCAGGGATGCCAGCAGCACGCATGGCCTGACGGGCGGGAGCCTGACCGCAACCAGTAGAGATGACCTGTCCGGCAATGAACTGGTCAAGTGTCCCGGGGTCGAGCTGACTGTGGTCGAGCAATGCCTTGGTGACTGTCGCTGCCAGTTGGGTCGCCGGGACATCTGCCAGAGTACCACCAAAACTGCCAAATGGTGTGCGCAGTGCATCAATGATATAAACCTGGTTCATTTGGACTTCTCCATAAAAATATTTTTTGTCGCCAAGCTAATTTTTCCGGGATGTCTGGTCTTTGTCGACTAAAGAGCGGTTAGTCTGAAAACCGAGAAGAATACTTCCCGTTTTTTAACAAAACGAAGTATATCAGACCTGCAACCCACCGCCGATCGGGATGGTGCGAGTGGTAAAATAATCATTTTCAACGATGTAACGAACGGTGTGAGCGATCTCCTCCGGTTTGGCAAGGCGTCTGAGTGGAATATCGCTGACGATTTTGTCCAGCACAGGACCCGGGATCGTCTTCACCATATCAGTGCAGGCAAACCCGGGGGCCACAGCTCCACAGCGGACTCCATAGCGGGCCAGTTCTTTGCCCCAGGTAGCAGTGAGCGCGGACACACCAGCCTTGGCCGCCGAATAATTGCTTTGGCCAATATTGCCGTCCCTGCTGATGCTGCTGATATTGACGATGACGCCTTTACGGCCGTTTTCAACCATCTTGGCCGCTGCTTCTCGACCGCAGAGGAACACACCGGTTAAGTTGACATCGATGACTTGCTGCCACTGTTCCAACGACATCTTTGTGGTCTGTCCGTTCTTATGTTTCACCAGTAGTGCATCGCGCGTGATGCCCGCATTGTTGACCAGTCCATCAATCTGACCGAAATCCTGTTGAATTTTGTTGAACAATTCAATGACCTGGTCTTCATTTGCAACGTTGGTTATGTAAGTGCGGATCTCTACGTTATATTCCTGAAGCGTATTGACCGCTTCATCAAGCCACTGCTGATTCAGGTCGACCAAGGCCAGTTTTCCTCCAGCAGAAGCGAGGTTTTTTGCGATCTCGAAGCCAAGTCCACGAGCGGCCCCGGTGATCACAAACACATTATTTTTGATTTCCATAAAATGACTCCATCATGTTTGAGGGTTGTCTCCGCAGTTTGTTACTGAAGAGTGTAAGGGGGATCTCAGCTTAGAGACGCTGATCGAGCCACTGGGCAATCTGGGGGGCCAAAGTGCCCTGGGTTTTTCCGGAAACGAACATGCCGACGTGTCCGACAGGAAAGGACATTTGCTGTGTGTCCTTGGTTCCGACACATTGAAGAAGTTTCTTGGAAGATGCCGGCGGCACCAAGGTGTCGTAGTCGGCGTAAACGCAGAGTACCGGCATGGTGATCTCTCTCAGGTCGACGCGCTGACCGCCAAGCTCGAACTCGCCTTTGACCAATTTGTTCTCCTGAAACAAATCCTTGGCGTTCTGTCGCAAGACTTCACCGGGTTGATCAGGGCTGTCGAAGATCCAAGTTTCCATGCGCAAAAAGTCTGTCAACTTGTCCGGGTCGGCCATGACATCCACCATATTGATGTACTTCTGCACCGTCAGAGTAAACGGTTGTAACATTTGATAAGCCTGGTTCATCAAGTCGCCCGGGACGATCCCGTAGGCATCGATCATCAGGTCAACATCCATCTGCTTGCTCCAAACGAACAGAAGGCTGTCATTCGTTTCAAAATCAACGGGTGCTACCATGGTTATCAGATTCTTGACTTTGTCTGGATGAAGCGCTGCATAAATAACCGAGAAGGTACCGCCCTGGCAGACCCCGAGCAGATTAATGGCGTCAATCTGGTGATTTTCACAGATATGCTCCACGCAATCATTCATAAAGCCGTTGATGTAGTCGTCCATGGTCATGTACCGGTCCATACGGTCCGCGTAGCCCCAGTCGATCAGGTAGACATCCAGCCCTTGGTCAAGCAGGTTGCGGATCATTGACCGTTCAGGCTGCAAGTCAAGCATCGTGTATCTGTTGACCATGGCGTAAACAATCAGTGTTGGCACCGGACTGACCTTTTCCGCGCGAGCTTTATAGCGGTACAGTTTTCGCTTGCCATCCTCATAGACCAGTTCTTTGGGCGTCTGTGCCAATTTAACTTCTTCCAACGAACCCAGATTTTCGAGACCTTTTTTCAGGTTGTCGGTAAAGGTCTTGAATTCTTCCATGGATTCTTGAAATTGCTGTGTGTAATTCATAGTCTGGTCCTCGCTCATTCAGTTGGGGTGCCAGCAGGCTTTTTCGCTGCTGTTGGTTTTTTAGGTGCCGTTCTGCTGGCTGGCTTGCTGGCTGGCTTGCTGGCTGACTTGGTAGCTGACTTGGTAGCTGACTTGGTAGCTGACTTGGTAGCTTGTTCTATGGCAGACTTGGCCGTCTTTTCAGCCGTTTCTGCCTGGAGTTGAACCTTATCCATGGATGATTGGAGTGCCTCGATCTGTTCCATGGCCGTCTCTAATTTTTCGATTTTTTCGATAACGGCCTCTAACTTCTGGATACGCATGTCTGCGACCGTAGCTGCTTGCTGGGCGGCTATGGCCTGTTCTTTCAACAGTTGCTGGTGCTTTCGTGACTGTCGAAGGTCTCGTTTCAGTTGAAGAATCTCATTCGCGGCCAAATCTATGTCACGCTTCAGTGCGATCGGGGTTTGCTCTAAAGCTTTCTCTGCTAATTTGTTTAACTGAATTTTTAAGCGCATCTCTGCAGAAACAAATTCTTTTTGGGTTTTTGCAAACTCGTCACTACCAAACACTTTAAGGAAGACCGTTTCGTTCTCTCGCGTCCAGAGACTACAGAATTCACTGAATTTGATTGGAGGTTCATTGTTTAAGGAACGCTCGACAAGCTTGGACTGGAAACGGTTTCCAGATTTACGTGCGGTTTCCTCCATCAATTTGGCCATGTTGGCGAAAGATCGCATGTAATCGAGTGAGAGGCTAATAGCTTTGGAGAAGTCCTGTGATGTTTCGCGATGAATGCCTACTTGAGGTGCGAGCAGGTATTTGTCCGCTTGCTCTTTCCAACTTTCAAAGGTTTCGAGCAGTTTGTCAAAGTTTTGGCGAGTCCCAGCATTGGCCAACTGATTGAAAAAGCCCTGGTAGGTTGAAAATAACTGACTATAAAGATCACCTCCCGGCAGGTTGGAGCCTTGCAGCAATCCAAAAAGTTGCTGTAAGTCTTTCGTCAGATCGCGGTTGCTGAATAAGGAAGAGAAAGGATGTTCCTGGCTCAGGAAACTTTTCAAAATGAAGTTCGGGTCAATCCAGTTCTGGCCATTTACAAACGGGTTTTGTAGCCCACCTGGAAGCTTCATGCTCCCAATCCAGGTTTTGTAGAACTCCTGTAAAATAGTGAAATTGAACCGTTGCAATAGTTCTTTCGGCAACTTGTCGCCCCAAATCTGCTGAATGTTGTCTTGCATCTCTGTACTGAAGCGACTGAATTGCTCAAAAAGTTCCTGTTGAGTTTTAACTATGTCCTCAAAATTTGTCCACGTCTGCTGTTTGGTTGCTTCAGTAAAATCCGAAGTAAGGTCTTCACCCCATTTGGCATACTCCTGGATCAGCTTCTGCTGTTGCTCTTGCCAGGCGTTCAACCATTTCGCCTGATCTTTAAAAAAATCTTCCATCAGTTTCTCCTCTCAAAGAGTCCCTGTTCAGGACTGCTTTTAATCACTTTATTGATATTGTTCAAGTCGTTGAATCCCAGGCAGGGATCTGAATAAACAAGAATTAAACAGATTATGACTGTTAGGTCAAGTAAAAAAACGCCTTGTCACAACCCCTGTCACATGATGTTTTGATCCTGTAATAATAAAAAGAGTTGAACAGGCAAGGAGTTGGTCTGATTGATCAGAGGGCGGACTCTCAAGCAGGGAATAATCATGACGGTTTTAATCGTTCGAGCAAATGGTTTTCAATTGCATTGCAGGCCTCTTCAGGGTCTATCTCTAGAAGTGCCAGGATTTCACAAAAAAGCTTTTCATCTTTGCCACTTAGGGTGTCAGCCGTGTCAATTAATTCAATCAGGCTCAATTGCCGAGTCTCCTTGGGCGCACGGAAAAGTCTCATCAAACGCAATACCTCAGCATAGTCATCAACGTCAATATCCTGGGAAGACTCATCATCGTCATCAGCAATGGTCTGATGGACGAAGCTTTTCTCTGTTTTCTCCAAAAAGTCAATCATAGTGTCGCCCCAGGGAACAATCGAGGTGCCCAGAAAACTTCCTGCGGCAATAAAGTTTTTTAACGATTTTGAACCACTTAGGCCAAAATCTTCATTTTTGATTTCAAGGACATTGAGCAGTTGGCCAATCTTGGATTTGGGGACTCCAGCGCGACCCGCCTCGAAGCGCGCAACGACTTGAATTGCGCTGTCACCCTTGTAACCCAAGATGCTACCAAGTTCTTTCCGGCTTAACCCTTTTTCCATGCGGCGTTGTTCGAGGATTTTGCCAACACGCTTACGAAAAAGTTCCTTCTGTTCCTTGGGGATCATCGCACTGTCCTTTAAAGAAGGGAGAGAATTTTGTTCATTTATTGTTTATAATGTTGAACATATCATAGCCACCAACAAAAAAAATGACAAGTTTTTTGTTTTTCCCTTGACATATATTTATTATATGTTTAAAACAGAACAAAACTTAAACACGCGGCGCATAGACATGTCGTCGAAACAACGGAGGAAAAAATGGAAACAAAAGATTACAGCAAACAAATCGTGGACTTTAACAAGAACGCTGCAAAAATCGGTTTTGATACGATCATTGCTTTTTCTGGCCAAGCTGCCAAGCTGACCGAATCACTGGTTAATGCCGTGCCGAACGTCCCTGAAGAAGTGAAGAAATCAAGCAGCATGTTTTTTAAGGAACAAGAGAAATCTCTCAAGAATATGCAAAGTTATGTTGATGGACAGCTGAGTGTCGATTGGACGAGTCAAGACGCCCCAACTAAAAGCATCGAAGTGCTTGAGCAGTTCAGCAAGCAGGCATTCTCTCAAGCCAACAGCATCAAAGATGAATCAAAACAGTTGACTGAAAAAGCCACTGCTCAAATGCCGGAAGAAGCCAAGCCTCTGGTCAACATTTGGAATGATGCGATCAATAACAGTTTGTCTCTGTTCCAAGACAGCTTGACCAAAAGCCTTGAACTCTCCAAAGAACTTCTGAACAAGGAATCTGCAGTAAAAGGCGAAGCTAAAGCCAAAGCAACCAAATAAAGCCAATTTATACAAGGCTCTAGCTAGGAGCGAATAACAGTCATCATCCTATACAGGAGTGACCTCTCGCTAGCAATTACAATTCAGAAAATAAATGGCCTGGATGAATTTTCATCCAGGCCTATTTTTTTGATTCTCTGAACGGGCCAATAAAGTCTTCCCTCCCAACCGGAATTGTTTCAATTTCAAAGGTTGGTTGAGCCGTATTCATCTGGTGATCACATTCCATTCAGGATCGTTTTCTCAGGATTGTCTCCGAAGATGCAGTGTGAAGTGAGGAGATGTGATCACACCTCCAGAGCCCTTGAGTGTCAACCAGATTGTTTCCTTAAGGTTCGACTTCTCATTCCAGCCTTTACGGGGAGGGACCTCCATTAAAAATCAGTGATAAGACAACCAATGTAGTTAAAACCTGAAAGCTTGATTTTGACTTTATAGATTCATGAATCAGCGTTTGCTCCCCATAATTCGCAACAACATCAGGAACAAGTTAATGAAATCAAGGTAGAGGGTCAATGCACCGAGTATCGCCGCCTTTCGCTGGGACTCGCTGTCTGCGAAGCCGTTCTGTCCAATCCTTTTGATCTTCTGGGTATCGTAGGCAGTAAGGCCAACAAAAATAAACACGCCGAGGTAGCTGGTAATCCAGGTGATCATTTCGCTGTGAAGAAAGATGTTGACCACAGAGGCGATAATTATTCCAACCAGCCCCATAAAAAGAAAGCTTCCCCAGCCTGTCAGATCACGTTTTGTAACGTATCCGTATAAGCTCATGGCCGCAAACGTGCCAGAGGCAACTAGAAAGGCACTGGCAATTGAACTACTGGTATAGATCAGAAAAATACTGGCAAACGTCACTCCGTTCAACGCTGAATAAAGCATAAATATCAGCGTGGCCGTCATCGCGCTAATTCGATTGATCGCCGCTGACAAGGCAACGACTAACCCAAGTTCACCAATGATTAGTCCGTAGAAAATTAAGCGGTTGCCGAATACAAGGTCAAGGATCCCCTGGCTGGAAAGAGTAAAGGCTGCCACCAAGGCTGTCAGTGCCAGACCCGCAGTCATCCAGCCGTAGACTTTAGGGATAAAGGTGGCAGTTGTAGCTGCGGTGAGTGGGGTCTGGTAAGTTTGGTCACGTTCGAACATAATTCTCCCTCAGTTAGGTGGTGGTTAAATAAGGCCTGATCATAACAAACCCGATTGAGGGTTGCACGTTGTTTCCACAGCCTGGCTAGAATAAAGTTTTATGGCCGCATTTTTCTCAAAAATTGGTTAATTGAAAGTCCATAACTCCAGATTTTTATAGCGGTTGGTCTGTTTTCGCCTGGTTTTCAAGAACATCACAATGTTTTTTGACATATTCTGGTGACCGTGTAGAACAATAAAATTGACTTATCTAGTCAGGTGGGCTAAGTTGAAAAATCTTGGTGCCCATCGGTCGGCACCCGAAGTGTCCTCGGTAGTCTCTTTTAGAAATTCCCCCTGACACCCAACAAGTAAGTTCCTACCTCAGGCCGTCTCTGTGCACTGCGCCGAGCGAGGTGAACTCAAACACGGAGATATTTACCCATGACATTTCAAGAACTCGGTCTCAAGACTGAGTTGCTGCGTGCTCTCAACGAAAGTGGTTACACTCAACCAACCCCTATCCAACAACAAGCGATCCCCCCTGCCCTCAAGGGCGATGACATCCTTGCTGGCGCCCAGACTGGAACAGGCAAAACAGCAGGGTTCACTCTACCACTCCTGCAACGGCTCAGTACAAAAACACTCAATTGCGGAAGACAGCAGCGCCGCCCTGTGCGCGCTCTTGTTATTACTCCAACCAGGGAACTTGCAGCGCAAGTGGCTGAGAGTGTTAATACTTACGGCAAGCATCTGTCACTTCGTTCAGCGGTGATTTTTGGCGGAGTCGGTATCAATCCACAGATCAGCATTCTGCGACGGGGGATCGATATACTGGTCGCCACGCCAGGTCGACTTCTCGACCATGTGGAACAAAAAAACATCGACTTGTCTCAGGTCGAAATTTTGGTTTTGGATGAAGCTGATCGAATGCTCGATATGGGCTTTATCCATGACATAAAACGGATATTGAAACTATTGCCGATAAAACGTCAAAATCTACTTTTCTCGGCGACTTTCTCCAATGAGATCAAGACGCTGGCTGACGGGTTACTCAACACGCCAACTCTTATTGAAGTTGCCAGACGAAACACTGCAGCAGAAAGAGTGGCTCAGACCATCTACCGGGTTGACCAAAAACGAAAACGCGCAATTCTCTCCTTTCTGATCAATTCTAAAAATTGGCGGCAGGTTCTGGTTTTCACCCGCACAAAACACGGAGCCAATCGCCTGGCGGTACAGTTGGAAAAGGATGGCATCAAATGTGCTGCAATCCATGGCAACAAAAGTCAAGGCGCGCGCACTAAGGCCCTCGCCGACTTCAAGGCGGGCTCAGTTCGCGTTTTAGTCGCTACTGATATAGCCGCTAGAGGGCTCGACATCGACCAACTGCCTCACGTAGTGAACTTTGAGCTTCCAAACGTGCCGGAAGATTATGTCCATCGTATTGGACGTACCGGACGTGCAGGTTTTGCGGGCGAAGCAATCTCGCTGGTCTGTGACGACGAAACCAAGCTCCTGTTGGCGATTGAACGCGTTCTGTGCAAACGATTGCCGCAAAAAACCCTTGACGGGTTTGAACCACTTCCCGAAAACCGAAATGAGACACGCCACAACGTTCATCACCCTCGTAGCAACAAAAAACTGAGCAGAGGTCACCGAACAAACGCTTCAAACCAACCGGCCAGAAAACCTAATGCAGGCCCCATGGATAAGTCTGCCAAGTCAAACCGACAGCCGGTCAACGCTAAAATTAGCAGATGATTGCAAAATCGTCATAGATCAAACATTGTCAGATATTTATTCAACCAGTCCAATCAAAATATGGAGCGATCATTTGATGATTGCTCCATTATTCATCACCATTCCTGTAAACTCATTAGTATTGAAACCGACTAACGAGAATGAGCTCTACTTACCCATCGATCTGGTTGGGCTTTAAAAACCGATCGCTTTTTACCGGGCAGCGAAGAGCACAATGTCAGACTGGCCCATCCCCATCGGACAGGCCAGGCTTGATTTGATAGATCGTAAAGAATTATGGGCAAAGGGCTTAAAATGGTTGTAAAAATGATGACTGCTATTTATTCAAGCCTTTAATTTTCGTCCAAAGTTCAAATGCCATTTTGCGCCCTTGATCAACTTGTCTTTGGTTCATCATATTTGTCAGTTCATACAAGTGCGCTTTAGCTATGGCGTTGTCTTGCTGGGCGGCAAGACTTAGCCAGGCGAAGGCCTCAATCAGATCATCCTCAACAGTTCTTCCGGCAAAAATCTGAAACCCTAAATTACTCTGTGCCAAAACGTACCCTTGAAGAGCAGATAATCGGTACCATTTCTTAGCCATTTCAATATCTTGATTCGTTCCTTTTCCCATTTCATACAGTCTGCCGTATGAATTCTGAGCCTCAGCCAATCCCTGAAACGCAGATTTTTCATACAAAGCGAACGCCTTGGCGTAATCCTGTTCAACCCCATTTCCGGTCTCATACATTAAGCCCAGGTTGAATTGAGCCAACCTGTCTCCTGCGTTTGCAGCCTTCTCGTACCAACTCGCTGCTATGGCATGATTCCTCTCGACCCCTGTTCCCGTAGAATACATTTGGCCTAAATTGTATTGAGCACCTGCGTGACCATGTTCTGCAGCCTTAAGCCACAAGATTCTGGCGAAGTCGTAGTTCTTTTCCACCCCGTCGCCGGTAACATAACGGGCGCCGAGATCGTTTAGTTGAGCAGGGTTTAACCTTTGCAGTTCATCGGAATCATAGTTTAGCAGTTCACCATCTCCAGACCATGACGAGACAGCAAGTGCCATTGAGCACAATACGGCAACCAGAAAAAACAAGACTTTCATAGAAAATCAACCTTGACGAACAATCTGTCAGACATTTGATCAAGTTCCGGACAGGTATTTGGCAGAGAATGACTTGGTTATTCGCCAAAGTTCCGGAGTTAGAAACTTTTCAACTTTGGCAGAAATTGCGACAGGAACGCCCCCATAAAAGGCTTCTGCGATTCCACCAGCAATGCATGCAAGTGTGTCGCTGTCTCCGCCAAGTGATACTGCGTTGCGAATGGCATCCTCATAGGACTCTGAGTCCAGGAACGCTATGATTGCCTCTGGCACAGTCCTCTGGCAGGACACATCGAAGGAGTAAAACGGGCGGATTTCATCAATTGATCGATTCAAATCGTAGTCGAAAAGCATATTAATTTGTGATCTGATTGTTGCCTTGTCGTGTTGAGTTCTGGCAAGAAAAACAGCAAGTGCTGTTGCCTGTGCTCCCTTGATGCCTTCAGGATGATTGTGAGTGACCAAGGCCGTTTTCTTTGCCTGATAAAGCACCTCGTCTTGAGTTGGAAAGGCGAAGCCAACGGGGCTGACACGCATTGCGGAACCGTTTCCCCAACTGTTATATGGACTGGGTTCGTCTGAGTAGAGCCACTGTTTGAACGACCCACCGTATCCGGCATCAGGATATCGTCGACCAATGATCCTGATGGTATCGGCATAGGGTTTTCCAGATAGAATTGAATCTGCAATTGCAACAGTCAGCACTGTATCGTCTGTGAAGCGACATCGAGAATCGAATAGTGGAAAATCCTTTGCCTTGATCTGGTTGTGTTCATAAACTGAACCAATTATGTCACCCGCGATCGCACCGATCATTGCCTTTTTATCCAAAATGCATCGAATTGAGTAAGAAGCCAGCTAAATTTCATGCCCCTGTTTGTTTACAGCATATGCAAAAAACTTAAAATCTGAATTAAGCTTGGTATAGTAATTATTCGTTATATCTTATCTTTTATAAAATTTCTGCGCAACAATAAGGTCATCTTGGCCTTCGGAGTGACCTTATCAGAAGAATGATAATACACCGTCACATCTATCGATCAATCTTAGCTCAAAAGAGAGTTTGAATGATGCATTACCTGCTAAATGTTACATGGTGGCTTTGGGGAGATTTCCCCCTGCAGCAGCTGATTTGTGATGTCGTGCTCTCCAAGGCATGGGGAAGTAGGAGGGTTATTATTCTGCATGGTGTTGTGACATAACGCTATAACCAATCTCAAACAAGACGAACAATCCGATGGATTAAAACGAATTTGAGGATGGGCATCGACAGTACCCAGATAATTTCCTCTGGCCCCTTGAGTGACAAAACAAGCCCCTGGGTGGGTCCAGGGGCTTGACACATCAACGTTCATTTACGTCTTGGAGAAATCTTTTGAGAAAACTAAGCGACCGAAGCCAATTGGAGAATTCGATTGTTCTATTTGACAATCTGGGGGTTCTTTGCTGCCTGCGGTGCTTTATGGACCATGGTGTAGGCATAATCGATACCATCACCATAGGCACCGCCATGCTGGCGGAAGATATTCAGTACCTCATCGTAGTGCAACTTGTTAGCCCAGTCCCGCTGGAACTCCAAGACTGTCGCAATACTGGTCAACGGTACGGCCCCAGCTTGAACGACACGGCGAATCGCGGCATCATGAGCGAGAGGCGACGTTGCGCCGCACGCGTCCTCTACTACGTAAACATTATAACCTTCAGCCAAAAGATTTAATGCTGGCCAAGCGACACAGACTTCAGTCCATAAACCTGAAATAATGATGTTTTTTTTGTCTGTTGCAATAATGGCCTTACGGAATCTTTCATCATCCCAGGAGTTCATGCTGCTCCGTTCTACAGGCTGTTGTCCTGGAAAAATATCCATCAGATCGGGCCATATATAGCCACTGAAAGATTCTGTCTCAACCGCGGTCAGGATAACGGGGACACCAAATTCTTTCGCGCCTTTTGCCAACATGACCACATTGTTGACCAAAAGCTGCCGGTCAATGTTTGCTACGCCAAAAGTCATTTGTGGTTGATGGTCGATAAAAACGACTGCGCAGTTATCAGGGGTCAAAAGACCACCATCGGTGTGGGAAAGAATGTTTGCCATGGTCAATCTCCTTAGTTGTAATGAATAATGGTTAGTATGCTTACGGACACACTTTTTGAGCCCACGAATGTAACGCTGTCAGTTGCTCGACGACCAAAGCCTGAATTCTATTGTCGATCAAACGACCCTCAGCATCAAAGCTTCCGTTGAATGCGTTGCTGAAGACTTCCGGTTTATTGAGCAGATGGATATTCAAAAAAACACAGACTTGCCTGAGGTGATATTGAGCCCTAGCTGATCCCATGCCACCCCCTGAGCCAAGGACCGCCGCAGGTTTGCCGTTCAAAAGTCTGTTCTCAGGGGCTCGTGAGGCCCAATCCAAAGCATTCTTGAGCGCCGGTGCCATCGAGTAGTTATATTCCGGGCAAGCCAAGAGGAGGGCATCAGATTGGTCGATTCCGTCCAACAAAATCTTCACGGCGGCTGGCACAGGTTGGTTTTCCAAATCCGCGTTAAAAAATGGGACGTCTGCAAGATCTGCCAGCTTAACGTCAATCCCTCGAGGGGCATTCTCTTGTGCGTATTTCAGCAATCCTAGATTGGTTGATTTTCGTCGTAAACTTCCACACAGACCAAAAACTCTAAAGGGTGTCATGATTCGTCCTTTCATTGCTGTAATGTCCTGTCCGCTAGGCTTTCATGGGAACTTCTATCGCGAGCACACGGGCTTCGGACACTGCACTGACCTTATAACCTTCGCCCTTCACCAAGCCCATTCCATCGCGGCGCTCCATTAAATAACCGTCAACCTCAACCGTCCCTTTAATGACAAAAAAATAAACGCCATTCCCTGAGAGGTGTTTTGGGTAAGTAATTTGATTTCCCACATTGATATCTGCCATCGACAACCAAGCATCCTGGTTGATCCAGATTGTCTCATCGGAAGCATCCGGCGCTACCAAGGTCTGGAACTTGTTTTGCCTGGTCGCCCTGTCGAAGTGTTTTTGCTCATATCGAGGAGGAATGTTTTTTTCTCTTGGGAAAATCCAGATCTGGAGGAACTTCAGTTCTTCACTGTCAGAGTCATTATATTCTGAGTGAGTCAAACCGCTCCCGGCTGACATAACCTGGACTTCCCCTTCCCTGATTACATGTTTATTGTTCATACAGTCCTGATGTCGTAATGATCCTGCAAGCGGGATCGAGATAATTTCCATATTTTCATGGGGATGGGACCCGAAACCCATAGACGGTTGAACAATGTCGTCGTTTAGAACCCGTAATAGCCCAAAATTCATGCATTGGGGATTGTAGTAATCTGCAAAACTGAAGGTGTGTCGACTTATTAACCAATTATGATCAGCGCGACCGCGGGACTCGCTTTTGTGAAAAACCATATTCATTTTCTTATTCCTTTCAATGGCTAAGACCCATCTAGTTCAAAGATTTTTTAATATTTCGATGTCGAAACAAATGTTTAAAAAAAATCAATCACCCTCTTTGAACCGCTTCAATATCATCGCAAGTTCAGTCTGAACGGCTGGATCAAGAAAACACAACTCTTCGGCAACAATTTTTGCATGTCGAGGAAAAACTTTTGCAATCAGTTCTTCCCCTCTTTCTGTCAGATGGACAGTAACCCGTCTACGATCATCCTTAGAACGTTTTCTCAGAACCAATGATTTCTTTTCAAGGCTATCAACTACAGTTGTCAGGTTGGCATTGCTTTTAAGGATTCGATGAACCAGCTCACCCTGACTAAGAGGACCTAAGTGATATATTGCTTCAAGAACCGCAAACTGACTGACCGTAAGATTGTCATCTTTCAAGTGACGATGGATTCTGTTGGTCAGCTTATTTGTCGCCCGCATCATCTTCACATACAGATTCAAAGCACGTCGTTGATCTTGTGGAAGTTTATGGTATTTCATCGTTTCCTCATGTATTTCGATATCGAAATTTACGATTATAAAATAACATTTCTGCGCCCAGAAATCAACTGCAGTTGAAGACATGAGAGCTCAGCTTGTACGGTGGGGGCATGTTAGGACAGGATGTCCTTGAAACCCTTGAGTTTAATCGAAATCCCTGTTCATCTTGTTACAATGGCAAGACAACAATAACTATTACAGAGACTTTCAGATGGAGAAGACAAATTTGCCGGCGACAAAAATGCACTGAACTTAGGTGAAGTGGAACGGCCTTTTACAGTTTTAATTTATCTAAATGTTGCTCCACCAACTGGCAAAGATCATCTCCTAAGTCTTCTTGTACAAAATGACCCGCATTATCGTACTCATGCAGTTCGAAAGTTTGAAACACAGTTTTCCAGCGCATTAGCTCTATATCCCGAAAAGCGACATCCTTTTTTCCCCAAATAATTGATGAGGGCTTATTAGCAATTGCATGTCTCTTGCGCCAGAGATCAGATAACCAGTCACTTGACCCGATTATTTGTTTTGGAAATACCCAGCAGCCCTTTCTGTCTGTTGGGTTCCGTAATGGCTCAATGTAATGTTGATGAATATTGGGTGAGATGTTTGAGCGAAACATTCTTTTCATTAATATCTTAACGAAAAAGTTGTATCGTTTTATTAACACTCTGCCAATGAACCCTCCCATTAATCTGCTGAACATTTCATAATGGAAGACACCTTTCACTGACCACATCCAAGTATTAGTGATGATGATTGACTTGACACGTTCTGGATACTTTACTGCATAGGATAATCCTATTGGGCCGCCCCAATCGCCAACTATGAGCGTAATTGATTTTAAATTGAGGTGGTTCAAAAGCGTTTGAAAATTCTGTGCATGACTCTCGGGCAAAAAATCCCATGTCTCTGGCTTGTCAGACAACCCAAAGCCAATATGGTCGGGGGCAATGCACCGGTATCGGGGGGACAGACACTTTATCAACCTGCGGAAAGCAAAAGACCATGAGGGGTTTCCATGAACCATGACAACTGAATGGTCAGCGTTCCCTTCATCGACATAATGCATTCGACCCATTGGCAGTTCTAAATACTTCGATTTGAACGGATATTCCTTTTGATCTAGCCATTCTTCCATGTCGTGGGATCCTCATGCCTCTTGTCTTGATCGTGCAGTATCGTGACAATTGGAATACAGTGGTTGCGTTGCTGAATAATTTAGAAACGTCTGTTCATTGATCTTGCCTATATGAAACGCTTGACCATTTCTGACACCCATTTGTCAACATTTTGCAAAGTCACATGATGGGCAATCAATGCTTTTTCAGCATGTTTGCGCAACATTGTATCATTAAGGTCCGAAAGATTCATAAAGACACCAGTGCGCCGACCGACAATGTAAAGCAACTGCTCCTGGGGTTGCATCCCAAGAAAAACCTTGATCGGTGAAATCATTTTTTCCCGGTCTTGGGGCAACTGCCCTTCCACCTCCTGAAACAGGTTGAGGATATGGTCACTTTTGACCATGCTGTGAATATTTTGAAGGCTTTCCAGAAACAACAACAATTCTTCAGCAAGCTCTCTATCGCCAAGCGGTTTGAAGTTTTCATTTTCTACATCTACATTAAGTTCGGTCATCTCGGGGATTGCCAGCGTGCGGATGCGGATGAAATCAGGATCAATCTGGTTAAGGGCATCAGCGGATTCAACGGCATTTTCACGCGATAGGCTTTTCCCACCGAGTCCAGGCATAAAATATTCAGAGAGTTCAATGCCTGCTTTCTTGACTTTCTGTCCTGCAAGGATGTGAGTCTGTTTGTCAACTCCCTTCTTAATGAAATCGAGCACTTCATTGCACGCAGACTCCATGCCGATGTGAATCCGATTTAGACCCGCAGCAGCCAGATCGGCAATGTCTGCGTCATTGATGCGTGCAACCGAATGAGAACGGGCGTAGGAGGTCACCCTCTCGATCTGGGGAAACCTCGATCGAAGATGTTTTAAAATGAACACAAGATCCCTTGGTTTCATAACCAGGGTGTTAGCATCCTGAAGGAAAACAGACTTCATCCCAGCGCGCAGCCAATTCAAGGCTGAATGAAAGGCCAATTGGTCAGCAGACGAAAGGCTAACTTGAAGGTTTGCTATGGTGCGTTTCGGATCTTTAGAGGAGTGGATCGCTTGATGGATTTCATCAACAAAATAGCGGACATGATCAATATCCTCACACACATGTTCAACTGAGCGAATACTGAATCTTTCACCCGTGTAGAGGCCACAAAATTTACATTTGTTCCAGGGGCAATTGCGCGTTATCCGAAGAAGCAGGCTATTTGCCTCGCTTGGCGGTCGAATTGGACCGAGTTCAAACCCCTGATATTCCTCGTTAGACTGACTCTGTCGGTGCATACAAGTTATATTATAGATTAAGAAATACGCTTCGTTTACCTTTAATTTTATTATGGCAGAACGGGGGACGTCATGATAAGCCCTGATATTGTTAATTTTTTCTTCAGGGCAACGCTTTCCCAATAATGTTTTGACATCGGACACTCACCATTTAAAATGTCTGATACAACTTACCGAACTTATCATACCAATGGGTCAAATGTTCAAAGGAGGATCACATGTTCCACTACTTGAAGAACAATGATGCCCTTGGGACAGCCAATCGGGGTATCCCTTGTGAGTCAGGTCTATGTACCCTTTGTGTCGCAGATTGCAAAGGAAAATGCGAGATTTGGCTCGCCTCACTGGTTGGTCGCAAGCTGCTATATCCGAGGAGTTTTGGCAAATCGACGTCCGGGTCTGCTAATATTACCCAGACCGGCGTTGGTTATCATGCCCTGAGGATACAGGGATATGCGTACGGCTCACATGGCGTTCCTGAAGGTCTCACAGACGACCCAGATGACTGTATCTTTCCAAACGTCTCCATTGAAACAGAATTTGGCGCCGAGCAGATAACCAGATGCCGAATTCCCATTATGACCGGAGCTCTTGGTTCAACCTTTATTGCTGCAGACTACTGGGAACCTTTTGCAGTTGGCGCGGCACTGTGCGGTTTTCCGATCGTCATTGGTGAAAACGTTGTGGGGGTCGACCAAGAATCAGTTATTCAGAAGGGACGTGTTGTGTCGTCACCAGAAATGGACCGGCGCATTGATTCATTCTTGCGTTATTATGATGGTTATGGAGCAATTATTGTCCAACTGAACGTCGAAGACACCCGTAACGGTGTTGCAGAATATCTGGCCGAGAAATACGGAAACAAGGTTATTATAGAACTAAAATGGGGTCAGGGGGCAAAAGACATAGGTGGCGAAATCCAGGTCACTACCCTCGAGTACGCCCTTTTTCTGAAAGAGCGTGGATACATCGTTGACCCAGACCCGACCAACCCGGTTATTCAAAACGGTTTTAAACATCGCGCGATCAGAGCGTTTGCAAGACACAGTCGACTCGGCGCCACCAATCTTGCTTCGTCAGCTCAAGTCCGCGACGATTTTATGAAATCAGTGGCGTATTTGCGCACCCTCGGCTTCAAGAAGATTTCCCTGAAAACAGGAGCCTATGGCATGGAGGCTCTTGCCATGTCCATTCGTCTTTCTTCCGATGCCGACTTGGACTTGCTGACAATTGACGGCGCTGGAGGTGGGACCGGTATGAGCCCATGGAACATGATGGATCACTGGGGTGTACCGTCTTTGCAATTACATGCCAAAACATATGAATATTGCAAACTGCTGGACGACATTGGCAACCGTGTTCCTGATATATCACTGGCCGGGGGATTTGCCCGCGAAGACCATTTGTTTAAAGCTTTGGCTCTATGTGCGCCATATGCCAAGCTGGTTTGTATGGGTCGTGCCCCGATGATACCCGGTTTTCTAGGTAGCAACATTCAGGGTGTGTTCCAGCCTGAAAAGAGAGCTCAACTGAATGGACACTGGGATGAACTCCCACCTAGTGTCAAAAATATCGGAACCTTCCCGGAAGAGATTTTTGCAGGATGGGAAGCCGTCAAGAACAAGATTGGTGCGGACGAAATGTCGAAGATTCCGTTTGGTGCAATTGCCATGTTCGGTTATGCCGACAAGTTGTCCTGTGGACTTCAGCAATTCATGGCAGGTGCCCGCAAGTTCAGCCTCAACCAGATATCACGAAAAGATTTGATGGCTTCCAACCGTGAAACTGCCCAAGAAAGCGATATCCCTTTCATGACTGACATTGACGATTCGACCGCTAAGAACATCATCAAGGGTCAATTCTGAATAGCTTAAGAGTGTTGTAGACCTTGCGATTAAATCAATAGCCCGACCCTTCACGGCGGGCTATTTTGTTTATTGTGCCTGTTGATTTTCGAAGTTGAGACTTGACGCGAAGGGAGAGGAGTCGAAGATCTTTCATATCCTCTGCTCAAGCTTGTCAGAGAAGATAAACAATCAGTAGAAATAAATTCTTCACTTGCCATTTTTGGCGTAAAATATAGCCCAAATAAAAGATTAGGGCACTAGGCCACGATCGAGTTGTTTCAAAACAAAGACCTAAGGCCGGCAGCGTGTATGTCGATAAGCTCGGAACGTATTTTTTCGCGAGTGCCGTTGATGAAGAAGACTACAATTATTATCACTCAGTCGTGACCATGCCTATTATTCTTGAAAACACTACATACAAGGGATTGTTACTGAAGCTGATGATGATGAGTTCAAAATTGAAAATGCTCTTAAAATCGTGACGGTTGACGTTCAAAACATGTCGTATAATCCATTGGATGACAAGAGATATCAAAAAATTGAAGTCGGTGATATTGCTCGCGCTACAGGCAAGATCGTTGAAAGTTTTTTCGAAGGGCGCGAACTGATGGCTGAAAGTGTAATCAAAATGATCGACTGACACATAATGTTAAAGTTGCTTCTTGAGGTTTAGTTGTTATTCAGCACTGAAAAAGCCACCGCATTCCCTCATTGATCTGTGATAGTGATTTTCAATACGCCAAATGGGTTCACTTCCTTGAATGCAGTTCATTGATAGCTCCAAAGAAAAAAAGACCACCCAGGGTTAGCTAGGCGTTTTTAAAAGTGATGGTCAGAGAGAGTTGAAAGGCCGTCAAACAAAAATAAAGCCCTGTAACTTTTGATGGTTACGGGGCTTTTCCTTTTTCGATGCTCTGGCAAGATTTCTTGCCAGCAATGAATGTTTTACTTTTCCATATATAAAATGGAAATATTTCCGGTCTTGTCCAAAGTTTTCGTGGCAAGGCTTTGAAGATCTTGCCAGAAATTCATACCAAATCTGATATAAGGTCCGGGTTGATGTTGGTGGTTAAGTGATGAAGTTGTGCTCCGATCAAAAAATTAAGTCATTTTATAACTTCAAACATATTCGAGAGCAAACGTTCTAAATCATCTTTAAAACTTAAATTTTGGGTTTATTGAGATCAATATTTTAAAATGACATATGTCAGAAGACCCCGGCCATGCGTCTAGGATTGGCGAAAGGGCCTGTGGCTCTTAAAAAAATTATGTATTTCATATAGCAAGATAGACTAAAGACTTTGCAGTTAAGCTTTTAAATCTTATAACTCAGGATTAATATGAACCTGAACTACTGGCTTCAACTTCCAGTTGTGAAGACTTGCTAATCTCTTTAATTAAAGTAAATTTTAGATATGTTGGACTTTTTACAAATAATCAT
>JAFDBS010000064.1 GCA_019313185.1 Deltaproteobacteria bacterium | reverse complement strand
TACGGAGCTTCAATGGCTGGTTTGCTGCACATCCTTTCCCTTGCCCTGGAAAAGCGGATCCGGAATCGAGTAGTCGACGGTTTCCGGATGATGCTCGAAGATTGGGAAGTACTTTGCGATCAGCACGAAAAACAGGATATGTGCGGCAATGATCCCGAGTGTCACCAGCGATTCTATCAGCGATGGTAAGTAGATATTGTCCGGATCCATCATGCCGAACATCGAGACATTGAAACGGTTCAGCACCAACCCAAAAATGACCAGCCCCGCGGCCATAGCCCGTGGCCGATCGTTTTCGCGCACCCCCTTGCGGCAGAACATCAGGAACGGCAGCAGAAAGCCGATGCCGACCTCGAGCACGAACAGCAGCGTCAGGACCGGCCGGTCGAAAAACGGTCCAACGGCATGAAACAGTAAACTGTAAATCCTCAGCCCCAGATAGCAACCGAGCGTCCAAGGCAGAATCTTCGCCAAGGTCTCCAGCAGCACTCCCTCGTTGGGCTGTCCCATCCACTTGTGGCTCGCCGTCGCCTCGATGATGATGATGCACATCCCGGTGCAGATTGCGCTAACCCAGAAGAGCAGCGGCAGCAGCGGATTGTACCAGAGGTTGTGCAGCTTATCGACGGCAATTAGGAAAAAGGTCCCCAGAGAACTCTGGTGCAATGTTGAAATCGCTGCGGCAGCAATTGCCAAGGGCATCTCCAGCCAGCGCAACAGGCGAAGCGATACCTTCCAACCGAATTTCTGTGCCACCGGTTCGAGAAACTCAAGGAAGAGGACTGTGGTGTAGAGCATGATGCACATCGACACCTCGAACATTGGTGAATGCAAATTCCAGTAGCGGAGGACATGCCAAGCGCGTTGCGGTTGCCCTAGGTCGAGCAACAGCCCGACTGAAACCAGCGAATAACCCAGGAAGCCGGTCACAATCGCAGGACGCACCAGCGGCTCGAGCTTCTTGATATTGAAACAGTGGACGATGGCCCCCAGGGTAAAGGCTCCTGCTGCCAGCGGCACCGCAGTCACCACGTCAAAAGAGATCCACAGACCCCAGGGATAGGAGTCATTGAGATTGGTAGTGACGCCCAAGCCGTAAACGAACCGCAGCAGCGAGGCCACCGCACCGATGCAGACCACTAAGATCATCAGGTTGACGAACCAGTGGAAGCTTCTCACTTCATCGATAACACGTCGTATAGCGCTCATTCCTGGTCCTCCTTCGCTTCTTCGGCTGCCAGTTCTGCCCGCTCTTTTTCTAGCTCCTTCTGCAGGCGTTCTCTGCGGTGAGTAAACCAGGCCAAAGCCGAAAGTCCGGCACCTGCGGTTAGGAAAATTCCCGGAACCAGCCGCAACGCCTCCCAAGTGTATTCCGGCAGAGGCCGCATTGTGACCTGCTTAAAGCCGAGCTCATCGAAGGGCAGAGCCGTCAGATAGATAACACTGGTCCCGCCGGCCTCCTGGTAGCCATAGGCCTTTTGCACGTAACGCTGCGGGTGTTTGATCAGCCTCTCCTTACCCAGCTTGATCATCTCATCGCGCGGGCCATAGGTGATCGCTGTCGGACAGGTGGTCGCACAGGCCGGATGCAATCCCTCACGAAGCCGTTCCAGACAACCGGTGCATTTCATCACCAGTGGCAGGGCTTTGCTCCACTCGTACTTGGGCACACCGAAGGGGCAGGCGATCATGCAGAAGCGACAACCGATACAGCGCTTTTCCTTGTAGAAAACCGGGCCTTCAGCTGTCTTCTCGAAAGCGCCGACAGGGCAGACCGATGCGCAGGCCGGTTCGTTGCAGTGCATGCACATTTCCTTGTAAAAAGCGAACTCGTGCTGGCCGTTCTTCTCGAAATCGCGGAACTTGATGCGCGTATAGGTGTACTCGGACATGGCCGGAGGATTCTCGTACCCCTCGCCGGTGAAGAACTCTGTCGACTCGGCTTCAAGTTGGTTCCACTGCTTGCAGGCCACCATGCATCCACGGCAGCCGGTACATTTGGTCAGGTCAATCAGAAACGTTCCATCGCGGGAAAAGTCACGGTTACTGCTCATGCCGTTTGCCCTCCCTTCTTGATGTTACACATAAACGCCTTGTATTCGGGGATATAGCAGTTGGGGTCACCGATCGCCTGGGTCAGGACGTTGGCGCTGTCGCCCTTGGCCAGGCCATTGAAGCCAAAGTGCCAAGGAAGGGCAATCTGCTCTACTAGCTTCCCGCCGATACGGAACGGCTTCAAACGATTGGTCACCAACGCCCGAGCCTCGATTGATCCACGCAAGGAAGTGATGGTGACCATATCGCCTTCTCTGATCCCTTTCTCTTCGGCCAGGCTCTCGCTCATTTCGACGAACATATCGGGCACCAGTTCCACCAGCCAGGGGAGGCTGCGGGTCATCGCTCCGGCCTGCCAGTGCTCGGACACCCGACAGGTGGTTGCTATGTAATACAAGCCTGATCTATCGACCTTGCCAGGCCGATCCAGAGCCGGGTTGCTCTGCTGGCCGCTCATCAGGTTGACCATCGGACTCTCCATCGGTTCATAGTGCTCGGGTACCGGGCCGTCCGCCAGGCCGGAGGCAAATACACGTGCTACCCCTTCTGCATTCATGATAAAGGGGTACTTGGAGCCATCCTCGCTCATGGGAGGCCAGGCACCGTCAGGAACATCCCCTTGCCATTTGCGGGTGACGGCATTCCAACTGATGACCGGCTTTTGCGGATTCCAAGGATTCCCATTCAGATCGACGGAGGCACGATTGTAAACAATTCGCCGATTGACCGGCCAGGACCAAGCCCATTCGGGGTAGTTTCCCATCCCGTCCGGGTCATTCACACCGCGACGCTGCATCAGGTTGCCCTGCTCCGGATAGCACCCGCAATAGATCCAGTTGCCACTGAGCGTTGACCCGTCGGCCTGCAGGAAGGCAAAACTTGGAACCTGCTGGCCCTGTTTGAAGTTTTGTCCATCTATTTCGATGTCGCGGGTAAACTGCCCGTTGCACTCACGGGCCACCAGGTCGATATCCGGCTCGTGTCCGTCCCCATAGTTCCAAGCCAGATCCACGATCGGCTCAGGGAATACCCCTCCCTTGGCATAGATCTGCTTCAGATTCTTGACCCACTGATCGATTATGAAGGCATCGCTTTCCGCATTACCTGGTGGATCAACCGCTTTGTAACGCCATTGCGCCCAGCGACCGGAGTTGGAAATACTTCCATTTTTCTCTACGGAAGCCGCCGCCGGCAGCAGAAAGACTTCGGTATCGATCTTGCTCGGGTCAACACCTGGACGCTTCCAGAACACCGAGGTTTCAGTCTCCCAGAGATCGGCGGCGACCATCCACTTGAGGTTGCCGAGGCCGACAGCAATTGAACGTACGTCAGGACCGCCGACAATCGGGTTGGTTCCCATTAGGACCAGCCCTTCAAAGCCACCCCCTTTCAGGCGCTCCATCAGCTTGAGAAAAGAATAATTGCCGCTACGCTTTGGCAGGTAGTCATAGCAAAAATCGTTGTCTGCGGTTGCGACATCCTCCCAGTACGCTTTGAGCAGGCTGACCATATACTTCGAGGTATTGCTCCACCAGTTGGCGCTTTTCGGGTCATTGGTCTGCGGCGTCCACTTCTCCAGGTATGATGACAGATTCTGGTTATCATAGGTGGGACACTTAAGGTAACCGGGGAGGCTGTCGAAGAGCAGGGCGTAGTCGGTTGATCCCTGCACGTTCGATTCTCCGCGCAAGGCGTTGATGCCGCCACCGGCAATCCCGATGTTGCCGAGCAGCAATTGCAGGATCGAGTAAGAGCGGACGTTCTGGGTGCCGGTGGTATGCTGGGTCGTCCCCATGGCGTACATGATGGTAGCGGCATGACCGGCTCGACCAGTGCTGCAGAAGGTGCGCGCAACGTTCAGGTAGTCCTGGATCGTGGTTCCGGTGATCTCACAGACCTTGTCCGGGGTGTAACGGGCATATTGCCGTTTGAGCAGTTGATAAACACACTGCGGATGCTCGAGACTGTCGTCACGCAGTGTGTTGCCGTTATCATCCAACTGGTAGGCCCAGGAACTGTTATCGTAACGGGCGCTGCCGCGCTCATAGCCGGAAAACAGGCCATCGTCAAAAGTGTAGCCTTTATCGATCAGGAAAGCAGCGTTGGTGTAGTTGACTAAATACTCCCGGTGGATCGAATTGTGCTGCAATGTGTAATTGATCAGGCCACCAATAAAGGCGATATCGGTGCCAGGCCGCAATTGGGCATAGATATCGGCTTTTGAAGAGGTCCTGGTGAAACGGGGATCAACGGAAATCAGTTTGCCGCCGTTGTCCATTGCTTTTTCCACCCAGCGAAAAGAAATCGGGTGGTTCTCAGCAGGATTTGATCCGATGCACATGATGACATCGGCATGCTGGATATCAATCCAGTGGTTGGTCATCGCTCCGCGACCGAAAGAAGCTGCCAGACCGGCAACCGTGGCGCTGTGTCAGATGCGGGCCTGGTGTTCGAGGTACGCCACCCCCATCGCCCGGCCGAACTTGCTGAGCAGATAGCATTCTTCGTTATCGAGGGCGGCACCGCCAAGAATCGCCATCCCCTCGTTCCGATTGACGGTATAGGTTGTACCGTCGATGGTCTCCTGGCTGACAAAGTTGCGGTCGCGAGTCTCCTTCATTAACTTGGCAATCCGGTTCATCGCCCAGTCCCAGGACTTCTCTTCCCACTTATCACTTTTCGGTGCCCGGTACTGGACCTTTGTCAGGCGGCGCTCGTTGTTGGCCACCTGGAACATGGCGCTGCCCTTGGAACAGAGCGCACCCTCATTGATTGGGTGTTCCGTATCCCCCTCGATGTTGACGATCTTGCCGTCCTTGGTGTGGACAATCATACCGCAGCCGACCGCACAGTAGGGACAAATGGTGGTGTGGGTTTTCAGTCCTTTGGTCCTGAGTTCAGTGGAGCCGGGATCGGCCTTGGCTGGTTTGGCGCTGATCGCGAGGCTGCCTGCTGCCAGGGCACTCCCTTTGAGAAAGTTCCGCCTTGAAACATCCATTGACATTGCTCCTTTCGTCAGGTGTACTTTAGAGTGTCACAGTTTGCCTGGATTAACGAAACGCCGCGCTGAATAGGCTTTTAGAGACACAGTCAAAACGAAATTTATGCATGTAATGTCGTTTTGGTATGAGTCTATCACCTTACGCCAAAGCGACTGGCTGTGGTCTGATTAGCTTGAAACAATGCGGACAGCTTCGATAGTTATATTGGAGAATGAAACCGACCCGTTATCTCAAAATGACAAGCGAAGAAGTGACGTTTTACAGACGCTTCAATGAGCCCATTTCAACGTCAGACAAACCTAGCATTAACACAACGGTGTACCCGAACACACACGGTGCAATATGTGTAGCGACTAAGGCTTCCGTCAAGCCGCCGCAGTTTAGCAGAGACTCACAAAAACTCCCTGTATTACAATGCACTCGTTCTTCGCGATGCTCTCAGGAGAGCAATATCTGCCTTCTTGCACAAACGGGATTTTTTGATGCTCTGGAAACAATGGTAACAGAGAAAATTAGCTTTTCAATTTCGACAGTTGTCACGCCGGAAGATTCTGGAAGAGAGCGTTAAGCCATAGATACTGAATAATCAGCCCATTAAGCCGATTAAAAAATAGGTTTTAGTCTATGCGTTTCTTTGCTTTATTCGTTGATCTGGTTAAGTGTTTTGCTGTCGTCACGTTCTATGGGCGTTGACTCATTCTCATATGAAATATCCCCTATGTTCTAGCCGGGGGTTTTGACATCGTCCTTTTCTATCGGTGTTTGTTCATCCTCGAAATCGGAACCATTCATGGCGTAAGGACCGAGCAAAGCCAGAATCAAAAAGAAGATGATCGTGCTGTTTTTCATAATCATTCCTTTTAGTCATCGCTATGTGAAGCGGAGCCGTTGATAGACCAAAAAGATTAACGCTCAACCAACTGAGAGTCCAAAGTTCTCAGAAAAAATACCGAAACCCAATGACAGTGCCGCTGATGTAGAGGTCATCGATAAGGTCTCCGTCCGTGTCGGTCTCATCAAAGTCCCATTCCAAATGGCGATAACAAATTGATGGATTTGTTGGTCCAATCGTTGATTTAGCAGGAATCGTTCATCTCCTTATCACTTCAGGTTTGTCAATCAATACAGGCATTTTTAATAAAGAGTGGCGTCTTTGACGGTAAACAATGATTGCTATAGAATTTAAGCAGTTATTAAACTGTTTGTCTTGAGACGTCGTGCACATTCTCTGTATTAGGGGTGTCAATGAGCCATCATAACGTGGAAATTGTTCTCAGGTTAGTCATGGCCTTGCTTGCAGGAGCTTGTATCGGTTACGAGAGATCCTATCACGGCAGACCTGCCGGGTTCAGAACCCATACGTTGGTTTGTACAGCATCCAGCCTTCTTATGCTTGTCACCGTCTACGATGACCATTGGATGAATATGACCACGGAATTTATTCGTTTGGACCCGACCAGAATGGCCCAAGGGATCATGACCGGCATCGGTTTTCTCGGTGCTGGCGTTATTATCAAAGAGGGCATGTCTGTCCGGGGATTGACCACCGCAGCGTCTATCTGGATGACTTCGGCCATTGGCATACTCGCCGGTATTGGTTTTTATTTTCCACTGGCGATCGCAGTGTTCATGACACTCGGTGTGCTAGCCTCTTTTCGATGGATTGAAAGGAAAATGCCTGCCCAGATTTTTTACCAATTCGACGTCTATTTCGCTCGAAATGCAAGCATGAATGAATACGAACTGCGCAAACTTATCGAAAGGAATGGCTTCAGTGTTGCCAATTTCGCTTATCAGATGGAGCGCAAAGACCGGATAAGACGTCATAGTATGATCCTGCGTACCCTTGATCGAGACAATGCCTCTCGACTCTATAATTTTTTGGAGGGTGACGAGTCCGTATTGAAATTTAGAATTATTCCAACCGGAGACAAGTAAAAACTTGGACAAAATATGCCGTTGACTTCAATTGTCACCGAATGCTCACTATTGCACGGTTTAATTTTTTGATTGTTCGATCAAACCATTTCGGGCGACCACGAGTTATTTTATCGAGACATTCGATGTCTTGGAACTCTTCGGAGGATTGTTGTGGCAGCTAAACCGGAGATTCAGATTGGATCTGCTGCCGGAAGCAGGTCGACAAAATGCCTTCAAAGCCTCAGAATAGAAAAATTTTTACCCCACGGTTTGTTGTCTGCTGAGTTGTAGTGATTTTTTTGGGGGTCAAGGTGTGAAGGGTATTTTGCGGTAATCGATAAGATGGCCCTGAGGGTCAAAGTGTAGCCGTAAGGCATTGCAACCGTAAAGTCTTTCTGACTGATCAATGTGCAAATGGTTTCTGTCGTGTTCGTAACAATATTCCCAGTAATGATATCCTGAATCTGCAAGAGCAACTTTATGAGGGGTACCGACCTCCTGTATGATGGTTCCCTGAGTTGTGCCGAGACTTAATTCAAAACTCCGGGTATCCTCTTCAAAATAAATCACCTCTTCGGTGCCGTAGAAAACAGCACAAGACGTCAACAGCAGAAAGAGACAAAAAAAATATTTTCTGGTCATTGTGAAGTGCCTCTCCAAACAAAGTCACAAGCAACATTATTTTCTCCTAATATTACAAGTAATGTCAATCAGATTTGGAAGCAAACGTGAGGTCGGTGGAGACGGAATCAGCAATTCCCAAAAAATTTCTTTGGCGGCAAGAAAAATTCCCCAAGTCGCTAACCAAGAAGGATGGAGGTGTATAATTTCAATTTTCCAACAGATTAAGGAATAGCCTTATTTCGTTTGAATCGTTCCAACGACTTCAAATTCACCATGATTGGTTCGGTGGATTATCACAAGTTCGCCAGAACTAGGATAGACACTTGTCAATGCGGTTATGTTGACTTGATGAGTAACCAAAACCAGAGGCTGGTCAAAGGTTTGTGCCTTTAGCCAGTCTGAAAGCTTTTGTGTTTGTGATTCGCGATACTCAAAATTATTGTAGAAGGAATTAAGAAATGGCAGGGACTCAACCGGTCCTAAATCGAGCAACTGTGCTGTATCAAGGCATCGACACCATTGGCTCGAGAATACTCGTGCTTTGTCTATTCCATGTTCACGAAAGAGGTCTCCAATTTTGGCGGCCTGCTTCCGTCCTTCTAAGGAAAGATTTCTCTGCGTTTGGCAACTGTCAAGTTTGAACCCCGGTGGGTCTCCAGTGCCAGGGGCGAGAGCGTGACGCAGCAAGGCAAAATGTTCCCCCGAACGCAAGCTGTTCCAGTGGAGAGAATTGTCTTCTTGAGAAAGTGCCTGGGTACTGCTCAAGATGGTTGACAAGAAAATACCGATGAGGAGCTTGCCAACCGTGCAAAAGTCGTATCGCATTATGTGCTCCTTTCGCCTAAGCCCGGGCAATCTGTTTTAAATATGGTTGTCACCAAAAAATGATGTCGGTCTGAAAGAAAGAGCTGTCTTTGGTCGATTAGAGTAACTGGCTATCTTTCAACTGCTGAATAAGGAGCGGCAGAAAATCTTCGACTGCAGCCTGCTTGGATCCTTCAACTCTGACCTGTGCCAGGTAAGACCAGACCGGTTTCGGGTTGTTAATTTCAAAGAGGTTGGTAGCCACTGTGAAATAAGAGGTGTCGTACTCACGTTCTGGATAAATCATCGTTCCTGTGTAGTAGGTATACCATCCATCCGAATATACTGCATTGGGCGCAAAGAACATTCCTCCTGGCTGGTGATTGCTGATTTCCTTTTTGCCAATCGATCGCGCAACCAATACCTGATTTGCGCCCGTTTCCTTAACTGCAGTCAAAACGGTTTCCTTGTCCGGTTTTTTATCGCTTTTCGGGATTACTTTATGGCTGGCGATGGCGATAACGCCTCTGTCAGACAAACGATTGGTCAGAATATTTTCAAACTGCTCTCGCACAGAAGCTTCTTTTGTTACGGCTATGATCAACACTTTATTCAAACGCCCGGAATAACCATCGTCCTTCCAAACATCCATCGTCTTGACGGGAGCGCAAGCCACAAATAACCAACCAACCGCAAATAACCCCAAGCATTTACACAGTGTTTTG
>JAFDBS010000063.1 GCA_019313185.1 Deltaproteobacteria bacterium | reverse complement strand
TGAAGTCGATTATTCTGGATGATTCTCTGTGGTTATGAGTATTTATAAATCCCAGCGTTCGTGTCATAGCTGGGTTTGTCTCGTCCAACGCGATGCCTTTTTTGCATTTCTGCAAAAAGAACCACTTTCCCCCTCGCATTTCTGCAAAACCGTGTTTTAAAAACCTCTGCTCTTGATCGTAACCATTCGTAATAAATAGCATAATTTAAACATTCCAGCACCCCGGATACATTTCCTGTTTCACATCCTCTTGCCGTGTTAGGGCCAGTTTTCGCATTTCTGCAAATCGCCAGATTCTCCATGTCTGCAAACCTGAGTCTTTTAGAACCCGTAACCATTTGGAATGCAACACGAAAAAAGATTTTTGGTCGGTTGTTCAGGGTTGGTATTTGAGTTGCCTAGAAACAGGTCATAAGCCGATCAATGGGAATGGAAAACCAATGCTTAAGAAATTACCCGAACAACCAAGCAGCAAACCAATTATTGGTGTCATCAGGGTGCGCTGGCCGTTGTCTTACCGGGTTCAGCAGTTGAGTCGATACGGGTTCGAACATTCATACCAAAATGTCAAGGAGTCAGACATGAGCAAGCAAATTGTATCATCAAAACGCGGTTGGACAGTTGTATTGGCCGGGACCGGGATCAATTTGGCCCTGGGAATTCTTTATACCTGGAGTATTTTCAAAGGCGCAATTGCCGATTCGATTGCAGCAGGCGGTCCCGGGGCCTTCGTTTGGGAAAAGACTTCTATCAATGACCCCTATGCAACAGCCTGCTTATCATTTGCCCTGGCGATGATTCTTGCTGGCAAAATCCAGGACAAGTTTGGCCCGCGAATCACGTGTATGATCGGTGGCCTCATGGTCGGTGCCGGGTTTATCTTGATTTCTCAGACCACAAATTACTGGGCTTGGATTGTTGGATTCGGGGTGATGGCTGGGATGGGGATTGGTTTTGGTTATTCATCGGCAACCCCGCCGGCATTGAAGTGGTTTCCACCGGCTAAAACCGGTCTAATTGCCGGCATTGTGGTTGCGGGTTTTGGCTTGGCCTCGGTTTATATCGCACCTCTGGCTCAATACCTGTTGGGTGCCTACGGTTTGCAGCAGTCGATGATGTATTTTGGCGTCGGTTTTGTCGCAGTCACATGCTTTTTTAGCCTGTTCTTGTCCAATCCTCCGGACGGATATGTTGCGGAATCCAATACCGCACAACCCGCGGCACAATCCGTTGTCAATGATAATAAGTCACTTTCACAAATCCTCAAAACAGCTCAATTTTACACGCTCTGGACATGTTTTTTTATCGGCGCCGGTGCCGGCCTGATGGTGATCGGCAGTGCAAAGGGTCTCGCCAAGGAAAGCATGGGCGAAATGGCCTTCCTGGTCGTGGCGATCATGTCAATAGGCAATGCGGCCGGCAGGATCGTAGCCGGAGTCGTTTCCGACAAGATCGGGCGCGCCAACACCTTAATTATGATGCTGGCGTTCCAAGCTAGCCTGATGTTCCTGGCCATCCCGGTTATAGACGGCTCCTACACCAATCCGTTAGCCATGCCGCTGCTTGTGACCTTCATGGTTTTCAACTACGGCACCAATCTCTCGCTGTTCCCATCTTTTGCCAAAGATATCTGGGGTGCAAAACATTTCGGCATGAACTACGGCGTGCTTTTCTCCGCCTGGGGTCTCGGTGCCTTTGCCTTGGTCCGGGTTTCTGAAATACTGCGTGTCAAGACCGGTGGGTTTTCCATGTCGTTTGCTGCCGCCGGTGCCTTGTTGGTTGTCGGTGCCATGCTTGCCGGAACACTGAAGACCCGCACGGCCGAAGTCCCAGTGCCCGAAGGTGCTTTTGAGGAAGAGAGCGACTTGGTGTTGTCGAAAGTGACCAATGATTAATTTTTGACTCCTGTGTGTAAATCCTTGAACAGGAGAAAACGTCCTCGGCCCCGTCAAAAATGGCGGGGCCTGGTTAGTTGTTGCATTTAACAATCCAGGTCACACTGAGGGTTGATCATATCAAGCGAAATCTTTCTTGAAACGTTAGGCTTTAGAATGCTTTGTTGCAGCAAGCATGATGTTAATTCTAAAGTCCAAAAATGTATGACAAGCAATCGTTACTTTGCCTGACATGTGACAATGGCTCTCATCGTTCATTCATGCTGTTTCAGTGAAGCGGTTTAAATTTCTTTGTCGTGGCATGAAAATCGTGGCGACTTGAAAGTGTGTACCTTTGATCGTTTGCAGGAGTCTTGCGGGCCTGCAAGGTCAGCCATAATGTTTATCTCTTCTTAACCCGATTACAGCTAAGCTTGATGTTGGCTCACTGTGGAAAACACTGCAGCAAGATACGCTGATGTCTGTTTTCATGCTGATGCTGAGTGTCGAGTTGTTCGACTCGGCGACCTAGACGCTCGTCGACCGAATTGGGTCGGAACCATATGAATCGCCTAAACGACCAAAGGATCTCGGTGCTGGGGTGACTCGGGTTGGGCTATTTTGATGGCTTATGTGTGGGGAAGGGTTCATTGCCCTGAATTGGAAAAGCCATTCATCCTGATTTAAGGTGAAATTGGCATCTCGTAATTGTTGGACACGGTTTCCATGTTCAAGAGGAACCGACCGAACTCAGAGAAAGTCATACTGGCCGGTTTGACTAGAAACAGTGCAACGATGCTGATTACGGTCGCTGCAGCCACCCAGTTAAGAACCAAGTTGCGTAATTCCCAGTTTGGCTCTTCAACAGGCTGGTCTTCCTTTTGCTCCTTGATCGGCAGTTTCTCTGCCATCTGCCGTAAGATTTTTCCGGAACTGAGAAAGATTATGGCGGAAATGACAAATTGGGGCAGAATGTCAAGCGAAGCCTGACCGGTTCCCAACAAACCAGCATAAAAAGCGAGCACACCAAGCCCAAGAAATGTCATCTGACGGCTAAGTTTTGCGTTCATGCAATTCAATCCCGTTGTCGAATCGATAGGCTAAAGTTAGCGGTAGCCGGGTCTCCTGTCAAGATCGCATCTTTCCTGACTTCACGGCATGTGTCTGCAAAAGCTCTACTGTCTCGCTGCTGAGGTAACGCATACCGTAGAAAAATCCGGGTAAACTGCTGGTTAACCCGATCAATGCCGCCCCGCGCAGAAAAGCGTTGATTTGCAAAGCATGAGCCAGGGCAAAGATCAGCAGAAATGCTGTCATCATGGCAAAAACAGTCCGGCAGGGACGGGTCAGATGCTCGCCCCCCTGGGTAAGGATCAAACAGAACATGCCCCACACGGCAAAATAAATCATCATCGAGATCGACCCCGGGGTCGAACCGTAACCTGCACGAGGCAGAATGTCGAGGGCGAGGATCGAAAGCCAGAAGAGTCCGAAGCTGGTGAACGCAATCGCCCTGAGAGGGCTGTTTTTCAAGGCTTTCAAGCCTGCCGAGATCTGGCCAATGGATCCGAGCATGAGAATGATCGCCAGTACATGCAAGTTGACTGTGACGGCCTCCAGTTTGTCCAGTGCATAGGCAGCGATCGTAACGCTATAACTGCACAGACCAAGAACTGGCAACTTGTCGAAGTTTCTGTCCGGTCGTGCCGCTACTGATGAAGCTTTCTGATCGAGAAGCTCGGCATCCTGAAGTCGCTCGGTCAACTCGCGGTACTTATGGCAACTCTGGTAGCGGGAGGAGCAGAATTTGATGATCATGCTTGCATCGTGTGACGTAATATAGCCGCAACCGACGTCGCAGGCATCTTCGTTATGGTCAAAGTAGGGACAAACAGCTGTATTGTGCATTTGCGCCTCCAGCTTGGGCATACTAACCTGTACAAAATCATTGAAAGAAGAGGACCGGCCCAACAATCGGCAACCCAAGAGCGTATTGAGCTGAGTCCTATGAAGTTACACCTTATGCTAAAGCAAGGCATATACCAAATATCCTTCAGCCTCGTGACTTACATAAAGCTTATTAATTCATATAGATACAAGGTTGATGTGTGAATATGGATGGGTTTGGACAGGTAAATGATTTGCACAATTGCAAAAGTAAAAACCTCGGTTTTGCATTTGTGCAAACGATCAACGGCAAGATGTGGTAACGGCAGAAATTCTATTCTTCCATCTCCTTCCTGTTGATACCGTATTTTTTCAGTTTACGGTATATGGTCGCCATGTTCATTTTTGCCTCAGTTGCCGCCTCTTCAACATTGCCGCCATGTTTGCGCAGCAGGCGGGTCAAATACTCTGTTTCAAATTGTCCAAGGGCGGAAGAATAGTCTGCCTGATCTGCAGTTTGATCGATCTTGCCGGTTTCGATTAGCTGTGTTAGCTCAGGCAGACCGATGTAATTGCCGCTGGCAATTGTCATGGCGGCTTCAATCACGTTGCAGAGCTGGCGGATATTTCCAGGCCACTCGTAAAGTCGCAGGGCCTGCATTGCTTCGGGGGTCAAGCCCTTAATGTCAGTGCTAAATCTCGCGTTTTGCTGGCGAATGAAGTGCACAGCCAGCAGCGGAATGTCCTCTTGGCGGTCGCGTAAAGGTGGCAGGTGCAGGTTAATGACATTCAGTCGATAGAAAAGGTCTTCTCGGAAGGTTCCTGCAGCAACCTCTGCGGTCAGGTCAGAATTGGTCGCAGAAATAATTCGTACATCGACCTTGGTAGGAGTCGTGTCGCCGAGACGCCGGAATTCCTTCTCCTGGAGAAAGCGTAACAAGGTCTTTTGCATAGTGAGAGGCAAGTTGCCGATTTCGTCAAGGAAGAGTGTGCCTCCGTTGGCGGCTTCAAGTAATCCTTTGCGATTTTCCATTGCACCGGTGAAGGCTCCTTTCCGATATCCGAAAAGCTCGCTCTCAAGGATGTTCTCTGGCATGGCACCACAGTTGAGGGCAACAAACCGGTGATTTCGCCTTGAAGAATTGTGGTGCACAGCTTGGGCGACCAGCTCCTTGCCGGTACCTGATTCCCCGGTGATCAGGACCGAGGTATCGCGTATCGCCACCTTGGCGACCTTCTCAAGCAGGGACTTGATCGACGAGGACGCACCAATAATGTTTTCAAATTTGAATTGTCCAGAGAGCTCTTCTCGCAACTCGCGGTTTTCTTCCATCAATTCATGATGTTGCAGGGCATTTTTCACGCGGTAGACAAGCTCGTCCGGTTCAAAAGGTTTGGTCAGCATGTCGTAAGCACCACGCCGCAAGGCCTGAATCGACATGTCTACCGTGGCGTAGGCGGTAATCATGATTACCGGCACTTCCGGATCACGGTTGCGAACATGCTTCAAGACTTCAAGGCCGTCCATCTCAGGCATTTTGATATCACTGATAATGAGCTCGTAATCACCGGCGCTGAATTCGGCAACGGCCTGAACGGAACGGGTGTAACTTTTGACCAGATAACCCTGATCTTTAAGGACTGCTTCCATCATGCGGCAGAGGCCTTCTTCATTGTCAACCAGCATGATGCGTTGTGGAGTCATCAGAATTCCTTCCTTTCGATCGGTAAACGGATTGTCATGGTGGTACCTTGGCCAACACGGCTGGATATCTGGATACTACCATGATGCTGCTCGATAATCTGCTTGGTGATCGGCAGTCCAAGGCCAGTGCCACGATCCTTGGTTGTGTAGAAGGGTTCAAAGATACGTTCCAACTCCGGCTCGTGAATGCCACAGCCGGTGTCATGAAAAGTGATCACGGCATCTTCTTCTTCCCGAGCAGTGGTGACTGTCAGCTGACCACCGTCACTCATGGCTGCACCGGCGTTAAGAATCAGATTGATGGCCACCTGACGGATTTGATCCCCATCGAGCAAGAGGGGGGGGAGGTCATCGTCAAACTTTTTGATGATCTGCACGTCGTGCATATCGGTGTGATTGGCCGCAAAACTGATGATCTGGTCAAGCAGCTGGTTGAGATCAGTTTCGGCAAACTCCGGACGGGGGGTCCGGGCGTAATTCAGCAGGTCCTGAACGATCTTTTTGCAGCGTTTGCTCTCAAGTTTAATCTCATGGATGTAATGATGGTTCGGATCTGCCGGGTCAAGCTTTTTCTCAAGGTAACCAGCATAACCTAGGATCACACCAAGCGGATTGTTGATCTCGTGAGCCACCCCAGAGGAAAGAACCCCCAGCGATGCCATCTTTCCCTGCTGGGCCAGGCTGGCTTCGAGTTCGCGATTGCGTTGTAGGTGGCTGGTCATGCGATTGAATGTAACAGCAAGTTCACCGAGTTCGTCGCGGCTGGCTACCTCCATCTGTCGGTGAAACTGGCCGCGCTTGATATCACGAATCACTGAGGTCATATGCCGGATCGGTTCCGAGAGAATCTTTGCCGCCAGGAAAACCAACATGACCGCGATACTGGCAACGATAATAGAGATCATGCCAAGACTGCTCAGAATCCGGCCCTTGATGAGGTTAGTTTCACGATAAAACTCCTCTTCATAGGAGCCAACAGCGACGATCCAGTCCCAAGGTGCATAGTAGAGGTAGCGGACGATTTTCGTGCGAGGTCGATTTTCACCGGGGTTTTGCCAGGGATAACGAATCCATCCCTCGCGCTGCTTGCACATTTCCTTGATAAAGAATGTTCCGTCTGAATCTTTCGCGTCGAAAATGTTCTGTCCTTCCGCTTCAGGATGGATCATGAGATTGCCATTGAGATCCATGCAATAAATATATCCGGTTTGACCGACCCGTTTGGCTTTAATCCTAGCCTTGAGTTCGTCAAAGGCCAGGAGTTCAGCTTCTGGGTCTTCATAGGTCTCTTCAAGATAACCACCGGTTGCAATAATCCAATCCCAGGGTTCAAAATATCGATAGATAACCATCTTCTGCCGTGGAAATTTATCGCCCAGTTCAGGGTTACGCCATGGGTAGACAATTTTCAAAAGCGTGCCAGAATCTGACTGAGTTGCGGCCTTACACATTGAACGGATAAAATGCCTGCCGTCTTCGTCCTTTTCAAGGTAGACGTTTTCTCCTTCCCGGGCGATATGAACCGCTAGGGTCCCTTTGCTGGTCATGGCATAGATATAGCCGGTTTCCCCAACTTGAACCCTTTTCATCGCACTGCGGGCGGCCTGCATAGCGTTATCGAGATCAATTTCACCTTGACGATATAGGTTGTCTTGTGCCTCAACCATGTTATAAGCAAGATTGGTCAGGCTAATTAACTCGTCTTCGGTTGCGAGTTTTTTGTCTTTTTGGTAGGCAAGGAACTGCTGATTGTGGGCATCAAGCAGATCTACTGTAAATGCTGCCAGGTGATCGAGATCATCCTTGCTGGTCTGGGTAATACCGAGATACGCTTGCTGATAAGCAATCCATCCGACAACCGTGCCAACGATGCAGATTGGGACAACCACCAGAGGCAGAACAACGACGATCATTTTCCAGCGGATTTTGAAATTGTTGAAAAATTTAAACAGATAGCGACTCATGCCAGATTAGTTCTTGCTTAGAAAGTGAGGCGATTATGCGTGCTGTGGTATAAAAAAGCAAGACCATGTCGCCGGTAATAGATCAACAATCAAAGAATAAGGTGGATCCTTCTATACATGGCTAATTAATCCGAACAAATCATATCTTTGCTAGGTTTGGGTGCCACGAGCTCATCAATTTCTCGTTCGATAACCCACATCATGGCCCTCGGGTTACTTCAATCTCATGCATTTTCCGGGGGAGAATGCGTCTGTTGAGCTCGTGAACTTGGCATAACATCTTATAATCAAAATTGTGACAAATAAGATTTAAGCTTTTAAGAGTTCGAATATAATTCTGGTACACATCAAAAAAAGTTGTAATTCATTTAGGTCACGCCTTATTTGTTAATCTTCAGTTTGATCAGAGCTGTCTCTGAGTTGTTGGCTCCGGAAGATAATAAGTGATCAGGATATTGACCAAAGGCAGGATCGCCAACCCGGAAAAGACAGTTACAAGACCAAATATGTCAGCGATACGCCCCAGGAATGGAGCCGCAATTCCCCCTGCTGCAACTGCAATCCCAAGAGTGACTCCTGATGCGAACCCGATGTGGTTGGGCAAATATTTCTGACCGAGAACAACGGACGGCGCATAAGTTGCCATGAGTGCGAAACCAATAGGGATTAGAACCAGTAAGGCAGCAGCAGGATTGGTCGCCCAGAGGAATAACGGGACTAGCCCTAGCAACATTGCAAACCCGAAGAGGATGATTCGTGTATTGCCGAATCGATCTGCAAAACGACCGCCAACGAGGTTGCCTAAAACTCCTGAGATCGTCATGACCGAGAGCGCCATTCCACCCGCGACTTTTGTCTGCCCCAGGATGCTGACCCAGTACAGTGGGACAAAGGTCAACAGGCCGAAGAATAGTACAGACCGTGCTGTCACACAGATAGCGAGAAAGGAAAATGCACACCAGTTGTCACCATCGTCTTTTGCACCGTGACCGGTCGATTTTTTCGTAGTAGCTAAGGGGTTTGGTAAATATATCAGAACAAGAACCGCGACAAGGCCTACAGGTATTAGGACACTGAGACTCCCGTTGAGGCCAAACCAGAGAATTGCAGTGGTTATAATCAAGGGACCTGAAGCAAAGCCTAGGGTGCCACCAATCCCGAAAATGCTCATGGCCTCCGCCTTATGCTCGCCTCCTGACAGGTTGACCCTGCGTGCAGCTTCCGGATGATAGGCGGCAATTCCAACGCCGCTAATCCCGGCAAAGCAAAGGATCGCATGGTAGTTATCAACCATGCCGATCATGGCGACCCCAAAGCCTGCAAGCAGCAATGCCATTGGCAGGAGCCAGGCATTTGAAAAACGGTCGGCAGCATGTCCAAAAATTGGTTGAACGACAGTCGAGGTGATGTTTGTGGCGAATACGACACCTGCTGCTGCGGCGTAGGTCAGGTCGAGTTCTGCAACTAGAAATGGCAGCATAGCAGGGATAGCGCCCTGATTGAGGTCAGTGACCATGTGACCGAGAGACAAAAGGTATATGGACCGCTTGTTCATTTCGTCTCCGGCTTGCAAATGGTTATTTGTAAAGTCGACATGATTTGACTACTCAATTTCATATTATCCTTCTTGCGCTAAGATGACAAAAAGTAACGACTGCTAGAATGGATTAAAGACGCAAGCTTGATTCCTGGATTGCAGCTTATGTAAGATTTGCTTCAGAACAGACTTTTGTAAACCCTCTAAACGAAGAATATGATTTTTAGGAAGAAATTGTTCTTGTCATTAGAGATCGATTTCACCTTTCTTAAAATCTAAATTAACAAAAACAACCTGCCTCCAGTTGAATCGAAAGTGAAGTTCTCAGGCTTCAATCACCGAGTAAAAAGGTGATAACTATCAAAAAGTTCCATACCATCATCTCAAATTCTGTCAATGTTCAAGTTACTAATCGTGCTTCATAACTCTGATGTTATAATTTTTATAAAACTATAAAGAGATCAGCCTTCAAACATTCTCGGAGATTTGAGTCGATCACGAATCAATAGAAGTGTCCCCAAATTTTCAATAGACTCATTCAGAGAAGAATTGTTTGTAGGTAGTTCTAAGCTGCACTATCCAGCTTAAATCATCGTTTGTCACGATGACGACCTCAAGTTTGAAACTTTGGTCACCATGATAAAAGTCTGATGGAAAAGATTGAATAAACTAACAAACTCAATGATTTCTTGGTTTCATCTCCGAATGACTGATAGGCCTTATAAAAACGGAACAAGAAGGGGGAAGCACAAGGAACCGAACCGGGTCGCATTGTTCTTTATTTCGTTGCGGCCACTTTTCCTAACAATCCTCTTGTTCGTGGTCGGTTGCGACATTTCTCGCCATTATGATGCCGCCATGATACTTGCCGACATTGACCGGGTTGAGAGCACTGTATCCAAAGCCAATCAGAGAACAGTTAATTTCATTGTTCACGGTCAATCTTATACGGGGCATCTCTATCTACCGAAAGGAACTGTTCGAGCCGGGGTCGTGGTAATTCCTGGCGCCGCTGAAAAGGGCTTGGAGGACAGGCGCCTTATTGCCTTCGCTACAGCTCTCTCACGGGTCGACCTTGCTGTATTCGTGCCCGACCTGCCAAGCTTGCGCGAACTGGAAGTGAATTCCGGAAACATTCAGGAAATCGAAGCTGCGATACTTTTTCTCGCCGGGCGCAAAGAATTCGCACCGCAGGGCCGAACCGGTCTGGTTGCTTTCAGCTATACGGCCGGGCCAGCGGTGTTGGCCGCATGCAAGCCGTCGATAGCGTCGAAAATCTCCATTATTCTCACCATAGGAGGCTATTATTCGCTGCCGGACGTCCTTACCTTCATCACCACAGGTGACTTCCAGGTCAATGATGCTTGGCAGCACATTAAGCCAAGTCCCTATGGTCAATGGGTGTTCGTCAAGAGCAACCTGCGCCACTTGGATGACCAAGCCGATCGCGCACTGTTTCGCCAAATGATTAATCGCAAAAAAACCGACTTCGACTTATCGGTAGACGACCTCGTTCAGCAACTTGGATTGCAAGGTCGATCTCTCTATAGCTTCATCAGTAACCGCGACCGGAGACATGTCGAAACATTGTACGCTGATCTTCCGGTGGCTATGCGTGCTGAGATCAACCGTCTTGATCTTGCAAGCAATGATCTAGATGGTCTGGAAGCAAGCCTGATTTTGGTGCATGGTTACGACGATACAATCATTCCCTTTTCACAGAGCGCTGAGTTGGACCAAGCTCTACCACCTGGACAGGCAGATCTCTACCTAGTAGATGG
>JAFDBS010000062.1 GCA_019313185.1 Deltaproteobacteria bacterium | reverse complement strand
GTGGGTTGTTTTTTGACCGTCAAAATCACCGTACATAATTGACTGTCAAGCTGCTTCGTGAAGCAATTTTACTGATGAAATCTTCAGCTGTCTTAATTTGACTTTTCATGTGATTGTATTTTCGCTCGAGGCGAAGCCGGGCTTCGGATGGAGATGTTGGGTCCCGTTTCAAATAAGCGTTCAGTGAGAAGTTTGAACACCATCCCAAAGATACACACACTTTCCCTGTTTAGTTCTCATGGGACAGCGCCAGGAGGCAATAGTGCGGCACAAATCTACTGATCTTTAGACTGAACAGAATCTTCAATGTCTTTGGCATAAAAGCACTTGCCCCAATACATCACTCTTGATTTTTATCAGGAAGCACCCGGGTGTAACCGATATCAAGGGTTACCATATATAGAGCACACGTTTCATAAAAAAACGTGAGGAATTATTTCTTGCTACCTTAACCTAGAACGGCCTTTTTCAAAAGCTTTGTTGATTCTAAAGCAGGATTGATTGCTTTTTCATTGCCAGCCAGAGCCAACTTGTAAGCATAACAACCGGCCTAGGGCTGAGTAAACCGATATGAAATTAACATCATTTTTCACTCAAATCTAAAACCGGTTTTTTCAGGGTTATACTATTAGATGACCGTAAACGAAGGAGTGGATATGCAGAACCTCGGTCTTTTCCGATTTATAAAGCCATATTTTTATTCTGGTCTGTTCGACGATCCCGTGCTTTACGTCCAGATCCGCCCAACCGGCAAAGGTCTCTTGTTTGATTGTGGCCAAATCCATCATTTGGCAAAACGTGTTCTCCGATCAGTCGAAGCGGTCTTTATCAGTCATGCCCATATGGACCATTTGATGGGCTTTGATCATTTGATCCGTCATATTCATGTTGCCCCAGGACGCATTGCAGTGTTTGGGCCTGTCGGGATTGCCGAACGCATCGACCATAAACTGTCTGGCTACGACTGGAACCTTGCCGAACAAAATTGGTGTTCGGTCGATGTCTACGAAATTCACGAGCGAGACATCAAGCATGTCGAATTCCAAGGGGCAAAATCTTTTCAATCCAACGTTGGCAAAAAAATCAGAAGAATTGGACAGACAATCTATGAAACTACCCACTGCACTGTACAGGCCGAATTGTGCGATCATAAAATTCCTTCGTTAATTTTTCGGATCACCGAACGGCAAGCATTTCTGATCGACAAACAACGGTTAAATGCAGAGCATCTTCAGCCTGGTCCATGGTTGAAAGAGTTAAAAAAACGTTTCTGCACCGGTGACTTGGAGGACTCACCCATCAAGGTCTGGAAAAAATCCTCCGAAGGTTTTGTTATCGAAACCGTTGAGGATGCCGCACACCTTTATCAAAAAATTAGCAGGAGCATGCCTCCTGCTAGCATCGGTTATCTTAGTGATGTCGGGATGACAAATGGAAACCTCAGAAAATTCGTTCAGCTTTTCGTCGGGATTTCGCTATTAATTTCAGAATGTACTTTTTTTGCCGAAGACAGGCACAAAGCTCGACTCTCAGCGCACCTTTGCACTCAGGATCTTGATGAAATCTCCAAGCTATTGCGCCCCATATGGCTTCTTCCCATGCATTTAAGCAAAGCGTATATCGGCAATTCCAGTCAACTTTATGAAGAGCTCAATCCCCCTGAGGCAACTCACGTTCTCATGCTGCCGGATTATTTGACGCCCAGACCTTTGCTGACGAATGAGTTGCCCAATCTCATCCCCAAAGGTAATGGACTTTAGCCCAGAGACCAGATCCGCTGCATCTTGCGGCTGAAAAGCTCTGAAGCCTCAGCCGATGAATCGGCTCATGGCTGTTCTGCTTTTAGCCCGGACATTCCGTTCAAGTGATCGGTAAACAGTTTGACTTCACTTGCGTGAAAAGCCATGATTAGAAATGAGGATTGACCAATTTATTGGGTGTTCACCCAAATCGAAAACGGAGGAACGCTGATGGACAAAACCAAAGAAACCTTGATTTTTGATTTGTCTTCAAATGCTGACGTGGACAATTGGCGGTCTATCGACGATCGCATAATGGGTGGCATGTCAGAAAGTCGGGTTCGTTTCATCGAAGGCGTTGGTATGCGTTTTAGCGGTGTGGTCTCATTGGCAAACAATGGCGGATTCGCCTCGATACGTTCCGCGTCCAAACCTTATGACCTCTCGGTTTTTTCAGAGATCAAGCTACGGGTCTGTGGTGATGGAAATACATATAAACTCAGTTTGCGCACCGACCGCTTTTTTGATGGCATTAGCTACCAAATGGCATTTTTGACAACAAACCAATGGCAAGACATCACCCTGCCCTTTAGCAAATTCATTCCCACCCATCACGGTACGACTCTTTCCTCAGCAGCGCCGTTGAACCCAGCCAAGGTTCAAAGCTTTGGCTTGTTTATCGCAGATCAGCAAGCAGGTTCGTTTCAACTTGATGTCGCCTGGATCAAGGCTGCCTTCGAATAATCCGTCCTGTTTGGTAGATCTTGCCTGAATGTCATGAGTAGAGAGGCACTGAGGGTAAACGAAACCCCGTTCAAGGGCGTGCAAATCCTCAATCTGAATGGCATTCTGTCCGTACCCGATTGGGACCCTTGAGACATTCCAAACTTTTCTGAAGACTGTTTACAAACACGAGTCAGGAACGTGACTGTCCTGACTCGCTTGAATTGATCACAAGGCAGCTGTCCAGAGGGTTGGGGCAAAGGCAGCAATAATATTTAAAACCATGTCTCCTGATCAAGGGCGTTGCTGATTGTCACGAGACGCATCCGGTTGACGAGGCAGTTTCACAAAAAATGTGGCCCCACCGCCTGGTGTCTCTTCGAACCAGACTTTGCCGTTATATTGCTCAACGATTTTTTTCACTGTCGCCAGGCCAATCCCTGTTCCCCTTGACAGTTGTCCACCGGTCCCGCGATAAAAAACCTCGAAAATCTTGTGACGTTCTTCACTTGGAATTCCAGGGCCATGGTCACGAACATAAAAAACTGTTGAGGAAGGATCAGACTTGCCGTCAATCTCGACTGGCCCAGCTTCAGGTTGCCCATAGTTCAAAGCGTTTTGGACCAAATTTTCAAAAATCTGCGCGAGCAAGGATCTTGGCAGCCAAACGGATGGCATCGACCCAATTTCGATCCGGGCATTTTTTTCTAGGATTGACGCTGCCAAACCTTCCAGGACCGTCTGCAGCACTCCAGACGAATCAACCTTTTCATTAGGCGGTGAGACTTTTCCGGCCCTGGCGAGTGTGAGTAAATCTTCCATCAAACCATTCATTCTTCGACCCTGCTCTTCAATGGTTCGGAGTGATTCCAACGTCTTATTGTCCAAACTATGGGCTTCCTGAATTTGCAGAACCTCTGCATGACCGATAATCGCAGATAAGGGTGTTTTGAGGTCATGAGACACCGTATAGACAAAAGCTTCGAGTTCGAGGTTGGACGTTTTAAGGCGCTCTTCAACCAGCTTTCTTTCTTCAACTTCCTTTTCCAGGCTGGCCGCATATCTCTGTTGTTCGATTGCAAAACGTTGAGCAAGCCTGGTATGCCTTATCTGGAGAAGAATAAAAAACACCAACCCCCCCGAAAAGCTCATGCCGCCCCAAAGGACCGCCCAGGGCCGCCAAGTTTGCCGCACCTTTACGAAATCCTCTGTTGGTTTGAGCATGTAGATGATTTCAGGCATGCCGGGACCGAGATTGAAGCGTTTCTCGATATGGTATCCCTCTCGCAATGCTCCCTGAGTTTGCCTGCTCACAGCGCTCTCGACGGGAACTCGTGACGGGGCGAACAGAATCTGCAAGCTATCTGTCCCAGCGTGAAAGGAAGCGTAAATATAGAGGTCGAGCCCCGCAGGTGGCAGTTGATCACGAACATTCTGATAAATTGCTCCGACAGGAGCGAGCACAAAATAAAAACCCAGAAGAGCTCTGTTCTCTGGATGATCACCTGCTTCCGGGCTCAGGTCTTGAAACACCGGATAAACAGCGAACAAGGATATTTCCTGGTTTTCCGCGGGTTCAAATGGCACAATCCCAATTGCAAGAGAGCCTGACTCTCTAGCACGGTTGAGTGTCCGCATCGGAAACGCTGCACTGCTCACATCAAAACCTAGAGTCTGATCATCGGTTTCGGGGTACTGGTAATAAACCGGGTAGTATTCTGGCTTGGCACCTGCGATCTGCAACCCGCCGTTTGGCCCACTTTGTCGGAAATGAAAATGCCGGTTCAATTCCTGCTGTGCACGCCGCTCAAACGCAATCCTCTCTGCTATAGTGACGCGCGGAATCCAACCAACAGTCCGAATCCGGCCAAGATCGAAATCGAGTTGCTCAATAATTTTAGGGAAGGCATTGCGGTCAATGCTTCCCATCGTTTCATGAAGAACTGCCAAGGACCTGAGCTTTAGCAGCTTTTGCTCAACAGCCTGTTCCAAAGATGCCAAACGGCTTTCGGCAATTCTGGAAAAATCCGATTCAATCAGTTGGTTCTCTTCATTTTTAAGCCATAAAAAAGACAGCAGAGAAAGGGCGATGGAAGTAAAAACAAACAGGGACAAACCCCTGTGAAAATACTTGATTGAAGGCTTTTTGACTGGTGATGGGCCTGACGAGGGGACAGTCATGATCGGCACCTTAAACATTCAGAGATAAAACTTTCAGCCATTTCCAACCGCAAAAAAACCATTCAGCAGGTGATTGTTTCTTCATCTCAGTGTATGCTCATTGTTATGGATACACAACACTTTCAAGAGCATGTAGCGAAAACCAAAGGCAAACCGGTCGAAGCAAACCAGTCTCCTGTTGTTCGCTGGAGTCTCCAAACCATTGGATTGGCTGCAGTCGGTCTTGGAATCCTGGGGATCTTCCTTCCCGTCCTACCCACTGTGCCGCTCTTTCTTCTCGCTCTTGCCTGTTTTGCACGGAGTTCTGTGCGCTTTTACGCTTGGCTGCTCAATCATCAACGACTTGGGCCGATAATCAGGCCTTATCTCAACCAAGGGGCTATTCCGTCGCATGCCAAATTCAAGGCGATCTTTTTAATCTGGCTGAGCATCTCCTTTTCGGCGTTTGTATTGATCAATGTCAACTGGGTCAGGTTGCTTTTGCTGCTCGTCGCCTTGGGCATAACCATTTATTTGCTCCGGTTGCCGGTCGCCTGCAATGAAAGATCGAACGAATAGGCGACTGATTCGCAAAATCAATAGATAGGTTGGGCATTTTTTAAACACGCTCGGCATGAACGAACCGCTCAAATTTCTCTATCTTCTGGATCTGGTTGGGACCGCAGCATTTGCGGCCTCCGGAGCTTGGGCTGCCGTGCGTCGGCATATGGATTTGTTTGGCATCCTGGTTCTAGGTGTGGTGACAGCTGTAGGAGGGGGGACACTGCGAGATATCTTACTTGGGGATATCCCGCCCTTTTCATTGCAAAACGAAGTCTATCTTTATATTGCCATCGTAACGTCCCTCGTTGTTTTCGTCTGGCGAAACCGGTTCAAGGCTTTTGAACGCCCTTTGCTTTACTTTGATGCAATTGGCCTAGGGACTTTCGTAGTTATCGGGACGACCAAAGCCATCGAATATCGACTGGGTTTTCTCGGTACCGTGCTGATGGGTGTGATGACGGCTACGGCCGGAGGTGTTATCCGGGATATTCTCGCGAACCAAGTGCCCCTGATTTTACGCCGAGACATCTATGCTTCTGCCTGTGTTGCCGGAAGTGTGTTACTGATTGTGCTTCTCCAAATCGGCACACCGCGCTTAGCCGCACTAGCCTCGGCCGCCATTACCGTCATAGCCGTCAGACTGGCAGCGATTCATTTCGGCTGGTCGTTGCCAAAGTCCTGAGTTTGTGATATCGGCTGATCAAAGACCTTGACACAAGCTTTACTCAGCAAACAACTCTGGATGACCTCCAAAAGATGTTCTGGTCACGATTCCTGGGCGTTTCCAATAAGAGCAGTCGCTAGTACCGCAACAGCCAGCCTCGCCTTCTGATTAGATAAAGCGGGTCAATCGGAATTCAATCATTGCGGCCTCTGCTTGTGAATCGTATTCAGGGTTGGGTGAAAAATGCTTTCCTGGCAGTGTAAAGACCTGGCATGGCAATTAGATTTTTCTCAAAGACAACATCTTACCGCAAACTTTCTTCCCCAAATTACAGTGTGGAGAGGTTGTGACAACCAGTCAGATCCTAATGTCTAGAACGTCCTTGCAATTAATGCCTTAGGCACAACAGTCCTCAAAAACATTTCATTCGGGCATAAGCTTTCTGGCCCAGACTCTTGAATTGATATGACATGGATAAAAGTTATTAGTTTGAATTTTGGCCTTGCCTGCAACTGACCTTTGCCACCAGGAAGACATTTATCTATGTACTTGCCATTTGGGGAGATGTATATTTTGAACTTTGGGAGGTGATTTCATGAAATCTTATGTCCATATTATTTGTGCGCAGTTTTTGGTGCTGCTGATTTTGACTGCGGCGACTGTCCGGGCGGAAACCCGATACATTTCCGATCGCATGGTTGTCTCTTTGCGCGATCAACCTCAGGACAACGCCAACGTGGTGACGTACTTGCGATCTGACACACCGATTGAGGTTTTGTCTGAGTCCGGCGAGTATGTAAAGGTCGAGACTGGCAATGGCGAGGTTGGCTTTATTAAACAAAACTACGTGTCCGACACCCTGCCGAAATCCCTTCAAATAGAAAGACTGCAAAAAGAACGTAACGCTCTGTCCGAAACGATTGCAGAACTGGAGCGACAATTGTCCGAGATCAATACCCTTGATGACGGGTCGCAGCAAAAACTCGCTCTTCAACTCTCCGAGGTTGAAGAAGAAAAAGAAACCTTGGCAGAAGCCCTGGACGAGGTCCAGGTTGCATTGGCCACAGTTAAGCAAGAATTCGAGACGTTTAAAAGTGATGCGGACAATGTCGATGCCTTGATCCGAGAACGCGATCAATTGCTCGAGAAGGTCCATACGTTAGAATCGTCTTCAGCCACATTGGAACAAGAGCAGGAATCCTTGCTCAGAACCGGTGCGATCAAATGGTTTTTGGCCGGTGCTGGTGTTTTGTTCTTTGGTTGGTTTATCGGCAAGTTGTCAGCCAGCCGTCGCCGGCCCTATTTTTGATAGAGTCAAGTGGACAGTTAAAAATCAGAAGGCCGGCATCTTGCCGGCCTTCTGATTCGAGCCATTCGCTCCTTGAGTTCTGCAGACTACTTTGGAGGGATGATCGTGCAACAGATAAACTCTACCCTTCGGTTGGCTTGACGTCCTTCCTCGGTATCATTACTGGCTATGGGTCTGGATTCACCATACCCTCTTGGGTGCAATTGGTCGCCTTGCACTCCAAAGTTTTCTACCATGTAAATCATCAGCGATTCAGCTCTTTTCATTGATAGCTCTTTGTTGTAATCTGCCTCTCCGGTGCTGTCAGTATGACCGGCAACCAAAATTTGTGTTTTTGGATAGCGTTTGACAAACTCTGCCGCCTCGGCAATTTTATCGTGGTATTCAGGGCGGACTTCTGCTTTGTCAAAATCGAACTCGATCTGCATGGTATGCTTCAGGGCACAGCCATCTTCATCGACGATTGCTCCCGGTATAGTGTCTGGACATTTATCACGGCAATCAGGGACTCCATCTCCATCACTGTCTCTTGCGCAGGGGTCCTCTTCTTTAAAGAAAACCTCTTGGGCAAAACTGCCTAGAGTTGCATCATTTGCCAACGACATGGCATCGGCACTGACTGTACAGCCATTCTGAGCTCGGATTTCGTCGATAATCGCCGTCCCCTTCGGATCCGTATCCATGTTGATAATATGAATACAGAGATTGCTGCCATATTTGGAATAGAGGGCCCTGGCCTGCGCAACCGGATCAGAGCCGAGGTTGTTGTGGCCATCCGTCAGGACGATTAAGGCTGTTTTGCCCGAAAGCCCAGCTAGCGTCGCATCGACGGCCTGAAGTCCGTCGCCAAAAGGTGTTTCCCGACCGAAGACGTAAAATTTCGTATCGACTCCGGAAATGGCCGATGTCAACGCCCCATTCTTGTAAGGAGACGGTGCGCTGACCGTCTGCACCGGCGCGAACAAAACGATTGACCCCTTGTAGTCCAATTCAGGGATTGCGCTGTCGAGCCTCTTGACAATGTCAACGGCAAGGTCGATCTTTTTCTGCTTCAGCTTGGCATGCTTCTGGGCCATGGACCCAGATTGATCAACGAAAACAATAAAATTATCGATCTTCTTAACCTTAGCTGCTGAAGCAATCAGTGGCACTGCCATCATGATCACGAATGACGCCGTGAGTAATGCCATGAACTTTATACTGATTTTTTTCATTAAAATGCTCCTTTCTCCAGAGAAATTATTGGCCCTATCCCGTTTTTTAAGTGTTTTATTGTTTCAGCATAACAGCAAAAACTTCAACCGCAACATGAAGGTCTTAAAGTTTTTGAATTATTACTGTTTTAAGCCATTGGTAAGGGTAGACAAATGAGGAGAGATCAAGGACAACAGGGGGTATCAGGACTAAAGCAAAATCGCTTTTGGCGCCTAGATTCTCTCAAGCATGAGAAGCTAATGAGAAAGAGATTTTGCCCCTTAGGCGTGAACAGCTCTATAAATGTGTCAATTCCAGCTTCCAGCGATCATGCTCTCGAACGACACGGAGTGGTGCAGAAGTGTCCTGATTGGTCAAAATCACGCTGAAACTTTCATCATCGATTGGCTGCCAGACTTGTTGAAAGTCACCGTCTTGCAGAGCCAGCCGGTGCGCCAGTGGCCCGGCCTCAATCACGAAAAGCACATCCGAAGCATCTGCCTCGGATACGTCCAAAACTTTCAACTGATAATCCAGCCGCTTGACTTTTCGTGCAACAAGGTCTTTCACCCTCCTGAGATAAGACTCGGAAAAGTACCATTCTATAAACGCAATGGTATGATGTCGTGCTATCAAAGCCTTGGCGTTCTTCAGGCTTGTGCTCCCCTCAAGTTCCAACACCAGAGCGCTCGGAAACACTTGCTCGTTCTGCAGGTCATTGAGGTAGTTATCGACAAGCTGCCTCGGATCGTCGGAATGAGCAAACTCAGGGATCGGCAGCTTTTCTTGGACAGGTGTCTGGGTCTGCGTTTTTTCAGAGTCTGAACAGGCACACAAAGCAACGGAAACAACCGCGATTGTGATTAGCTTGTGAAACAACATCATAGGCGCTCTCCCAAGAAAACCTTTTGTCAAAAAATCTGGGACTAGACCACCACTTCAGGTCCTTCCCTGTAAACCAAGCTGATAAAAACACAACTCAAAGTGAAATGGCAATAGTAATGCGAAGATCTTTTCTTCAACAACCGGTGGTGAGTCTTCATAAACCAACTGATACGTCCATAGAGCGACAAAGTTCAGTTGTATCTCCTGCTCTAAACTGAGTTGGCGTTGGGTGAATCATGATACCTGCTTTTTCTGTAACGACGATCTGGAAACGGAACCAAACCCTGAGTGATGGCGTAAGCCAGGCCTTTTTCCGAGAGATAATATTTTTTGATCAGCAACGGTGATTGGACAAAACAGATCAATCCGACGTTGTTAAGCTGCGCCAGAACCCTTTCCAGGGCCTCTGCGTCTAACCCTAACTCAGCGACAATTATATCTGATGAGATTCTTCCATGCTTGGGATCAGCCAGCAGTTTTATCACCACCGTTTCGTAATAGTCGAGGGAGGGCATTTCCTCTTCAAAGGCAGCTGAATCTCTCAATGACCCGGTCGTGGTATTTGGTATGTTCGATTTTGATCTTCGCCGGTTGTGGAAATAATGACGCAATCTTTTATAGGTTCTTTCAAACCTAGGAATGAGCCCGACGATCAGAAACGCCGACAGGAAAAGAACAAACATGACCGGCATTGCGATGTCAATGTCCCATTCAGGGTCCATTGGTTTTCCTCCGGAAACAACCTTCTTTTTTTTAGTATATCAACCTAATGGACAGTTTCTCTGATTTCAGTCAAGCGAATGGCAACGATTTTTTGGCGCGTCGATTGGTCGGAGGAAAATAGTGGGTTCATCAGATCAGCATTGCTGTTGATTGCTGAGTATGCATTATCCAGAACAGCCGTCAAATAGCGTGTTGGCTCACATTTCAAACGATTATCTGATTAAGTCGCTTCATCCCTGGGTCGAATTTGGTAAACTGTTAGACAAACCGAGGGAGAAAAATCTGATGTTTAAAATAGTTTGCTTTTTTTTGACCTGTCTTTGTCTGACCTATGGAACACCTTTCGCCTTGGAGATCACTTCCGTATCTCCCAACCGTGGAACGCCGGGGACTCTTGTTAGCATCGGCGGCGGCCCTTTTACACTGCAAACCCAGATTTTTTTGGGCGAGCAATTTGTTCCTTCTTTACAGGTACAGACAACGAGAGTTGAATTTGCAACACCATATCTGCCTGCAGGGAATTACACACTGACAGTTCAAGACCAAAGGTCTGTCGCCACAACGTCATCGATGTTCGAAGTTCTGGCTCCCAAGCCACAGGTGACAGATATCAGCCCACGAAACCTTGAAGTCTGTCCCATCGGATCGGATAAGAAACTGGAAATCACCGGGCGCAATTTCCTTCAAGGTGCTGATGTATTGATCAACAACAGTGCTGTCCCGACCAATTTCATTGCACCCAATCGCATTGAAGCCGTTTTTCAAGGCCCTCAAAGCCCAGGAGTGTACGGTGTTTCAGTTCGCAACCCTGACGGTGCGATGTCTTTGCCCCATTCGGTTTGGTTTAACAACATTCCCACAATTACTGATGTGGACCGAGGCGCCGAGTTCGAAAACTATTATGAAGTAATTATTCGGGGGAAAAACTTTTCCTCGAACTCGACATTGCTGGTCAAAGAGCCCGCAGACAGTAGCTTTGGTGTATCTTACCGGCAAATAGCCGTGGTGGCCAGGCAGTCAGAATCTTCCCAGGTCGCCAATATCTTATCTTCACAAGGAGATCGAATCGTTTTCGTTAACTGTCAAAAGATGATTTATTATCGCTATCCAAGCCATTCACAGAACAAGGATCTGGGCTTTCAAATCATCAACCCCGATGGGCAGGCAACAGACCTCATCTACACTTCATTGCCCTAACTTATGAAACATTGAATCTGGAGCATTGCTGCCCAAAACCTTTGATATCAATCGGATTTTTGATTTGAAATGATTTTGGCCACCGCATTTGACATTCGTTCCGGCAAGCGAAAAGCTGTTCAGCATATCAGGCTTTCTGATAGAACCTGCTTCAACAAGCTACGGCTTTCAGGCAAACACGTTCTCAACAATGTGTTAATAATCATGTCCTGCTGTAGACTTGGTCAATTAGGCCACTCAGACCAATCGCTCGCAGTTGTTATCAGGATGCACTCGGGTGAATGTTTGTTTGCTGGCACATTGTATTTATCAGGATGAACCATCATGAACGCGGCAAGCCTTGTCAGTCATTCCGACCCAAAAATCTGTCAGCAATGTCGTGGCCGCTGCTGTCAAGGGCAACCTGGCCTTTGGGTTGACCCGGACCGGTTTTTCTCAATGTTTCCGATGCCATCCTTTTTGTCTTTACAAAATTGTCAGAAATCTTTAGGCCAGTTCG
>JAFDBS010000061.1 GCA_019313185.1 Deltaproteobacteria bacterium | reverse complement strand
TTGTGAGCATCGAGACGCTCCTCCTCGATTGTTAGGAGAACTGCGGCACCTCTGTCGTCGATGTGCAAATTCATTTTAAACTCCTTGAAGTAGTGATATAACGAACTCAATGGTTTGTGATAACTTTATATTATGTTCAATATTACCACAGCACCATGGATGAAGAGTGAATTTCCTGGTTATTGACTAGTCAGACGTCATGTCCAGATCCGCCTCAGCAGCCACTTGCATAACGATGAGTGAAACATCGTCCTGAAAGTTGTGATGACCTGAAAAAAGACGCACTTGCTCCAAAATTTTCTCGATCATGCCTTCCGGTGATCGCCGCGAATTTTCGAGGAGGAGAGTTTTCAACCGTTCTTCCCCGAACAACTCATTCCTCTCGTTCATGGCTTCAATGACGCCGTCAGTATAAAGCAGGAGCACATCCCCCGGCTCAAAATGAGCCTTCTTGTTTTCAAACTGAAAGTCTTTCATAACGCCAATGATCAAGCCTTCTGCATCAAGGCGGTGGCATTGATGACCTGCTGCTTTGTACCAAAGTGGGGGTGGGTGACCAGCACTGGCGTAGATGACCTCTCGACTGGCCGATAAATATTGTAAATAAAACATGCTGATAAATAGTTCTGCCCGCGTAAGGTCATCGTAGAAAAAGGAATTGAGTTCCTTGAGGATTTCCTTTGGACTGCCATGGTGAGCACTGCGTGCCCGGATCATGGTGCGTGTTTCAGCCATAATCAGGGCTGCGCCAACATTATGGCCGGACACGTCAGCGACAACTAAATCCAGCCGATCTTCTTGGGGAGATAAATAATCGTAATAGTCGCCACCTACCTCTTTGGCAGGAAGACAGATGCCGGCAATGTGAACACCCGGCAATTCAGGGGTTTTTGTCGGCAGCAGGCCAAGTTGAATATCTTTGGCAATCGCAAGCTCACGCTCCTGTTCGCGGGCTGTTATCAGTTGATCTGTCTGCTGAGCATTGCGCCAGGCCACCCCAACCTGCCCGGCGAGACTGGAGAACAGTTCAACAAATTCTTCCGTGAAGATTCCTTTGGCCGATTTCGAGAAGGCGGAGAGAACGCCGATCGGTTCCCCTTCAACTGTGATAGGCGCGTGAGCAAAAGAAAGGATTTGTTCTCGCCGTATAATTTCGGCAGTTTGATGTTTAGCGACGAAATCTGTGTCGTTGACCACTGTGATCTGGTTTGTTAAAAACGTTTCGCCAATATATGTGTCCATGGTCAAATCGCGCTCGGATTCGCCGAAATGTTTCGATGACATGCCACGTTGACTTCGCACTGTCAACGCTTGGCGGTCAGCATCGAGAATTCGGATCACGCAGAGATCAAACTTAAATTGATCAGTAAAAATTATCAAGATTTCGTCCAAAACTTCCTGAAGGTTCCTCCCACTGGCCACGGCGCGGGCAGCATCAAATAGAACACTTAACTGTTCTCGACTGGCAGTTCGACTGATATTGACTGAGCCAAAGATATCAAAGATATCCTCAAGCCGGCTGCCTCTGGCAGAGAGGTAGTTATCAATGATAATACGTGCGGGTGCTGCGCCCACAGAGCCTGCTAAGGTCAATTCGGTAAACCGTTTGAGCTTTGGGAGCTCCTGTTCTGAGAGACTGCCTTTTTCGTCAATCTCACGATCACCTAGGTAGTTGGTAATCGCTTGATGGGCCTGTTTTTCACCGATGAATTTCGCCATCAACTCGACAAACTCAACAACTGAAGGGGCTTTGGTGATCCGCGTGCGTTGTGGTCCTTCAACACGTTTTTTGTATACATCAACAAATTTTTTCACCTGTTCTGTTTCATCAGTCGTCGGCCTGCTCAAAAGGGAAAAGGCCAGAAAACAACCGATATTGAGCAACATGGTCCAGAACAAAGAGTGTGTCCAAATATCAAAACCGTCTAGCCCAAACAGGGCAGTCGGTTTAAAAATAGATAAATTGAAAAGACCACGGTCAAGAAGTGATTGGTCTAGCCAGCCTTCGTTAACGAATGCAGGGATTAGCAATGTATAAAACCAGACGATAAACCCACAGATAAGTCCTGCTGTTGCACCCCGTCGTGTGGCCCGTCGCCAGTAAAGTCCACCTATCGCGGAAGGAGCAAACTGAGTTGCGGCGACGAACGAGATCAACCCGATGTTGACCAATGCCGTCGATTCTCCAAGTAACCGGTAGTAGAGATAGCCGAGAAAAATGGTCGCGACAATTCCCAAGCGCTTGATATTGATTAAAAGAGTAGAAAGACTCTGGACACCGCTGTGCAATTTTAGAATGATTGGCATAATCAAATGGTTAAGAATCATCGTGGACAGTGCGACCGATGAAACCATCACCATGCCTGCCGAAGCGGAAAAACCGCCGATGAAAACCAGCAGTGCCAACCAAGGCTGTCCAAATTGAAGGGGCAGGGTAATTACGAAAAAGTCTGCATTCTGGGTATTTCCATTGAACAATAGCAGACCACCCAGTGCGATCGGAATGACGAACAGGTTGATAATGAACATATAGGCCGGGAATCGCCACATCGCACTTCGGATGTGCTCTTCACGACAATTTTCAATGACCATGATATGGAATTGGCGAGGCAGAAAAATGATTGCCATCATCGAAATAAAGGTCAGGCTGAACCAATGGGCATAAGTGTTCACATCTGCTCCAACCAGAAGCAGGTGGCTTCTCTCCGGCATACGGGTTAAAAAATCATGAAATATGTCTGTAAACCCATCAAAAAGACCGTAAGTGACGAAAAGGCCAGCACAGACAAAAGCGATAATTTTGACCACTGATTCCAAAGCAATCGCGGCAACTAGACCCTCATGACGCTCTGCGGCGTCGAGGTGCCTTGCGCCGAATAGTACACCAAAAACACCAAGGATCATGGCCACAATAAACGCCGTGTCAAAGTGAACATCAAAACGTGGGAAAAAGTGCAAAGCACCATTAGCTCCAGAGAAGGGATAGACCAAGAGGTCGAAAGTACGAGCGACCGCCTTAAGTTGCAAGGCGATGTATGGCATGATGCCGAGCACGGCAAAAATGGTAATGACTGCGCCGAGAAACGCTGATTTTCCGTAGCGGCTGGAAATAAAATCGGCGATACTTACAATGTTCTGCTCTTTACTGATTCGCACCATTTTGCGGAGCAGGAACCACCACGAGAAGGCTATCATTGTTGGGCCAAGATAGATGGCCAGAAAATCAATGCCATGCGTTGCGGCTCGACCCACGCTGCCGTAAAAAGTCCAGGAAGTACAGTAGACTGCCAAGGAGAGAGAATAAACCGTGGGATTATCAACCAAGCTCTTGCCGAAAGCTCGCTGTCGGTCAGCATACCATGCCACGGCAAAAAGAAGACCGAAGTAGAGCAGAGAGACTGTCGCGACTACGCCAAGTGGAATCATCGTTCAGCCTCGTTACGCGAAGAGGATTGTTTCTCGCCGGACGTTTGAGAATCGTCTTTTGTCTCACGGCTCATATAACTCGAGAATAAGTAGATAACAAAAATAGAAACTGGCCAACCAATAAAAAAATACAAAACGGTCAGGGGAATGCCAAAGAGTTGCACATCTTTATTAAAAATATGCAGAAACGGGTAGTTGAGCATAACCAGACCTAATACAAACCAAATTATCCATGCGTCGCGAAGCGGAAGAGGGTTTTGTTTCATCGTGACCCCCCTTGGCCCATCAATGCTTGACAAAGAACTTGCTGAACATTTTGGTCTACGTCCTTCGTGGTGTCGACATGAATCAAGTTTTCGCTTGGAATGATGGGGTCGAAGTGGCCCTTTTGCTTTGAAAACAGTTCAGCCCGTCCGTCGGACGCGTCATGCTGGCGAACCTTTAGTCGATTTTTGGCGAGGTCGTCTGGACATTGAAGAAACAAGAAACAGCTCGGCACCCGTTTTTCCAAGGCCAGTTGCAAAAACATTTGGCGATCTGAAGCTTTGGCAAATGATGCGTCAACAATGACGGACTGCCTCGGCAAGGATTTTATAGTCATTTCGATCAGCTTGGCATAGGTCCACCGTGTCATATCTTCACTGTAAAGACCCTTCCCGTATTGACTGTGAACGGCTGTGAATTCTGGAATGCCGCCCATTTGCTTACGAATAACATCAGAGCGATAATGCTTGGCGCCAGTTGCTTTTGCCAAGGCACTGGCGAAAGTTGTTTTGCCAGTGCCCATTAGCCCACTGACCACAAAGAGCGTAGGTGCCAGTGCATACCCTAGCGCAAGGTTAAAGTAACGGCAGGCCATATTCGCCGCATCACGGCGTTGTTTGTCATCAACATCGTGTTCTCTTGAGAGGATGGCTTCGACTTTGCCTCTAACCCAGGCACGATACGCTTTGTAGAACGGTAACAGCTGGGCAAGGCCAGGGTCATTGTCTTGCTGGTCTTGGTAATATTGCAAGAGGCTCTTTGAGAGGTCGCGACGATTGAGAAATTCAAGGTCCATCAAGAGGAATGCAAGTTCGGAGGCAACATCATTCACCCTAAAGCGACGGTTAAACTCAATACAATCGTAGATGCGAATTGGAGTGCTCATGCAAATGTTAGCGGTGTGCAAATCACCGTGACCATCGCGAACAAAACCTGCTTGTTCTCGCTGGACAAACAAGCCCTTGAGGGCCTGCACATTGTGATTGGTATGACTTTGCATAAGTTGATGTGCTTCCGAAGTCAGTTCCTCGCCAATTGCCAGTTTCGTCTGTTCAAAATTTTCAATACAATTGTTGATGATGACTTGTGGATTACTTGCGTCTTCATTACGACAAACCTCGGCACGCGAAAAAAGCTCATGGAGTGATTGGGCAAGTTCGGGCATACGCTCCCTTAGCCCCTCGGTTTGACTAAAAATCATTTGGTTAAGCATACTGGTTTCAGGAAGACGGCGCATGCAGACCGCGTAATCAATCAATTGTCCTGAGCCATTAAACCGGATCTCTCCACAGTTGTTATACAATCCACAAACACCAAGATATGTATCTGAATTAAACCTCCGGTTCAGTCGAACCTCTTCTTGACAATAATGCCGACGCTTCGCCAAAGTACTGAAGTCCAAAAAGCCAAGGTCCAAAGGTTTTTTTAGTTTGTAGGCACGCGTATCCGTAAGGTAGACCCTTGAGATATGAGTTTCCCGAAAAGAGACCCTCGTTGTCGAATCGGGATAGGCTGCCGGATCAAGCAGTTTTTGATGCAAAAAATCCATATCGAAGCATAAGTTCAAAAAGCCATTTCTTTAAAGATTATCAGAGGATATAGGCTTGTAAAGTAACGGTTTCCAATACCCTTTGGATTGACCGGAATATAAGTCTATGATAATTTACCTTCTTTGATGAAATCCATAATTGGTAACTTAATGCATATTCTGACTCCGTTGATAATCGGGCTTCTCTTGCTGACTTCTTCTGGTTGCGCACCCGCACAGAAATCCGATCACATATCCCCCTCTGACGAGATCAACTCTGCTTACGAATCGCGGTTAGACGATGTGGAGTCAAATGCGCTGTTTCACTATGCACGCGCGCAATTGCTTTTAAACGAAGGGAACACCCAAGCTGCTGCAGAGGCTTTAGAGAAAGCCATCGATGCAGACCCCAAAAACCAAGATCTTCGGTTTTCATTGGCTGAACTTTATATCCAGATTGACCAGCCTGACAACGCTATGCGTGTCATCGAAGACATTCTGTTCCAAAATCCCGATTCAGTTCGTGCACATTTAACACTTGGAAATGCCTACTTTTCCAGCCAGAAACCTGAAAAAGCGATCCCGCATTATCAACGGGTCATTGAGCTTGACCCGAAACGTGAGCAGACCCGAATACATTTGGCCATTGCATTTCTCAGGGTCGGAGAATTTGACAAGGCGGTTGATACCCTCAAGGTGTTGCTGAAGCTGAACCCAAACTCACAACCCGGAAGAATGGCTCTCGCTCGTGTTTATCGCGACACCGGTTTGGATTTGCTGGCAGAAGAACAATATTTATTCCTGGTTGAGAATTTTCCCGAAATGGGCCAAGCATATCTTGAGCTGGGTTTTCTCTATGAGGAACGTCAGGACTGGGCAGAGGCGCTCAAGGTTTTCAAAAAGGCACAACAAAACCGGCCTCTCGACTTTGCCTTGCGCCACCATGTTGCCCGAATATTTGTTGCCCAGGGAGAGTATGACAAAGCCTTAAAAGAGCTCAATGTCATCATTGACTTGAAGCCAGACGATCTCGATGCCCGGCGCAAAGTTGGTCTGATTTATATGGAACAGGCCCGTTGGTCTGATGCGGCTGAGGTGTTTGAAGAGATACTTGCAATTCAACCAGACCTCGATCAAATCCACTATTACCTTGGCACAGTTTTTGAGCAACAGGAAAATTGGGAGATGGCTCTCGAGGCATTTCGCCAGGTTCCAGACGATTCGAAATTATACGAAGACAGCCTCTCTCATATAACCTTTATTTTGATGGAAACCGGTCGCCGAACTGAAGCGGTTGCTCTTCTTGAAAAACATCTTGAGCAAGGAGCTTCGAGACCCGAGTTCTATTCCTATCTTGCTGCGCTTTATCTGGAAGACGGACAATCGGAGAACGCGCTCGAGATTATCCGTCGTGGCCTCGAGCAGTTTCCAGAGGATCTGGAACTCCTTTACCAAAAAGGCATGATTTTCGAGCGAATGGGTGATCACTCACAGGCACTGCAAGTCATGCGAAACATTATCAGCATCGATAGAGACCATGCTGAAGCATTAAATTTTATTGCATATGCCTATGCCGAGGCGAATGAGAACCTTGACGAAGCCTTAGGGTTTATTGAACGAGCTGTTGTGGTCAGCCGCGCGCCTCATATCTTGGACACATTGGGATGGGTGTATTACCGGCTTGCCCGGTATACTGAGGCGTTGAAGGCTATCTTAGAGGCCAATGAACAACTTCCTGAAGATGACGTTGTACTCGAACATCTTGGTGATGTTTACCGTGCCCTCGGGAATTTCGAGGCTGCCGCAGAAGCTTACAGGAAAGCTTTGGAAATATCCCCTGACAACCCAGATATCCCAGCGAAGCTCGATGCCCTTACGCCCAATTAATTGCCTTATTATCCTGTTGATAATGATCACAGGTTGTGCGCCAATGGTCCCAACCATTGGACAACCCGTCAGTAAAACGGCAGCTCAAGACCTTCTGAACGGTCTAGCCGATACAGCTAGACAGATTCGATCCGTACAAGGATTGGCTGTTACCCAAATATCCTCTCCGGAACAAAGTGGAAGCGTCAGACAGGTTATTCTTGCAGAGCGGCCAAACCATTTTCGATTGGAGGTCATGACTCCGTTTGGTACGCCGTTGTTGATTCTGGCCGCTAATGGGAATGATTTGGCCGTCTTGTCGCAATCACGCAACCAATTTTATCTGGGTTCTGCCTCCCCACAAAATTTAGCACGGTTCACCCGAGTACCACTCAAGCCTGATGATTTGGTCAATCTCTTACTTTACCGAGTGCCGCTTATCGCTGAACAAGTTGTTTCGGCCTATTGGCTACCCAACCAACATTGGCTTATCGAACTGAAGAATTATGATCGGCGACAGGAGCTCGTTTTCAATTCTCTACGGCAATTAGTTGAAACAAGGTATTTTGACCGTGACACGATGTTTTTGAAGGTTGTATATAGCCGCCATGGTGAATTGGTTGAGAATTACCCCGCTAAACTTGAGATCGCGTTGCCGGAATTTGATATCAAAGCCAGCATTGACTTCAAAGATCAAGCGATCAATCGAACTTTTTTGCCTGAGATTTTTAAATTAATTCCACCGGCAGGGACCGCTATCATTAACCTCGATGAGACATCCTTGTCAGACTAATACCGCAGGGGGGCCTTAAAGTGCGCAATCTGATCCTCAACTTGACTTTACTTTGTCTCTTCTTATCTGCTGGATGCGAACAACAGCCGGATGTCATTCCTGCAGAAGGCGACGAAGCAAAGCCCGTGCGAGGCGATACATTCATTGAAGCCTCGATTGGCGAGCCAAGCAATCTTCTTCCCGTTCTTTCCTCCGATTCAGCATCAAGCGATATCAATGGCCTTGTTTACAACGGTTTGGTCAAATACGATAAGAATCTGCAACTTGTTGGTGAGTTGGCTGAATCGTGGGACGTTTCAGATGACAATTTGAGTATTACGTTTCATCTCCGCAAGGATGTTCATTGGCATGATGGGACGCAGTTTACCAGTGCCGATGTTCTCTTCACATACCAAATGTACATCGACCCCGATGTGCCCACCGCCTATGCCGAAGATTTTTTACAGGTTTCAAATGCGAAAGTGATCGATGAATACACTTTTCGCGTCACGTATGAGAAGCCTTATGCACCCGCTCTTGAAAGTTGGGCAACGGCAATCCATCCTAAACACCTTTTGGAAAACCAAGAGATTACTAAAAGTCCGCTGTCCAGAGCCCCGGTTGGTACGGGGCCCTACAAATTTGTAGAATGGGATGCTGGAGAAAAGTTGGTTCTTGAAGCGAACGAGAGCTACTTCAGAGGTCAGCCATACATTTCCCGGGTTGTCTATCGGATCATCCCCGATCCGTCTACTCAGTTTCTTGAGTTGCGCTCTGGAGGTTTAGACTTCATGGGTTTAACACCGATTCAGTACAGCACGCAAACGGACACGCCGTCCTTCAAGCGCAACTTCAATAAATATCGTTACTTAGCATTTAGCTATACATACTTGGGCTACAATCTAAAAAAACCAGTTTTTCAAGACAAGCGTGTCCGTCAAGCAATTTCTTATGCGATTGACAAGCAGGAACTCATTGACGGTGTGCTGCTAGGTTTTGGCCAAATTGCAACTGGCCCTTACAAGCCCGACCTCTGGACATACAATGCCAATGTCAAACGTTATCAGCATAATCCTGACATGTCTCGGAAGCTGTTAACTGAGGCAGGTTGGTTGGACAATAATGCTGATGGGATCCTCGACAAAAATGGCCAACCATTCAGTTTTACAATTGTAACCAATCAAGGCAACGATTTGCGCGCCAAAACGGCAGAGATTATTCAGCGTCGCTTGAAAGAAATTGGCATTGATGTCAAGATCCGTGTTGTGGAATGGGCGACCTTTCTGAAAGAGTTCATTTTCCCAGGAAACTTCGATACAACCATTCTTGGTTGGAGTGGAGGGCCTGAGCCTGACCAATACAACATATGGCACTCGAGTAAAACTGCCCCGCGCGAGCTAAATTTTATCGGTTATCGAAACCCTGAAGTAGATCAACTTCTCGAAACGGGGCGCCGCACGTTTGACCAGGAGAGGCGAAAAGAAATTTACGATCGGTTTCAGGAGATACTTGCAGAAGAACAGCCGTATACTTTTCTTTACGTAGGTGAAGCTCTACCGGCAGTCGCCAAACGTTTCCGTGGGATCGAACCTGCCCCTGCTGGTATCAGGTATAACTTTGAGGAATGGTATGTTCCAAAACCTGAGCAAAAATATACTCGATAACTTTATCGGTACAGAGACTTAATCCCCAATGCTTTTTTCACGTTCTCTATGATCAACTATCTTCTTAAACGGATCATCATGATGATCCCCCTTTTGATTGGCATTACGCTGATTAGCTTTGTCGTGATTCACCTTGCGCCGGGGGAACCCACTGATCTGCAGACCGATCTCAATCCAAAGGCAAGCGCAGAAATGCGGGAGCGGTTAAGAGAACGTTATGACCTGGATAAACCAATGTACGTTCAGTATGGCAAATGGCTGGTGCGCTTGATTCAGTTCGATTTTGGCGAGTCCTTTTCACAAGACCACCGACCTGTCCTAGAAAAAATCATAGAACGCTTACCGATCACGATTTTAATCAATGTCTTATCAATTCTCGTCATACTTGCGGTTTCGATACCGATTGGTATTTTGTCGGCAGTCAGAAGAAATTCGTTGTTTGATCGTTCCACCACAGTATTTGTTTTTCTTGGCTTTGCGATGCCCTCTTTCTGGTTGGCATTACTTCTCATGGATTACCTTGGTGTGCGGCTCGGTTTGTTTCCAATCGCCGGCTTGAAAGATATTGGCCACGAATATTACAATTTTGGCCGCCAGATATGGGATTATGTTCATCATCTCTGCCTGCCGGTCTTTGTTTCAGCATTCGGTGGCCTGGCTGGTTTTTCAAGGTACATGCGCTCGAATATGCTTGAAGTCATTCGACAAGACTACATTTTGACGGCACGGGCCAAAGGGTTGTCTGAAACCCAAGTGATTTACAAACACGCATTACGTAATGCATTGCTGCCAGTTATTACGATCCTTGGCCTGTCGGTCCCAGGTCTGATCGGCGGTTCAGTAATCTTCGAGACGATTTTTGCTATTCCCGGCATGGGCAAGCTTTTTTATGATGGAGTCATGATGCGTGATTACCCATTGATTATGGGGGTCCTGGTTATCGGAGCAGTGTTAACCTTGGTAGGCAATCTATTGGCAGATATCAGCTACGCGCTCGCTGACCCGAGAATCCGTCGTGGCTAGATGCCAAGGCACTTCTTGATTGAGCCTTAGTTTTGAAACAGAGTGGTGGTTTGTTGCCCGTTCAGTAGAGTGCTTGATTTGGTGTTGAATTGTTTAAATGCCAAACTATTCACCTAGATGAGGTAAGGGAATGATCACGTTCACAGATATAGCTCAAGGGCGGGCATGTATCGCCGTTGTTGGCCTCGGATATGTTGGTTTGCCTTTGGCGGCGGCTTTTGGGCAGCATCTAAGTGTTGTTGGTTTAGACAATGACGATCAGAAAATTGCTGAGCTCAAAGCTGGTATAGATCGGACGGGCGAATTATCTAATGGAGAACTCGGCCTGGCCCAAATCGACTTTACTTCAGACCCAGCAAGGCTTCAGGACGCACAGTTTGTTATCGTTACCGTACCCACCCCGCTTTGTGAAAACAATCGTCCGGACCTTGGCTATTTGGAGGCCGCAACTCTCAACATCGCCAAGAATCTTGCAGTAGGCAGTATTGTTGTATACGAATCAACGGTATTCCCGGGTGTAACGGAAGAATTTTGCGTACCGATTCTTGAAGAACATTCCGGGCTGAAATGTGGAGTTGATTTCACTGTTGGATACTCACCAGAACGGATTAATCCCGGCGATAAAGTGCATACTGTTGATAAAATTGTCAAAGTGGTCAGTGGTTCGGACAAGAAAACACTCGATACGATAGCCAAGGTCTACGAAATGATCGTGTCGGCGGGTATTCACAAGGCATCATCTATCAAGGTGGCTGAAGCAGCTAAAGTAATTGAAAACACCCAACGTGATCTCAATATTGCCTTAATGAACGAGCTGGCTTTGATTTTCGATCGAATGAGTATACCCACACGTGACGTGCTTCAAGCGGCCGGCACGAAGTGGAATTTTCTCAAATTTTATCCTGGTCTTGTCGGTGGACACTGCATTGGAGTGGACCCTTATTACCTTACTTACAAAGCAGAGACCCTTGGTTATCACCCACAGGTCATTCTTGCCGGGCGTCGGATCAATGACGGAATGGGGAAATTCATCGCAGAAATGACCATAAAGAAAATTATCCAAGCAAATAGACCAGTTAAACAGAGTAAGGTCTTGATTCTTGGG
>JAFDBS010000060.1 GCA_019313185.1 Deltaproteobacteria bacterium | reverse complement strand
TGAAAACCGGTCCTAGGCTGTAGGTTTTGCTGGCCAACAGGTTGACTTTCAGGTTGGTTCCCACCAGGGCAAAATAACGGCCACTGTCATAATGGCCTCGTAACATCAACATCGGAATTCCTTGGTAATCATCCGACCCTTCGTAATCGGGGGCGTACCCGACACCGAGGCCGGCAGTATGCTGTGCCGCAGTTACCGGGCTGACCGTCCATATCAATGCGAACAAACACAGCCCAATAAGATAGGATAATTTCATTCAAGCCTCCTTAGCTATGGTTGAGAGTTGGAATAGTGAATCGACAATCAATTTACTAACTCTATAAGGTGTTTGACATTTTTCAAGCTTTTCGATGAAAAATTTAGAATTGAGAAAAGTAGAAACGTATTTTGAAATCTGGCACTAAACAGTTAGAATAACCAGGTATGCTGCAGCGCTGTTTACACCTTTTGAAATCCCCTGAGCACACGAGGCCAACAAGGAACACCCAAGTTTTGTTTTACTCTCTGCAAAAACACCTGACTCTTGCGACTTGGTGTGCGGCCTTTGTGGCCTGTCTGTGTGGCTCGGCCTTCGGTCAGGACACCAGGGTCAGAATCCAGGTTGACGGTGTGGAGGCCAAGCAAAAAGACAACGTTGAAGCGACTCTTGCCCTGCCTCCCGGGATCGTTCAGGACAACGTCGTTGAAGAACGCCTTCTGCAGCGTTTTGTTGAAAACATTCCGGAAAACGTCGCGAAGGCCTTGGAACCGTTTGGCTATTACCATTCGAAAAGCAAAGTTCTGCAAGTCAAGGACAGCTCGGGTAACTACGGCATCCATGTCGATATCGAAGCCGGCCCTCCTGTGCGGATTCGATCTCTGTCTGTCCGGGTGACCGGCGACGGCGCCAACAACAGGGAAATTCTTCGTGCCCGGCGGGCCTTTCCGCTTGTCGAAGGTTCACGGCTTGATCATGAAGCCTACGAACAGGGCAAGCTCGATCTGCGTCTCGCTGCGAACGAACAAGGCTATATTGACGCCCGATATGCTGTTCGAACAATCCGGGTTTTTCCTGAAGAGAACGTGGCCGATGTCGAACTGGTGCTCGGTACGGGTCCGCGCTTTTTCTTCGGTGACATCAGGTTTGAAGAACAATCAGGAATTTTCGATGAATCCTTTTTACAGAGATACCTAACTTTTCAGGAAGGTGATGTGTTTTCTCACAAAGCCGTTCATCAGACCCGGCTGAGTTTCTATGCCGCCAACCGGTTTGATGAAGTTCTGATCCTGCCGCTTCGCGACGAGGCGGTCGACCAGCGGGTGCCAGTCGTGGTGAAACTCTCCCCCGGGAAAATGCAGCGCCTTCGTCCGGGGATTGGCTACGCGACCAACACGGGGGCCCGAGTGACCGTGAATTACCAGCATATGAATATTCACAAGGGAGCTCATGCTCTGTTAGGCGATTTGTCGATTGCGGAAATACGACAGTTTGTGGAATTCAACTATAAAATCCCCCAGCCGACGACCGATAAAGACAACCTGATTGGCACGGTTGGCTATCTGAACGAGGACATCAAAATTTACACCTCGAAAATGTTCTACACCGAAATCGAAAGGACCTTTGGATTGGGTGCCGGGCAAACCGGCTCGTTGGCTTTGCGGTATTTTCGGGAAGACTACGAAATCGGCGACGAGGACGGCGTTGCCCATGCCATGATGCCAATCGTGCGTTATCATCGACGCAGCTACGATGACCCTCTCAACCCAACCCGCGGCTTCCAGTACCGCCTGGAGTTGCGTGGTGCTCACGATGACCTGCTGTCGGATATTTCGTTTGCCCAGATCATTGCCGCCGGAAGCTTTATGTATCCTCTGTCGCAACGCTTTTCTTTACTGTCACGCATTGAAGGGGCCACCTCGGTTACAAAGGACCGTGACACCACCAATTACCCGCCCTCCTTGCGATTTTTCGTCGGGGGGGACAACACCGTGCGAGGCTATGCCTACAAATCAAGAGGTCCGCGCGATAAAAACGACGATGTTATCGGGGGCGACTCCCTGCTGGTCGGCAGCGTGGAATGCGAGTATAAGCTGAACGACGATTGGGGTCTGGCGGTTTTTTACGATATTGGCAGTGCGTACAATGCGTTTTATGATATCGAATTTATCCAGGGAGCGGGCGTAGGCGTGCGGCGCTTTACCCCGATTGGACCGATCAAGGTTGATTTTGCCAACCGAGTCAGTGAAAGTCACCACAGCGTTCGTGTTCATTTCAGCATCGGGTTCGATATATGAGACGCACTTTGGTCATTTTATCCCTGTTGATGGTAATGTTTTTGCTGGTTGCCATCAGCTTCGGCTTTTGGGCGGTCAGCACGAACGCTGGGCTTCACTGGATCATCAAAACAGTCGACAGCGTTGATGGCGTCAAGGTCTCAACCGACACCCTGGCCGGAACGGTCATCGACGAACTGACCCTTGAGCGATTGCGCGTGAGTTGGCCAGACGGTGAGGTGGAGTTCGGCAGACTCGATTACCGCCTTGCGGCTTTTCAATGGTTTCCTTTGACAGTTGTTTTTGACTTTTTAAAAATAGAAAATTTTGCTCTCAGGATGCAAGAGGAAACGGACACAGAAGTCTCAGGGTCCAGCGAAGAAGCCGGCCAAACTCAACCGGTTGGTATTGATGTCCTGCCAAGCTGGGTTGACATTGAAATTCGGTCGTTATCCATCACAAATTTTGTGTATGAAGATTTGGACGATCCGGACGATCAAGTTGTTATTGCCGACTTGATTGCCGGTCAATATCGATTGGCTGACAAAAGCTTGACGGGCAAAGACTTTGCCTACCATTCCCCATATGTCCATCTCGACGGGGGTTTTGCTTGGGAACTGACACGCCCTCAGTTGATCATGGACGCCAAGGTTTACCTGCCTGACAGCACTGTTGACCCGGAATTGTTTCAAACGATCAGGGTGCCGGTGTCATTCCCTGGACACATCGAATTCGATGGTGATTGGAACAATTATTCCGGTCCGGCGAGGTTTCGCTCAAAAGGCTTCGACGGTTCAGATGTCTGGTTGACTGCACAAGTTTCTGGGTCTTGGCGTGGCATTCGTTTTGACAATCTTCAAGGTGCCTATCTGCAAGGCCGGGTTGCTGGGGAACTGGATTTGACCTGGATCGACTCTTACCGCATGCAAGGCAATCTGTCCGCTTCCGGTCTTGAACTCACAGAACTCATTGCGGAAATGGATGGCCGCACAGATTTTGACCTTCGGGGAGAGCTTTTGGTTCCCTATGACATCAATCCGATGACCTCTCGGCTTGATGTCGAGTTTCACGAGACGTCATTCCGAGGCCTTGCTGTCACGGGTCGTGCAGCTGGGTCCTGGATCGGCACCGAGTTGATTGATGTCGATATGGACCTGAACTCTGAGACGTCGCACCTGTTGGCAACCGGTGCAGTGGCAGAGAGAGTCGATTTCGATTTTGCAGCTGCCGATTTATCGCCATTCCACGCTGACCTCGACGGGAGCATGGCGATGCAGGGTTGGGCTGCCTGGTCCGATGGAAATCTGAGCGGAATAGTGACTGGGCATGCCGAACAGCTTGTTTGGAAATCCTGGGCAGTCGAATCCGTCCAGTTCAAGGGATCCCATCCAGTGGAGATGGGCCCGATCGAGATTGACCTTACCGGCCAGGATTGGCATTGGGAGCACTGGTCTTTGGCGCGCGCCGCTTTGCATCTGACCGGTGACCGTCTTGATCATCACGCTGAACTGGTCGCGGCAAACGACGAGGGTTCTCTGACCGCCCGGCTCCGGGGGCGTTATGATGAAGACAAATGGCGTGGAACTCTCACTGGCTTAACCGCCCGTGAGATGCCTTGGGGAAACTGGTCGCTTTCCCAACCTGTGGAGATCAATGTTCAAGACCGCGCCCTGTCGGTCAGCGATTTAGAGCTGGCTGGATCGGGTGGGGGCAGGATCTCATTCGCTGCGTCCCGTCTGGGTGGCGGAGAAGAAAGTCGCCTGTCCTTGACATGGCATCAGTTTCCGGTCGACTGGTTGGCTGAAGAATTTGACATGCTCGATGTTGCTGGCACAGCTTCCGGTCAGTTTGCTTATGAGATGTCCGGTTCGGTGGTGCAAACTGTTACGGGCAGCTTCTCAGCAAGCGGTCGTGTTCAGGACGACTTATACGACATTGCTTACGAAGATTGCTCAGTTGAACTCAACTGGGATTACGGAGGCTTGCTTGTGGCGGGGGCTGCCAAGAGCAACCAGAATGAGCGGGTATCGGTCAACATAGCCTCGGAGCAGACCCCTGATTTGTCCTGGCCACCTTCTGACTTAAACGTGGATATCAATTTAGAGGGGCTGGGCATCGCCCGGTTTAACCGCTTTCTCGATGTTGCCCAACTGGAAGGACGGGTCGATGGCGACCTGCACCTCGAAATGGCCGCCACAGAATTGGCACGACTGAGCGTCCATGCCTCTGTGGATGGCCAGCTGTTGTTCGACGGTCAAGAACTGGGGCCACGCAACTTTTTGGTCGATCTGCATTGGGAGGAAGAACGGTTTCAGGCGGCCACCCAGATTGAGAGCATGCAGGGCGGAACCGCCTTGCTTCGTTTAACCTCAACCGAAGATCCGAGTTTTTCATGGCCTGAGTCCGGGACCGTCACCATGGAAATGGAGGGGATGAATTTAGCGCTCTTTAAACCATGGTTGCCAACCGACCTTGACTTGAGGGGCGTTTACGACGCAAAGGCCGAAGGGCGCTGGTCTGACCATAAGACGGTGTCGCTCTCTGGTGAGGTGCTTTTTTCTGACAATCATCTGAGCTGGATTGCCGAACAGGGTCAAATCCGCATGCCGGTTCAAAGCGCCAGGATGGATTGGCAATGGGAAGGTGAACTATTCAGCGGTTCATGGTCGCTGGCCTTTGCCGACCGGGGGCGTCTGCACGGGGACTGGGAAGTCCCGCTTAGCGCACAATTTCCCGTCACGATGGATCCAAACCGGCCGCTGCAAGCTAGCTTGGAAGGCAACGTTCAGGCGTCAGGGGCTCTTTCAGCCATTGGCCCCTGGTTTATCGAAGAGTCACAGGGTAAGCTTGCCGCAGAGTTGGCCCTGGCCGGAACCTGGAACAATCCTGTGTTAACGGGAACAGTCGACTTCAAGGACGGCAGTGCGTATTTGCCAATCACCGGGGTGCGTTTGCAAGACATTACTTTGAAGACTGTCATTGAGAATCAGCAAATCCGGCTGGCCGAGTTTTCCTTGACCTCAGGGACGGGTCGGTTGACCGGTAATGGGGACGTCCTGCTTGCAGGATGGAAGCCTGAGCATTATGCATTATCGGTTCAGGGCCAAAATCTACAGTTGGTCAATTTCCCCGAGCTCTATGTCATTTGCGATCCGGACTTGGATATCTCTGGGACGCTTGATTCCTTCTCATTGACAGGTTCCGTTCATATTCCGGTCTTGGCAATTCGCGGCGGCCGATCTGCTCCTCCTGTCTTGGCGAGTAATGATGTTGTGGTCGTCACCGCCAAAGATGAGCAGGAAGAGCTGACCTTCAAACCCAACGTCAGGGTGGTGGTCTCTCTAGGGGACAAGGTGACGGTTAAAACCGCCGGAATCGACACTCGGTTGCAAGGAGCCGGGACGGTCACTATGGACGCCACAGGCGTAATGCAGGTGTGGGGCGAGATCGAACTGGTTTCAGGAATCTACCGAGCCTATGGCGCAAGGCTGAACATTCGCCAGGGGCTGTTGAAGTATCAAGGTGATCCGATTACCAGACCGGAATTGCGGATCTTTGCTGCACGTGAGATCGGTTCGGTTCTCGCCGGTGTTCAGATTTCAGGAACGGCCGAGGCTCCAGTCGTGTCCCTTTATTCGCGGCCGGCAATGCCTGATCGGGACATTTTGGGGTATATTCTTATGGGGCGATCGGTCAGTACCGAACGTCAGGACAGTGATATGCTGATGATGGGAGCAGGAGCGCTGTTGACAAGTCCTGACGGTGGTGCGTCGAAACTTGGTTTGACAGACATTGATATTCAAGGCTTGTATGTCGGCGTGGGCGGGTTGCGCTTGAGAAGACGGTTGGCAGAAAAATGGGAGCTGGAGTCAACCTTGGGCGTCGAGAGCGGAATTGACCTGTATTACATCATCGAATTTGATTGAACTTGGTGATCAAGAGTTTTAGCAGGACCAGCACAGTTCCTGCTGTGAAACCAGTGGTCGAAAAGGAAACCCTCAATGAAATTTAACCTTGTCTGCAGTGGCTTTTTGGTTTTGATGCTTTGTTCATGTCTGCCATCACAATCCGAGACAAAACCCTTGCCTGCGGCGGGTGGTGTCGTGGTTTCGGTGAAAAATGCAGACTTGAATTTTGCCAAAGGAACGAGCTTTTCCTTTGCGGAAACCGCCAGCCAATTTTACCAAGACCCTCGCCTTGACGATCGGAACTTGAATGGCATCCTCCGCGACGCCATTGACCAAGTTA
>JAFDBS010000059.1 GCA_019313185.1 Deltaproteobacteria bacterium | reverse complement strand
GGACCAGGCCTACAACAAGATCATTCAGAACTACGCTTATTATGTCGGTCAGGCTCAAAAATTTGCTCAATATCACGTCGCCAATGGTCCACAGAGCGTCCCAGCCATGGTTTCAGCGCTCAAATCACTTCTGGAAGGTCAGGAAGTGATGCCGTATGAAATTTTGACGCACAAACCACCGAGTTGATGGAAAGTTGCTCGCTGTGAAGCGAACTCGGAGCAGTCAGCCATAACCTCTTGGCCCGGGAATTTCAGAACGAACTGTTATACAAAAAGAGAAATATTACGTATAATCAAAATTTTGTTTCAAAATGGTATTGTCATCAGACAGCCAGTTGTCTCACACAGAGGATCGCCTCGATGTCCCAGCCGATAAATATTGCCTTGGTCCCTTTACGCGGTGGCTCGAAAAGCATCCCAGGCAAAAACATTAAGCCGATTGCGGGTAAGCCGCTGTGTGCCTGGAGTTTGGAAGCTGCGGTTAACTCCGGAATTTTCCATCAAGTAATCGTCTCAACGGACAGTTCGGACATCGCGTCAGTGGTCAATTCATTGAATCTGGGTGTCACCGTCCTGCCAAGGCCCGCGGAGCTGGCGACGGATACCGCGTCGACCGAAGCCGTTATGCTGCAGGTTGCCGAGCAGCTTGAATTTGACGTGATGACCTTAGTTCAGGCAACCAGTCCATTTGTTGCCGCAAGGCACTTTCAAGAGGCTTATCAGAGGTTTGTTGAAGGCCAATGCGATTCGCTGCTCTCTGCCGTCAGGCAAAAACGTTTTTACTGGACCATCGACGGCAAGCCGATCAATTACAATCCACAACAGCGGCCGAGACGTCAGGACTTTGCAGGCGTTTTCATGGAAAACGGCGCTTTTTACATGACCAAAAAAGACGTCCTGTTAACAGGAAAATGTCGACTGGGCGGCAGAATCGGCGTTTATGAAATGCCGTCCATTTCAGCCGTTGAGATTGATGAGGAAGAAGATTGGGAGATTGTCGAGCGGTTGCTTTTGAAGCATGTTGTTCAGAAACGAGCCCAAAATGCTGATATCCGCTTGTTTGTCAGTGATGTCGATGGCGTTTTGACAGATGCCGGCATGTACTATTCAGAACAGGGCGATGAACTCAAAAAATTCAACACGCGTGACGGCAAGGGCATCGAACTCTTGCGGAACGCCGGGATTAAAACTGCATTCATAACCTCTGAACAAACAGAGTTGGTGAAACGCAGAGCAGACAAATTAAAGGTCGATTATTTGTTCCAAGGAAAATCCCATGGCGAGAAACTTGATGTGATCGGCGACATCTGCCGACAGGAAGGATTTAAGTTGGAGCAGGTGGCATATATCGGTGATGACATCAATTGCTATGAATCGCTGACCATGGTCGGACTGGCGGCCTGTCCGGCTGATGCATCACTATCAATTCAACGCATACCGGAGATCGTTAAGCTCAGCCACAAAGGTGGTGAGGGCGCTGTGCGCGAGTTCGCAGAAATCATTCTTGGCCTGTGATGGAGTTCACTCCATACGAGGATGCTGGGTGATTTGGCAGCAGGTTCGTCATCGGACCCTAAAGCCACAAATCGATCCCGAGCGTTTCCCTGACAACATGACAGGTTTAATTGTTTAAATTTTGAAAGGACATGATCATGACGCAACGAGTGAATATTGGGGGCAAAGATATTGGTGACGGCTGCCCGGTCTATGTGATTGCCGAGATAGGACTGAACCACAACGGTGATGTTGACCTCGCTAAAAAATTGATTGATGCGGCGTCATTGGCAGGTTGCGATGCGGTCAAGTTCCAAAAACGCACTCCTGAACTTTGTGTGCCTAAGGATCAAAGGGATATTCCTCGAGACACTCCATGGGGAACGATGACTTACATGGAATACCGTTATCGGGTGGAATTTGAAAAAGACGAATTTACAGAGATCGACCGTTATTGCCGTGATAAGGGCATGGCATGGTTTGCGTCCTGTTGGGATGAACAGGCCGTTGACTTTATCGAACAGTTTAATCCTCCCTGCTATAAGATGGCCTCTGCCTCGTTAACTGACACGCCTCTATTGCAACATACAATCGACACCGGTCGTCCGATTATTTTGTCGAGCGGGATGTCAACCATGGAGGAAATCAGACAGGGTGTGGCATTGGTCGACCCGAAAAAAGTCTTGTTGGCCCATTCAACCAGTACGTATCCCTGTCCTCCCCAAGAGCTCAATCTAAAGATGATTAAAACGCTAAAACAGGAATTTAACTGTCCAATCGGATATTCAGGGCATGAAACCGGCTTGCAAACCACGTGCGCTGCTGTTGTCCTGGGTGCAAACTTTGTTGAGCGCCATATCACGCTTGACAGGGCGATGTGGGGCTCTGATCAGGCTGCCTCAGTGGAACCCAGTGGCTTTGCGCGACTGGTTCGTGATATCCGGGTGATCGAGAGTGCCATGGGCGATGGTGTGAAGAAGGTCTACGATAGCGAAATCCCGATTCGCAAGAAACTGCGCAGAAATCCATAAGCAATTTATTGATTGACGATCTCCCAATAGTTCATGTCTGATCTGTTCCGAAAAGAATATCGGCCAACGTTGCCGATCGAGAAGTCTGCTTTACCCAGTTTCGATGGGATCGACTGGGATGTTTCCAGCGGCAACGCATTGACTGGCGTGGAAACGGCTTTGCATGATTCCGATTCCTGCGTGCTGGTGAAGCAGAACGTAAAAAGGAAAGTCTTCCGTTGCAAAGATCTCTATATCAAAGAAACAGGCTATCGGGGGATAAGAAGATTCTTAAAGGGCATTTCCGGAGGGAGTGCTTTTCGTGAAAAGGAGATGAACCAGGCCTTGAAGCAGCTTGGGGTCAATGTTCCCGAGGTCGTTGCCTATGGTCGGCAAAAAGCCCAAGGC
>JAFDBS010000058.1 GCA_019313185.1 Deltaproteobacteria bacterium | reverse complement strand
CGACCCCCCGTGAAACCCTGCGGTTGGTGGACAAAGAGGACGGTCCGCACCTGGTTTTCTCCAAGTCCGGGGAGGATATTACCGAACGCATGCTGACCTGGGCGCGAAAGCGCGTCAAAGATCTTGAAAAAGAAAATTTATGCGGGTTTGTCTTCAAAGCCAAGTCTCCATCAAGTGGCATGGAGCGGGTCAAGCTCTACGATCGAAACGGTGTGCCGGGCAAACAGGGTGTTGGCCTGTTTGCCCGGGTCTTTATGGAACAGTTCCCGCTCCTTCCTGTCGAAGAGGACGGCCGACTGCACGACCCGCATCTGCGGGAGAATTTCATCGAGTGCATCTTTGTGTTCAAACGCTGGCGAGACATGCTGGCCAAAGGCGGGACAGCAGCCGATCTGGTCGACTTTCATACCCGGCACAAATTGCTGCTGTTGGCCCATAGCCCCGAGATTTACCGTCAGCTCGGCAAGCTGGTTGGGGAGGCCGGTCAGCGCCAGATCGATGAGGTGTTGGACGCATATCAAGCCCTGCTGATGAAAGGGATGCGCCTGCGCACCACGGTCCGCAAGCATGTCAATGTCCTCCATCACCTGCTCGGCTTTTTTAAAAATGAGCTGACCGCCGATGAAAAGCAGGAAGCTTTGGAATTGACAAATCACTACCGCAACGGCACCTTACCGCTCATTGTCCCCATTACAATTTTTAACCATTATATTCGCAAATACCGTCAGCCCTATCTGAAGCAACAGGTGTATATGAACCCGCATCCGATCGAACTCAAACTGAGAAATCATGTCTAGCGCTTATCGAAACCCATGAGTCCAGGCCGGCATATTGTCATTGTTTGCGCTCCTGAAGACGCATCGTTCTATGGTCACTTTCCATTGCCCGGAGAGCAATTGATGGTTGTGCCGTTTGGCCAAGCCATCTGCTCGGTTCTCACCCGTGAAGTTGACCTGATTTTGCTGGATTGCGGGTTCGAGGCGGGATTTGGACTGCAACTGCTGCAAGATTTCAAATCCCGCTTTCCGGGCATCCCGGTCATTTTTGTCACCGCCCAAAGCTCTGAAGACATCGTCACCAGGGCATTTAAGTCCGGCGCCCGAGATTATTTTCAAAAACCGCTGCCTGTCTTTGCCGTGCGCGACCTAATCATGAAACTGATTGGCGCCAAACGGAAAACGGCAGAGCCAAGGGATATCTCGAATGCGGGCCAACAGAATCAGACTGCCCAAGGCCACTTGTGCCAGATCGGCCGGTTTCAACCGGCGGTGATGAAAGTAGTCTGTTATATTGAATCCAATTTCAGCAAAATGATCAGTTTAGAGGACATGGCCGGTTTGGCCAACATGAGCAAATTTCATTTTTCCCGTCTGTTCAATCGCGAGGTCGGCATGAGCCCGGTGCGATATTTAAAGTATGTCCGGATTCAGCGTGCCAAAGATTTGCTCAAGCGCGCTGATCTTTCGGTCTTTGCCGTGGCCCTGAAGGTCGGTTTTGAGGATGTGAGCAATTTCAACAAGAACTTCAAAAATTTTGAAGGCTGTACCCCGAGCCAGTTCCGTTCCCGATTGCACCTCTCCCCGCATTCAACTGGATCCGAATTGGGGGAAATTTAAGCCCCCCCCAAGCAATAATCGCCATAAAATAAGCAATTTTCACCATGCGTAGCCCGGCTTTTAAGAGTAAAATAATCACAATTTGATGGGGGGGCTAATATGGACAAATCTTAAAGGCCTTATGTTAATTGTTCAGGCCCTTTTTTTTTGGTAAACCCTAAAACGTTTTTGGAGGAGTATTTATGCGAAGAGTTGTTTTGTTAACCTTGTTTTTTATTGGAGGTCTGGTTGCCACAGTGGCGATGGCCGCAGATGTGGTTCCCCCAACAATCGATCAGCCGGGAACTCAGCCACAGGAAGTTGGCAACCTGGAATCGCCGGATAAATGCGACAATTGTCATGGCGGCTACAACACAGCAACAGAGCCGGCCTTTAACTGGCGTGGCAGCATGATGGCCAACGCGGGGCGCGACCCGATATTCTGGGCAACGCTTGCTGTCGCTGAACAGGATTTCGACGGGGCCGGTGACTTGTGCATTCGCTGCCACAGCACGGCCGGCTGGCTGGCCGGGCGCTCCACTCCTACTGCCGGTTCCGGCCTTGCTGCTGGGGATGCTGATGGCGTGGAATGTGACTTCTGCCACAAGATGACCGATCCGAGCAACACTGATCCGATTCTGCAGGGAGTGATGAACGATCCGTTTATCGCCAATGATCCACTGAATGGCGAGCCATTTTATGGCAGCGGCATGGCGTCTCTATGGGGTGGCTCGGACAAATTAGGCCCCTATGATGATGCCGAGGCTCGCCACCAGTTTATGAAAAACCCATTCATTCGTTCGGTTGATTTTTGCGGAACGTGTCACGACGTTTCCAACCCGGCAGTCGGTAACTTGGCTCCAAATCATGGGGCCCAACCAGAATTTTTGGCCACTGAAACAGTTATTGCCGACGGTGCAGGGCTGCCCCAAAACGATCCCAAGGTCTATGATGGCAAGGCAGCGTTCAATAATCCTCCCTACAAGTATGGCATTGTCGAACGGACCTTCAGCGAATATAAGGCTGGGTTGGTTTCACAGACCCTGGTTGATGATTACGTTAACCTCCCGGCTGACCTCCAAGGCGGGGCCCTCAAGGCTATCTACGAGGCGGCGACCGATTTCGGTACCAAGAGCGCCAACTATGCTGATGGCGATCTCCGTTTTTACAGCTGCCAGACCTGCCATCTGCGCCCGGTCTTCGGACAGGGCTGCAATAAGAATCCACCGTTTCGCGATGATCTCCCGTTGCATGACATGACCGGTGGCAACTACTGGATGCCTGTGGCGATCAAATACCTTGATGGTCAGGGTAAACTGCGCCTTGGTGGTGGCCTGAATAGCACGCAAATCGCTGCCCTCGATGCTGGTGCGTTGCGAGCCAAGGAGCAGCTCAACTTGGCGGCAACTCTGGTGGTTGATAACAACGCGCACAAGGTCAAAGTCATCAACCATACCGGCCACAAGTTGATTTCTGGTTATCCCGAAGGTCGCCGCATGTGGCTCAACATCAAGTGGTATGACAACAACACCACCTTGCTCAGGGAAGATGGCGCCTATGGACCAATTGGCGTTACCGTGCCAAATCCTGCTGGAGGCCCTGCAATCGCTGTCGAGTCAATTCTCGATCTGCATGACCCTAACACGAAAATATATGAGGCGCATTATGGCCTAAATCAAGAGTGGGCAGCTGCACTAGAGGCTTTACACGGCCCTGATTTTCCTCTCGGCTTCAATCGCGAGACCGGGGCAGTATCCCACACCTTGGGTGAATTGGCGGCATCTCCGGTTGGAACCGAGTTCGAAACCTTCCACTTTGTTTTGAATAATGTGGTGGTAAAAGACAACCGGATTCCACCGTATGGGATGGACTACGAAAAGGCCCGGCTGCGCAATGCCTTGCCGGTTCCTGCTGATCAGTATGGCGGTGGCCCAGGGAAGGCCTATGATTATTTTGATG
>JAFDBS010000057.1 GCA_019313185.1 Deltaproteobacteria bacterium | reverse complement strand
TGGGCTCTGAGAAAGTCGGGTTCCGGCGTACCCCTCGGCGAAAAGACTTCTCGATGCCTCCTCCGGCGGACACTATATTGGACAGGTTACATGCACACGGTTTGCCGACCCTTGGAATCGGTAAAGTCAGTGACTTGTTCGCCGGCCGCGGCTTGTCCTTCAGCGAGGCAACCGAGAGCAACAATGATGGCATGCTCAAGACATTAAGACGTTTCTCATCACTCAGCCATGGCTTTTTGATGGTTAACCTCATTGATTTTGATATGTCTTATGGGCACCGGCAGGATGCAATTGGTTTTGGACGCGCTCTCGAAGAATTTGACGCTTGGTTGCCAAAAGTATTCGAATTGATGACACCAAACGATTTTCTTATCATCTCAGCGGACCATGGTTGTGATCCAACCACACCTGGCACAGACCACACTCGAGAATATGTGCCTGTTCTCGCCTGGACACCTAAATTTAGCAGTGCGATCAAACTTGGTACCCGAGAAACCTTTGCAGATGTAGCGGCAAGTCTGAATAACTTCTTTGGAATGCAAACTCATCCGGTTGGCAAGAGCTTTTGGGAGAGGTTTGGATGACGTTCAACGTTTCAGCTGGTTTTCAGAAAAGTCTCCTACACCTGCCTGGCTCGAAGAAACCTCTCTGAGAAAGTGCTCTTCAATAAATTTTTCCAGATTGGCCTCTTCGGCCGCCGACAACCCTTGAAAGCCAACCCCAAAGCCTTGCATGAAATTATTGCTCGGCTCCGGCTGTATCACATAAAGCACTTTCGACTCAATTTCCAATTCTTTGCAGTGTCCGTAAAGAGGGAAAACAACGGTGACATTGTCGCCTTTTCTGAGGCGCATTGGTGTTTTAAAAAACAGGCCCTTGGTGCTGAGGCTCAGTACATCCGAAAGGGTATATTCGTCATTGCCAACGCGGTACATACCCGGTAGCCGCAATTGCAAGCGCAAGTTCTGGCGGGGGTGTTTTTCGACATAGCGTTGGATGAATGCAAACAGGGCAAAAATATCAACAGGCACGTCAAGAATAGCATTTGGTTCGACGGGCAGAGGATGGTCGCTGTTCTGCTTGAGGATAATCAAGGGGAGTTGAGAACTTGTGATCTGTTCCTGAATGGCTTTCTTGAGGGCGAAGCTTTTGTCGGCAAAAATTTTCTGCCCAAAAATGAGTAAACTTAGCGAACTTTCTGCAAGGAGGGCAGTTGCCTGCTGTGCATTGGTTGCTGAAACGACACGATAACCCCAGTGTTTTAAAATTGGTTCAAGAGTTGCCAGAAGATCAGGCCGGTTGTCTGCAAGTAAAAAACATTTCATATGCTTGTCTATAGCTCAACATGACGAGCGACGTCATTGGCATTGGAGGCTCATGCCGCGATATTACCGCAACACTGACATTTCTTGAAGAAGAAAGTGGGAAAGGTTTAGTTAAATACGCTGTTTTCTGGAAAGCTAAGTGAGGTGAACATTGCACAGTTTATAAAAGTGCCCAGGGTTTAATCCAGACACTTTTATTGTCCATGATTGGAAAACCAGTCGGCTACTTCTTTTTTCCTCGAGCAGCACGGGCTTTAGCAAGCTTTTCGCCCAACCCTCTGTCAATAGCCATCTTGCGACGGGTTTCAGAATAACTTTTTGCGGCCAGTGACTGCCCCCGGGGGATGTCAAATTGTTTGCGGTATTCCGATGCCGTCATGTTGTGTGAAGTTTTCAGGTGGCGGGATAAAGTTTTCATTCCCTTACCGCAAATCATGCAGTAGATTTTATCTTTTCCAAAGGCCTTCTTTCTAGTTACAGCTGGACTGTCAGTTTGATCTTGCGAACTATTAAGGTCCTCTCCCTTTTCTAAATTACTGAGAGTGTTATATATTTCCGAAAGCTCAGTAACGAGTTCCTCTTTTGTCATGTTTGTTGTTGAAGCATGAGCAGCAACAATTTCAGCAGCCATTTCTAGCAACGTTGCCATTTGTTCCTCCTTAGTAAGGTGTTATCAGGTATTGATCTAAAAAAATTTACAAGAATATTAATACAATAAAAAAACGATTAATCAAGGATAAATTTTTTTAAATTTAATTTTAGAAAAAGTCTAATTTTTTTATATTGAAAAATAAGAACTTCATAGGCTTTCAAATCTTTTTTATAATTTTAAATATAAAAAAAGGATCAAATTAAAGTTTGTATTTCATCATGAAACAGATTATAGAATATTGATCGGATAAACCGGAGAGGCAATGACAATAAGACGTTCTATTGAAAAAACGGAAAATGATTTGCTCGGGATGACAGCATGTCGTAGCCAACAATCCCGTGGCCGGGAACGGCAAGAAGAACCCTGCCGGATACGTACTGTTTTTCAGGTAGACCGTGATCGAATTCTCCACAGCAAATCTTTTCGACGCCTCAAATATAAAACACAAGTGTTTCTCGCTCCAGAGGGTGACCATTATCGAACGCGATTAACGCACACCCTTGAAGTGAGCCAAATCGCAAGAACCATTGCTCGCGCCTTGCGCCTCAATGAAGACCTGACTGAGGCCATCGCTTTGGGTCATGACCTTGGACACACACCTTTCGGCCACGCAGGAGAACGTGTGCTTGCCGAACTGTTACCCAATGGTTTCCATCATGTGAGTCAAAGTCTCAGAGTTGTGGATGTGCTAGAGAAGGGAGGATCAGGGCTCAATCTCAGTTGGGAGGTTAGGGACGGTATTTCTAATCATTCGAAAGGGCGAGGACCACTTCTAAACAATGAATCTGCCGCGCTGCCCACAACACTCGAAGGACAGCTCGTACGTTTGGCGGATATTATTGCTTATGTCAGTCATGACCTAGATGATGCGATTCGGGCCGGGCTGATCAACAACAGTGATGTTCCTGAACAACTCCGGGGCCAGTTTGGAGAAAAACATTCGCAGCGCATCAACAGGATGGTTAGCGATGTGATTGAAACGTCACTTTCTGCCTCCGTGTCCCAGGTTGCCGTCTCCCACAACATGGAGACAGGTATTAAGACTTTGCGAGAATGGTTGTATGCCAATGTTTACCAGGCAGACGCGGTTGAGGCGGAGTTTCGCAAAGCCAAAAGGATTTTGCGGGAACTTTTCCGTTACTTTGTCGACAACCCCGGCGAACTGATCATTTGTGGTGGCCGACACCAGCCAGGCGATGCAATTGAGGTTGCAGTTGGAGATTTTTTGGCTGGGATGACAGACCGTTTCGCTCTGAACCTCTACCAGCACCTGTTTTTACCGCAACCGTGGAAGAATTGTTGAATGGCGCCAAAGAAAAAACTTATCTAATGCCCCTGAAAGCTGAATGCTTGACACTCAAAAAACCAATATGTTAGTTTTTCAGCATGGTTACATAGTATTGTTGGGGTTCTCCATTGTGCATTAATATTTCACATTTTATGTGACATTTTATGAATACAGCTAGAGCGTTTTTGAAATCTAATTTAAAGAAACGAATGCGATTTTAACACCTCTGATAAGGCTTGCTCAACAGCCTTTGTGTAATTTTTGTTAAGTAAACTGAAAACATCAGTGAACGTATTTCTGGTCAATGGTTTGCTTAACACGATGCCTGCAGGTTCGTGAGCGCGGTGTTGCTGGGCCTCCATTTGGGATTTTTCTTAGGTGAAATGTCTCAGACAATGCACTTATATTGGGTATTCAAGCAAGTTTCCTGTACAAATTTGGGCATGGCCGTTAAAAATCTTGTTTGAATATTAAAGCCGCTATTATACCCATACTGGCTGCCAGATGTTCTTCGGAAAGAATGAAGCCTTTGATTGAACTATCCGAATTATTTGATTTGTCCTAAATATGACATACTCGAGTATGTCCTTATGGTGGGGAGGCAATCGTGAGCAGAAAGCTGTTGTTGGCTGATGACAGTATTACCATTCAGAAAGTGATCCAAATCATCTTTGCGCACGAAGACTATGAGCTGACCATTACTGATAATGGTGATTCTGCGCTGACACAAGCTCACGAAATCAAACCAGACTTGGTTATTGCTGATATTTCAATGCCAGGGAAAAACGGTTATGAACTCTGCGACGCCATAAAGCACACCCCAGACTTACAGGATGTCCCTGTTTTGCTGCTGGCCGGTTCATTTGAGCCGTTTGACGAAGGAAAAGCCCGCGAAGTTCAGGCTGATTCTTGGATCGAAAAGCCTTTCGAATCCCAGGCCCTCCTGGATCAAGTTGCAGAGTTGCTCAAGGCCAAAGCCGACTCCCCATCAACGAGTGCCCCGTTTGCGGATACTCTAACGGAAGCCACTTTGCCTTCGGACATTTCTTTTTCAGAGGAATTAGAACCGCTTGAAGACACCGAGCCAGAAACGCTGAGTGATCCTTTTGCTGACATTTCTTTTGATGAGGAACAGGCCGCCCAAGAGAGCGGCGCAGCAGGCGATGATTGGCTGAACTTATCCGAGTCTGTCGATACATTTGCCCAAGACGGCACCGAGCTTGAGACTGAGTTTGAGCAAACCTCGGCCTATGAAGACAGTGATTTTGCCATTCCCGAAGAGCCGCTGCTAGACACGACTGCGCCAGAATCAGCTTCGGATACTTTGCTCGACCAAGAAACTAGAGAATCAGATACAAATCCTGAGTTTTCGTCAGAGGACGAAGCAACCGATGAGTCAGAGACAATGGATTACGGGTTTGCCGATCTCGACGATGAAGACGAGGAAATCTTAGCGCTTGGTGACGAAGACATTCTGGATATGGAAGACCTTGAACCTTTGGCGGAAGAGCCCACTTTAAAGTCGTGGACGCGAGATGCGTTGCCCGGAGAAGATGTTGAGCCCCTCAGCGAGGGTTATGCTGGTGAACCTGACTTGGCCATGCCTTCTGCTGATCACAGTGAATTTGCAGACATAGCCGAGGGTGCTGTCGACAAGGCTGATGAGGAAGCATGGCAGCTTCCCGAACATGAAGATCTTCCGACAGAAGTTGATCAAGAGCCGCCTTTGTCTGAATTTGATAGCAGTATCGACAAACCTGCTTTTGTTCAGCATGTTGAAGACAAGGTTGTTGCTCTCAGTGACCAAGAGATTGAAGCTATAGTAGAACGGGTTGCCGGTCAAGTTGTTGAAACCTTGGCGGCCAGCATTATCGAAAAAGTGACTTGGGAGGTTGTCCCAGATCTTGCCGAAAGCCTTATCCGAGAAGAAATTCGCAAAATAAAGGACTCAGCCGCCTAAGTGTTTACAGTTTCATTATAATCGATTGACGCTTGAAATGGGGATTGATAAAATCCCCATTTTCTTTTCAGGAAACCCTGAAACATATTTTATGGGAAGGATTTTTAGCCATGGAGTCAAAGCTGGCCAAGGGCTATGAGCCGCACGACGTAGAGCGGAAAAGATATCAGATTTGGGAAGAGGGCGGCTACTTTTGTGCCAATGAGTTCTCTCAGAAACCATCTTACTCAATTGTCATTCCACCACCGAATGTCACAGGTGTGCTCCATATGGGGCATGCCTTGAATAATACCCTGCAAGATATTCTTGCGCGCTGGAAACGGATGTCTGGATATGAAGTTCTTTGGATGCCGGGGACAGATCATGCCGGAATTGCGACCCAGAATGTCGTAGAAAAGCAGTTGGCTTCAGAAGGTTGTGACCGCCACGAGGTTGGACGGGAAAGATTTGTCGAGCGTGTTTGGCAATGGAGAGAGGACTCGGGCGGGCAGATCATAGAGCAGCTCAAACGTTTGGGCGCGTCCTGTGACTGGCAACGAGAACGTTTTACCATGGACGAAGGTTTGTCCAAAGCCGTTCGTGAAGTTTTTGTAAGACTTTACGAAGATGGATTGATTTATCGAGCCAACAGACTGATAAATTGGTGTCCTCGTTGTCATACTGCTCTCTCAGATCTCGAGGTAGAACATGAAGACAAAAAAGGCCACCTTTGGTATTTGCGTTACCCTGTTGCCGGTTCAGAACGTCATCTGATTGTAGCGACGACACGGCCCGAAACAATGCTGGGAGATACGGCTGTGGCGGTTAACCCAGACGACGAACGTTATCAAGATCTTATCGGTCAATCTGTTCGCCTGCCATTTGTGGATCGTGTCATTCCAATTGTCGCCGACAGTTATGTGGATATGAACTTTGGTACGGGGGTAGTAAAGATTACACCCGCACACGACTTCAATGATTTTGAATTAGGCAAACGCCATGACTTGCCCCAAATCAACATCTTTGATGAGTCCGGCATTATCAATGACCAAGGTGGTCCTTATAGCGGTCAGGAGCGGTACGAGGCGCGGGCCAATGTTGTCGCTGATCTTGAATCCCTTGAATTGCTTGAAAAAGTCGAAAACTACCAAAACGCGGTCGGTGAATGTTACCGCTGCAGGACCGTCATTGAACCTTTTCTTTCATTGCAATGGTATGTAAAGGTTGATTCCTTGGCACAGCCGTCAATCAAGGCAGTTCAAGAGGGCTCGACTCGAATTGTTCCTGACCAATGGCAAAAAACCTATTTTGACTGGATGTTTAATTTACAAGACTGGTGTATCAGTCGCCAGATTTGGTGGGGTCATCGCATCCCTGCGTGGTACTGTGAACAGTGTGAGGGAATTACCGTCAGCCGCGAAGATCCCTCAGCGTGCAGTCATTGTGGAAGTTCTAAGATAAGTCAAGATTCCGATGTCCTTGATACTTGGTTTTCCTCGGCCCTTTGGCCGTTTTCAACAATGGGGTGGCCAGACAAAACCGAGACTCTTGCGAAATTCTATCCAACATCCTGTTTGGTTACCGGTTTTGACATCCTCTTCTTCTGGGTTGCACGCATGATGATGATGGGACTCAAATTCATGAACGATGTTCCTTTCCAAGATGTGTACATTCATGCCTTGGTCCGTGATGCCCAAGGTCAGAAAATGAGTAAAAGCAAGGGGAATGTTATTGATCCCCTGCATGTGATTGATGAATACGGCGCTGACGCATTCCGTTTTACACTCACGTCTTTTGCCGCGATGGGGCGAGACATCAAGCTTTCAATCGATCGAATCGCTGGGTACCGAAATTTCTGTAACAAGTTGTGGAATGCCAGCCGTTTTGCATTGATGAATCTCAATGACTTTGACCCTGATTCTGTTGAATTGGAACGAATTGAGCTCTCTGACGCGGATCGATGGGTCCTCACGCGGCTCGTTGATACCATCCATCGCACTAAGGTAGCGCTCGAAGAGTACAAGTTTAATGATGCAGCCAGTACGCTTTATACATTCACCTGGCACAGTTTCTGTGATTGGTACATTGAACTTATCAAAGATGAACTCTATGGGGGTGATCCATCTGCGAAACAACGGGTGCAGTCAGTTCTCTTTGTTGTTCTCGAAACGCTCTTACGCTTGCTCCACCCGTTTATGCCATTTATCACTGAGGAGATCTGGCAAAACTTGCCTGGCCTTCGGCCCTCAGATACGATCATGTACGCTCCATATCCAGATGGTCGAGGAATCCCCGTTGATACTCACGCCGCGGAACGTATGGATTTGGTGATGGATGTAATCCGTGCCATCCGGAATGTCCGAGGTGAGATGGACGTTCCCCCAGGCAAGCAGATCGAGGCCGTTATCGAATGTAAATCTGACAAGTCAGCGGCTGTCTTGGAACGGGGAGAATTGGCCATCCGCACACTCGGAAAAGTCAGCCAATTAACAATCGGCCAGAACTTAGAAAAACCCAGTCAAGCGGCCACCCAGGTGACTGGAGATGTTGAAATTCTGCTGCCTTTGTCCGGGCTGGTGAATGTAGATGAAGAGATCCAGCGTTTGAAGAAAGAAATTTCCAAGGCTCGGAAAGATGTCGACTTTTTCAAGAAAAAGCTATCCAATGAGCAATTTCTGGCCAACGCGCCTTCTGAGGTTTTGCAGAAAGATCAGCGCAAACAGGCAGAGGCTGAAAAAAAACTCGGCATCCTCTTGGCGAGTCTTGAAAAGATGGAGTCCTTGGGTCTATGAACGGTGCAGGCAACGGCGCTTCTTATTAATGTTTTTTAGCTTCAAAGGTTTTGCATCCACCGTTCTTAGTTGCCAGGCGGAATAGCGTACTAACGAATCCTCAGCGGTCAATCATTCGGAGGATATTTAGAGGCCATGTTTTCTGCAAAGGATATCGTTGCGGTATGTGTCAGGGAAGTTGACAGCAATACAGATAGGCTTTTCTTTGATGATGGTTGAGGTTTTCGGCGGAATCAAATCACCAGATCTGTGCTTAGAGATAAGGGGAAAACAGTTTAAAAAAAGCGTCCCTGAGTTTTGTGGGGATTCTTCGATCGTCCAGGTGCTGTTGCTTGACCGCCAATGAATTGGAAAGAGTGGCCTTGAAATGATCGGTAAGTTGCTGATTAAGCTGATGGTCATAGACTTCCAAATTGAATTCGAAGTTGAGGCGAAGACTGCGTGGGTCAAGGTTGGCAGAACCTACCAGTGAAAACAAATCGTCAACCAGCAAGTACTTGGTGTGCGCAAAAGGTGAAGGTTGCAGATAGATTCGCACGTGACGTTGCAACAACTCCCAAAGATAAGCGCGAGAAGCCCAGTCGACATACGGCAGGTTGCTGCGTTCTGGGAGAATGATTTCGACTTGAACACCCCGCATTGCTGCAGCACTGATGCATGTCAGCAATGTTCTGTCGGGAATAAAATAAGGCGTCATGATTCGAATGGATTGATGGGCATTGTTCATGGCCCCGATGATCAGCCAAATGAGTTTTTCAAAATCCTCATTTGGGCCGGCACTGATTCCACGGCAAAACGCTCCTTTTTGCTCGGTCAATGTTGGAGGAGGTGGCAGTTCTACAACATCTCCCGTCGCAAAAGTCCAATCCTCCAAAAAAGCCTCCTGAAGATGAGTGACAACCGGTCCTTCGATAAGAAAATGGAGGTCTTGGACATTGCCACCGTATTTTGCAACATGGCGGTCACCAATATTCATTCCACCCGTAAAGCCGAAGGTATCATCGATAATTAATAATTTTCTGTGGTTGCGAAGGTTTACATAAAAACCCCGTCCACCTAGGGAAAAAGGTAAAAAACGGGCTGTTTTCACTTTGGTTCCACGGAGCTTTCGATGGGCGAGGGGCCAGCTGTAGCACTCGCCAAGTGCGTCAACCAAAAACCGGACATCAACGCCTCGGTCGGCAGCTGCTATTAAGGAATCAATGAAGCTTTGGCCAGTGCTGTTTGTTTCAAAAATGTAGGTCGACAGATAGACTGTGCGTTTGGCCTTTTCAATGCAGGCCAACATCTCCGGGTATGCTTGCTCGCCATTAAATAAAGGTGTGACCTGATTTCCAGGAAGAAGCGGTCGACGTGTTACCATGTCGGCGAGATTAAGCAGTGCGCGGTATGTCTGGAACTCCTTTGGTTGCTGGGCGTCAGAAGCACCTTGTGGCCAGGGACAAAGCCTCGCCTTAATCAACGGGAGGCCAGTCCCAGATTCCTGCCAATTCTTGGCGCGGGTTCGAACCCGGTTAATCCCCGCCGTCCAATAAAGAAAAGGCCCTGCTGCTGGTAGCAAAAGGCAGACAGATATCCAGCCGAGAGCAGCACGAGGGTCGCGTTTGTTGAGCAAAGCATGGCCGGCCGAATACAGGCCAAGCAGAATCAGCAATAGGCCAAGTGTCCAAAGCATAACATGGTATCCGCGCAGTATCTTTTGACCCGGTTCGGTCTTTCGTGAAAGCAAAGATGTGCTAAAAGTCAACGTCCAGTGTAAATATCAATCACAGCACTCCACTGTTTCACTGCGGTCTGCACTCGACTAGAAGCCAAGTTCGGCCTCAGCAAGGGTTTCAGCCAAGTGACTTCTGATCTGTTCGCTACTCTCCATTTCGCGTATCGCTAAGTAACTTTGGCATGCGAGGTCTTTAGATACACCCTTCAAGAAGGCCTTTGTGCGCGGTATAAAAGGAGCCGGCATTGAGAATTCGTTCAAACCCATGCCAATTAATAAAATCAGGTTAAGCGGATCAGACGCCATTTCACCGCAGAGACAGACGCCCTTGCCCATTGCCTGTGCTGTTTCGACTACCTCTGAAAGCACTTGCACTACGGCTGGATGGAGCGGGTCATAATATTTGCTTACTAACGGGTTGTTTCTATCTGCCGCCAGAAGATATTGGATCAGATCATTGGTTCCGAGAGCAAAGAAGTCGACTTCGTGTGCCAAGCGTGGCAGCAGCCGGACGGCTGCTGGCACTTCGATCATTATACCGAGGGGAATTCGTTCGGGAGATCTCAGGCCTTCAGCTTTCAGCGTCTCTTGTGCTTCTTTGACGACATCTTTACAGGCACGCAATTCTTCTATACTCGAAATCATCGGAAAAAGCATGCGGACATCGCCATGGTTTCCAGAGAGTAGAATCGCCTCGATTTGCGTGCGGAATATGTCCCGATTGTCAAGAGAAAAGCGCACCGAACGCCAACCCATAAAAGGGTTTTCTTCTTTAGGGGGAGTGAAATAGGGCAAACCTTTGTCGCCACCGATGTCAAGTGTACGAATGGTCACCGGTTGATTGCCAAATCCCTCGACAACACGTTTGTATAAAGCATACTGATCATCGCGATCAGGGAAGTCCCCGCGAGTCATGTAGGGAAATTCAGTGCGATAGAGTCCGACCCCTTCAGCTCCATAGCGTTGAGCGACTTCTATGTCACTGACTAAGCCAATATTGGCTCTCAGAATGATCCGATCGCCATCGGCAGTTTGTCCTGGCTGATCTCGATATTGAGCGAGACGAGAAAGCTCTCTGGTCTGATCTATCTCGAGACGCTGGTATTCCTCTCGAATAGTCTCCGGTGGGTTGATATAAACCCGACCGGAATTTGCATCAATGATCAAATGGTCTTCCGGCGCAATGTGCTTGAGAGCGTTGCGCACGGCGACCAGGGCAGGTATTCCCATGGATTTGGCCATGATGACCGCATGAGAATTTTTTTCTCCCGCCTCGGTAACGATACCAAGTACTTGTTCTGTGTCCAAGGCGGCCAAATCGGAAGGTAGAATCTGCCGGGCAACGAGTATCCCTGGGTGTTTTAGGTGCAGGACTTGATCATTTGCCTCGCCGACCAGATTGGCCAGAATCCGTCGGCCTATGTCTTCCATGTCCGCTGCACGTTCCCGCAGGTAGGGATCGTCCATATTCTGGAATGCGTCGATATAACCAAAAACAACTTTCTCCAAAGCGTACGCGGCACTGTGCCCAAGCTGAATTTCCTCCTTGAGTTTTTGAATGAAGCTGCGATCCTCAAGGATCATGAGGTGAGTGTGAAAAATTGCTGCATCCTGTTCCGAAAGACGTTCGGCAACCTGCTTCTCCAAATAAATTGTCTGAATACAGGTTTTTTCCAGAGCGCTGTCAAGCGCTTGGAGCTCAGCTTTAATGTCTATTTCTTCTTCATGAAGGATATCGGCAAAGCCGAGACGTTCCTCTAGGATCGCCGCCGGACCTGAAATAACCCCGGGATAGGCAATAATGCCATCGAGAGCGCCCTGAGAAGATTCGTCCGGATGATCTTCATAGCCTTCCATGGATCGACGGGCCGCTGCCAGCTCTTCAACAACGCGCTGGTTTTCGAGTTCTTTTTGCTGGATAGAGTCGAGCAAACGGGCATTCACGACGATCGAGGAAACCTGGAAGGCAATGGTCGTTAAAGCGCTGACTTCATCTTTACCAAATTGCCGGGGTTCTTTGGTTTGTAAAACGACCACACCTAAAGGATTGTTTCGATCAAAAAGTGGAACACCAAGAAATGAATGAAAACGTTCTTCTCCAGTTTCCTTGAAATAGCGATAGCTTGGGTGTTCCTGTGGTTCCTCGATGGCAATCGCATGCCGTTTTTGGGCAGCCATGCCAGTCAACCCTTCACCTATGCGCATAGTGACTTTGCCAACTGCACGCTGAGAGAGGCCTCGGGTAGCGCGTAACCGGAGAGTCAAACCGTCTGCATCGAGCAAGTAGATTGAACAGACGTCTGTTCTGGTTCTTCTTGCCAGAAGAGAGACAATATTACGGAGAGTCTCGTCTAAGTCATGAGACTGTAAAATCAGGGCACTGATATCTTCTAGGGTAGTAATGCCGATTTTAGGACTAATCTGTTTCGTCATGGTGGTCTATTGTAATTTCAAAAATGTGAGTATGATAGCGGATGAAAAGGGCTTTTGCGAGCTAAAAACGTAAAAAAACGCCGCCCGGGGGAGAGAGGTCCCGTGGCGGCGTAAAACAAGGGAGCAGGGTCCTTTGGTTTGGATACCTCTTTCCCTAGACAGTTACTCAACAAGTTAGCAAGTCTTGTGCCAAGGGATCAGTTTAAGCTGGATTTGGTCAAAAGCGTAGCAAATACAGTGACATGGTGGGCTTGTTCCACAAATGGTGGGAAAAGGCGACGTGACGATTTGTGCCACATGTGGCGCATCTTTGGACTTGGTTTGGGGAAATAGCCAGAAAAATGGGCGTTGAGGGTGTGACAGTGATGGCACAGTCAGGGGCGAAAATTGGCCTAGAAAGAATGTTGAATATCTTGCTCACTTGAAAACTGACCCGGAAAGACCGTGACGGTTAAGCATGCGGTAAAAGGTTCTGCGCGGCACACCCGCTTTTCGGGCGGCAGCGCTGACATTCCCCTCAGTTTCGCGGAGATAACCGATCAAGAGGGTTTTCTCAAGATGGGAAAGGTGTTGCTGCTTTTGACTGCGTAAACTGCTTGTTTCATGAGAATTGGCGTTTTTCATAGCCAGTTCGGCAAAAACTACCGGAAGGTTTTCAAGTCGAATTATCTCGTCTTGAGTCAATACGGCTGCTCTTTCAATGATATTCTGTAGCTCCCGAATATTCCCGGGCCAGTGATATTGTCGCATCGCGCTGACAGCGCGTTCGTCTATGCCAATCAAGGTTTTGTTGACGCGTGTACTTGCTCTAGCAATGAATGATTGAGTCAATTCCTCCAGCGATTCGAGCCGATTCCTGAGGGGTGGCATGGTAATGGTGAAAACATTGAGTCGGTAAAACAGGTCTTCGCGAAACCACCCTTCAGCAACGCCTTGTTCAAGATTGCGGTTTGTCGCGGCAATTAATCGGACATCGACTTTTAGCGGCTGATTGTCTCCGACTGCACGTATTTCTCCACTGTCAAGGACTCTCAATAATTCTGCCTGGAGTTTTGGGGTGATATCGCCTATTTCGTCGAGAAAGATAGTGCCGCCATTGGCTGCCTCGAACAGGCCTCGTTTGTGGGCAATGGCGCCAGTAAACGCTCCCTTTTTGTGGCCAAAAAGTTCCGTTTCCAGGAGGCTGTCTGTCAATGTCGTGCAGTTCACAGTGACCAAAGGCTTGTCACCGCGTTGGCTCTGGGCATGAATCGCACGTGCAGTGAGTTCCTTTCCTGTCCCGCTTTCACCACGGATCAATACGGTTGTTGGCGTTGGTCCGACCTGATGAATCAGCTGAATGACTTCGCTGGTTCGGGGGTCTTTGCCGATGATGTGTGTATCGCCAAATTGTTGTGCGAGGGCATGTTGTGCCAATTCGTACTTCTGGGTGAGTTTGCAATGGTCCTCCTCCAGCCGGAGTAGCGAATAGGGAAGGCACATGTTCGCCTCAGCAAGGCCCTGGTAAACGGCTACCGCATGTTCCCGGCAGGTTGGGTAGCCGCAGGCACCACAGTCAAGTTCGTCGCGAACCACAAATTTGCTGGTTGATTGCAAAATTTGGCGTAGGCGTTCACCGCTCGGTATCGGCAGGCGCTTGTGTTTGTTGCCAAAGGTTCTCGAAAAATCGGGATTTGGCATGTCTATTTGATAGACCGACTTGGTGCGGTAATAAAGGTCTCGATTGTGATGATAATCAATAATCAAGCTTCGTTTGGAAAAAGTAGTCAGGCGGTTGTTTTTCCCGGGGCCACCTATGCAACCACCGTTGCAAAACCGCATGTCCACAACTTTGGGTGAGATCCGCCCTGCGGCAAGATCCTTGATCATCTCAAGTGTATTTTCTTCGCCCTCGGTAGAAATAAAGTCTGGATTGAGGCTGTTATTGGTAATGCCAAAAGCTTGAAATGGTCCACCGGAAATAGCAAACAGCCGGCCTGTGGTTGGCGCCGTACCTTCGAACGCTGTTTGACCCAGGCGTTTGAGGTCCAGACCTTTCTGGTTGAACATGTGGCTTAATTCGCGGTGCGTAATGACACAATCGATTGCACCTTGAGCCTGATCTGACTCTATTTCAAATTTCCCAGCAATACATGAGCTGACATAAACGACAGGTTGTGTTTTACCTAAGCGATCTTTGATAAAGCGGCCGATCGCAATCATCGGTGAAACCAATGGGACTAAATTTTTGAGCAGTTGAGGGTAGTGGCGTTCTATTAAATCCACAATAGTTGGACAATGAGTTGTGAGGTGCGGGAAGGCCTTGTTGTTGTGAAACCTGTTTTGATAATCCTTGATCAGCAGGTCAACGCCCGCCGCACCTTCATGGACTTCACTGAACCCCAGACGTTTTAAGCCAGTCGCCAGTTGCCCGGGATGAATGTCATGAAAAAATGCCGGATAGGAACATCCAAGCACGGCTATCGGTGGAGAGTTGCCTTGCAAAAGACGCTGACATGCATTTAAACTGGCCGGGATGACTTTCGCTTGTTGCGAACAGCCACGAACACATTTACCGCAGCCGATGCAGCGGTTGGCAATCACTTCCGCGTGATTATCGGTCACCCGAATGGCCTTAACAGGGCAATTCCGGACACAGGAATAGCACTTGCGACAGTTTTCGCGGACAGTTTTGATAAGGCCCAACTTGATGTACTCCTCTAGACAGAAGTGGGCGTAATTGTGCCATTGATGGCACGGTATGTCAACTCAGACCCGGTGAGTAAAAGCCTTCAACAACTAAGAGCCATATGAACGATATTGTCCCACGTCCTGCGTAAAATGGCATCTGGCAACGTGTCCCTCGTTTAGCTGTGTTGGCCCAGGATACTCGTCCTTGCAGATTGACTTGGCGTATGGGCAGCGAGGGTGGAAGTGACAGCCTGTTGGCGGATTAATCGGAGAAGGGATTTCACCACTAAGAATAGGGTGGTTTCTCTTTCGGGTTGGGTCAGGAATGGGGATCGCATTCAGCAGCGCTTCGGTGTAAGGGTGTCGAGGGTGTCTGTAAATCGTCTCGGCAGAGCCAATTTCAACAATACGGCCAAGGTACATGACCGCAACCCGGTCACAGATATGCTCTATGATCCCAAGGTCGTGAGCAATAAAAAGATAGGTGAGTTGAAACTGATCTTGCAAGTCTTGAAGGAGATTAACAATTTGGGCTTGTATTGAAAGGTCAAGCGCAGAAACTGGTTCGTCAGCGACAATCAATGCCGGCTTGACAGCTAATGTACGTGCAATGCCAATGCGTTGCCGTTGGCCACCTGAAAATTCATGAGGGTAACGATCGTAATGGTCTGCACTCAATCCAACTGTTTTCAGTAATTCTGTGACATGTTCAAGCAACTCAGAACGATTGATTATGCCATGAATCAATAACGGTTCTCCGATAATCTCGCCCACTCGCATTCTTGGATTAAGCGAAGAGAATGGATCTTGAAAGATCAT
>JAFDBS010000056.1 GCA_019313185.1 Deltaproteobacteria bacterium | reverse complement strand
TTGCCTCCGACCACTCGCTCGGAGAAGGCACTCAAGGTGCCGGGAATTTCACGGACAATCGCTTCAATTTGCTCGCCCAGCGCCGAGAGCGTTTCCAGATCATCGCCCATGATCTTGATTCCAACCGGAGTTTTGATCCCGGTGGACAGCATGTCAATGCGCGTTTTGATCGGCATGGTCCACGCGTTGGTCAAGCCTGGAAATTTAATTGACTCGTTTAATTCGTTCTTCAGTTCTTCAACGCTAATCGTGCCCTGTTCTGGCCAGATCCACCGCAATGGCCCTTTCAAAATGTCCAGGCTATCCGGCCAGTCAGAATAAAAGCGTTTTTTAGGAACCGTTCGCCATTCTTCTTCTGGCTTGAGCATAATGGTTGTTTCAAGCATGGAAAGTGGCGCCGGATCAGTAGCGGTTTCTGCCCGCCCGACTTTACCAAACACGCGTTCGACCTCGGGAAATTCCCGTATAATTCGATCCGTTTGCTGTAACAATTCTTTCGCCTTGGTAATCGATATGCCGGGCAAAGTTGTTGGCATGTAAAGCAAATCTCCCTCATAGAGGGGGGGCATAAATTCCGATCCCATTTTTTTGAAAGGGATATAGCTCGATGCTGTCAATAAGATCGCGACGATCAATACCGGCCATCGCCATTTCAGAACAAAATCAACGACAGGATGATACATTCGGATCATAATCCTGTTGATCGGGTTTTTTTCCTCATCCGGGATTTTGCCTCGAATAAACCATCCCATAAAAACCGGCACCAGGGTAATGGACAGGAACGCGGCACCGGCCATTGCGTAGGTCTTCGTGTATGCGAGCGGCTTGAACAGTCGGCCAGACTGTTCACCCAGGGTGAAAACCGGGAAGAAAGACACCGTAATGACCAGCAACGAATAAAACAGGGCAGGACCAACTTCTTTCGAGGCGTTGGCTATAATCTGCCAATGGGGTTTTTTGCCACGATCACGTTCAAGATGTTTATGCGCATTTTCGATCATGATAATTGCGGCGTCGATCATGGCGCCGATCGCGATAGCAATCCCACCAAGGCTCATAATGTTGGCATTGATCCCTTGAAAATACATGACGATAAAAGCGATCAGAATGGCTACGGGCAACGTGAAAATCGCAACAAACGCACTGGAAATGTGAAACAGGAACAATACCGTGACCAGAGCAACAACGATACTTTCCTCGATCAGTTTTTCCTGGAGGGTGTCGACAGCCCTCTCGATCAGGCCACTGCGATCATAGACCGATTTTATGGTCACACCTTCGGGCAAGCCGGCTTTGAGTTGTTCGAGTTTGGTTTTCACATTTTCAATCGTTGCCAAGGCATTTTCACCAAACCGCATAACGACAACGCCGCCAACAGCTTCGCCTTCGCCATCGAGTTCTGCTGCACCACGCCTCAATTCAGGACCGATGTTGACCCGGGCCAAGTCCCTGACCAGGATCGGCGTGCCACGCATATCTGTCCCGACGACAACCTGTTCTATGTCTTCAACGGATTGCAGATAACCGAGGCCACGGACCATAAATTCAGTCTCAGCCATCTCAATCAGACGTCCACCGACATCGTTATTGGATCGTTGAATTGCTCTTTTTATTTGCGGAATTGTAATGTGATAGGCGAGCAACCGGTCGGGATCGACTTCGACCTGGTACTGTTTGACATAACCGCCAATCGATGCAACCTCGGAAACCCCTTCGACAGACGTCAACTCGTAGCGGAGGTACCAGTCTTGAAGAGAGCGCAACTGCTGTAAATCGTGCCGATCACTCTCAAGAACGTATTCGTAGACCCAACCGACCCCAGTGGCATCCGGGCCCAAAGAAGGAGTGACACCCTCGGGGAGTTTTCCCGATGCATAATTCAGGTATTCAAGGACTCTTGAACGCGCCCAATAAAGATCTGTTCCATCTTCAAAAATGATATAGACGAAGGAAAGGCCGAAAAAAGAATAGCCCCGAACCACTTTGGCACCGGGAACAGCTAGCATTTGCGTTGTCAACGGATACGTGACCTGATCTTCGACCACTTGCGGTGCCTGACCGCTGTATTCGGTAAAAACGATCACCTGGACATCTGAAAGATCCGGGATTGCATCTATCGGTGTGTTAAACAACGCATAAGTGCCGCCAATGATGACAAAAACCGTCATCAGCACAACCATGAATTTATTCCTGATGGACCAATCAATGATGAATTCGAGCATGTTTTATTCCAAGCCGGGGTTTACAAGGAAGCCGTGTCTGCTTCGCTCTCAAATTGTTCTAGTGTCGCTGTCTTAGTCGAACAGTTCTTCAAGATCCTCGTCTTCATCACTCTCAAATAAAGAATCAAGATCTTCACTGCCACCCTTGTCGTTCTGCTCGCCGCCACCGGTCACCGGCACGGGTTCTTTGGGCTCCATCATCTTCTGGATGGCTTCTCTGAGCTTGCTTTCGGAGTCAAACATAAATTGCGCTGACGTGACAATGCGCTCGCCCGGCAACAAGCCGGCCTTGATCTCCACATAACCCTGCTCATCTTCGACTCCGGTTTTCACCTCACGCGGTTCAAACTTTCCATTTCCCAGTGCAACAAACACTCTTTTCCTCTCCCCCGAATGCAGAACTGCTTCGCTTGGGATCGTCAGCGCGTTCTGAACCGGATCTGTAAACAACCGGACATTCACATACATGTCCGGCTTCAACTCAAAACCCGGGTTAGGCAGTTCAATTCGGGCTTTGATTGTCCGGGTCTTAGGTTCAACGAAGGGATAGATATAGGACACCTTGCCGGTGACCTCCTGACCGCCCACATACGGCAGAGTAATCTTTGCCATTTGGCCCACCTTGATCCATGGCAATTCATATTCGTAAATATCGGCCATGACCCAGACCTTGGAAATGTCTGAAATTTTGAACAGCATTGTTCCCGGTTTGACAAATGCGCCTTCGTTGATCATCTTCATGGTGACAATGCCCTGGTCGGGCGTAAACAAAGTCATGGTCTTGCGCACTTGTCGGGTCTTTTCCAACTGGGTTATTTGGGTTTTTGAGATATCCCAAAGGCTTAATCTTCGACGGGCTGAATCCAACAGACGCTTTGCTCCATCGGCAACACCGGGAATGGTGCTGTTCGCCAAACCCGCGCTGTTGTCCAAAGCCAGCAGAAACTCTTCTTGTGCAGAGACCAGCTCTGGGCTGTAAATCTCGAGAAGGGGCTCACCCTTTTTGACCATTTGACCGGTCTGATCCACATAGAGTCGTTCTACCCAGCCGGCTATTTTGGTGGTAATGTCATGTTGGTTGGGTTCGTCGTAATCAACCAGTCCAACCGTTCGGATGGATCGACTTATGTCACGTTTCGTGACCGTTTCGGTTCTGACACCCATGTTTTGTGAGGTGACCGGATCAATGGAAATGATCGCCCCTCCCGGTGCCTCATCCTCATAAACGGGAACAAGGTCCATCCCCATTGGCGATTTTCCAGGTTCGTCACGTATATACGTCGGATCCATCGGGGCGACCCAATACTTAATTTTACGCTCGCCTTGAGGTTTATCTGCATCAGGACCAGCGGATTTCAATGGTGTCAAATCCATATTACAGATCGGGCAAAGGCCTGGCTCGTCTGTAATGATCATCGGATGCATGCCACATGTATATTTTTGATCTGCAGCCAGAGCGGAGGAAGGTCCAATGATTTCGGCAAGAGCATCGAAGCCCAGATTGGATTGCCTAACTTCCGGAAAGCTGTGAAGATTTAACAGTGAACTCACTGCTAAAAAAGTACACACGGTGAAGAATATTTTCATATTTTTAATCCCCATGGAGTGAAAAATGGTGGTGTTCCCTTATTCAGCCGGTTTGCTTTCCGCGGCGGGCAGCTCCTCTCCAAGCAGAAAGAGCCCCGTTTCGGCTTCTAGGTTTGCAACACTGCGTAAGTATTGAGATTGAAAACGATAGTAATCAATTTCATAATTATAAAGTCTCATCAAAGCATCCAGTAAAGAGAGAAATTCAACTTTGCCGACTTGATAGGCACTCATTGCAGCATTGAAGTTTTGGGTCGCTTGCGGCACCAGTCCATCCCGGTACAGTCGGGCCTGTTCCCTGCTCTGCTCCATCTGGCTAAAGGATTCATGGATTTTAAAGTCAACCTGATTACGGAAATCGTCCAACTGGCGTTGCGCTGTCCTGATCCCCGCATCCGCCTCGGCAGCGGCCGCATCCCGTTTTGCACGATAGATCGGCAAATTAACGCTAATGCCTGCACTGACGAAGTCCCTCCCGCCGTCAGGCAAGTTATCGTCTCGGAAACGGTAACCCGCCCACAATGTGAAATCCGGCTTGTAATCCAGTTCAGCAAGACGGCGTTCGGCACGAAACCGGTTTACCAAAGAGCGGTAGGCATGATAAATGGGGCGCTCATGCTCGGCAGCAGCCTGCAAGTCTTCCAATGACGGTTCACTGTCGAGCCAATCTAAATCTTCGGGCGTTGTCAGCGGTGTTGACGTGCGCCTGTTGAGTTGTTTGTTCAGGTCAGCCAATGCTGCCTCGCGCTGTTGACTTAGGCTGATCAACTTCTCGAGCAACCTGGAACGTTCAACATGGGCCTTTAAAACATCTTGCTGAAGTCCCTGTCCGACCTCATAGCGGGTTTCTGTTAACGAAATCACCTGATCGATTAAAGTCAGATTTCGTTCAACCACACCAATTGCCCGATCTTGGAAATAGAGACGATACCAGGCATCTTTGACGTTGCGAGCGATTTTATATCGGGTTTCCAGGTAGACGGCCTGGTACCATGCAGCTTTTTCCCTGGCGAGGTCCTCGCGAGCGTTCAGTTTGCCCGGAAATGGAAATTTCTGGGCAATGCGAAATTCGTTGCCGGTCATGGGGAAATCGTCGCTTGAGTAGGTATCAGTGGGATAGTTCGAGAAGGCAAAGGACAGCATTGGATCATCAAGGCTGTTGACTTGGGGAATTTTATACTCGAACTGCTCCCAAACCGCCCTGGCCGCAGCGATTTCGGAATTGTTTTGAAGAGCTTCATCAACAAGCTGTTCCAGTGTCGGCTTATCGGCTCTCGCATCAGATGCAAACAAGGAGAGCACGGCCCCGATCAAGACAATCAACGGTTTTATTGGTATGTACACGAAGGGCTTCCTTTTTCTCACCATCAGGTGAAAATCTTCAACAAGAAGTAATTATTTTATGCTCAGTTACGTATGATCAGTTCAATCCGTTTGACAGCGAGCCAAATATCTACTCCACAGGTGAACCTTGCATTCGAAAGGTGGCCTCGCCCTTGCATTGTGAAGGCATTGGCAAGACCACATCCGGGCCGTGATCTCCATGGAAGGGAACCCGGCAAACACCGATGAGCCCTGCCATCAATTATTGGCCTGCGACAAGTTCATGCTTAGCCACTTTTTTCAGTCCACAAACAGGGCAATAGAGCCATTCCCCCTGCAAGATGCTGGAACACGCTATGCAGCAATTGATATCGTGCTTGTTACTCGGCAACCGTTTAATGCAGAAAAGCGTAACAAACGCCAAGACATTTGCAATGATCAACAGCCAGCCGACCCATGGAACGGCAAGAAAGTCGCTCACGGAGCAGTGCCCGCAGGTCACCATCCATAAATTGATGGACATGATCAGAATGATCGAGGCCATGCCACCGAGACAAAACCAGCCGTATTTTCTTAAAGGCCGGGCTAACATACGCATTGTCCCTCCGTCCGGTTAGAGGAACCGCACCATGGGCAAAACTTCAGCCAGTGATCTTGAACCTTGTCACATACGCGGCATGTTTCCCGAAGGATTGTCCGACAACGCGGACAAACCAGCCAGCCACTTTCTATCTTGCTTTCACAGCTTGGGCACTGTCCATACAACGTCTGACAGGACTGAACAGGCTTATCCCATTCCAGACAGATAAAATAAACAATCATAGCCAAACTGATAATCAACACCAGAAACATAACGTCTCACATGGCCTTGGAATAGCGGTCAGCCCGAACACTCTTTTCGATGAGTTGTCCGTCTTTGAGCATGATCGTCTGATCGAACCATTTTTGGTTGTCGCTATTGTGCGTCACCATGACGATCGTTTGCCCATCACGGTTTAGGTCAGACAACAGCGTCATGATTTGTTGGCTGGTCTCACTGTCGAGGCTTCCTGTGGGTTCATCGGCCATCAAAAGCGGGGGTTGATTGACCAGCGCTCTGGCAATCGCGACGCGTTCTTGTTCGCCCCCGGACAGTTGATGAGGCAGGTGAAGCCTCCGGTCGGCCAGTCCCACGCGCTCGAGAATAGCTTCTGCCAAGTGGAGTTTTTCGGCTGCGGATATGTTGGCAACAGCAAGAGGCAACAAAACATTTTCGCGTGCGCTCAAATATGGAATTAAATTGTGGGACTGAAAAATAAACCCGAGATATTCCCTTCGAAAATCTGCCAGTTTTTCTGCCGTGAGTTGATAGATATCGATATTGTCAATGATGACCTGGCCGGATGTCGGATGGGTTAATCCTCCCAAGACACTCAGCAACGTGCTTTTGCCGCTCCCCGAAGGTCCCATGATACCGAGGAAACACCCTTCATCAATCGAATTGGTCACATCCTGCAAGGCTGCAACGCAGTCTGCATCGTTCAGATAATGTTTGGTCACATTCTGTAATTTAATAAAACTCACTGATTCATTCCTTGTTTAAAGGGCCCTCAATGCTTCACTTGGGTCAAGTCGGCTGGCACGCAGAGCTGGTTGGATTGCCGCCAGCAGACCGACGATGATCGCCGCGATAACGGCCCCCGCGGCAAGAAGTGGATCCCATTGCCAGGAGGCATGTCCACCCTCGAGCAAAGGGAGACCGCAGACCGTTGCCAGGACACCGACCAGGTAACCGGATACGCCAGCGATAGCGCTGACTATCCCGGCTTCGACCAATATCAATCGTAAAACATGGCTTCGACGGTATCCAATGGCCCGGTAAATGCCGATTTCCCGGGTCCGTTCGCTGATCGAACCCATCATGGTCACAAAAACCAGCAATGCGCCAATCAGAATGACCGTCACGGCAACGCCCCAGGCGAACAGGCGAAATTGATCCAGGGCGTGCATGCGGGTTTTCACTACCTGTTGAACAGCTTGGACATCGGCATCCGGCAAAACAGTTTGCAACTGCTTGACCATGTCATCCACAGGACAGTCATGACAAAGTGCGGCAATTTCTACAAGGCTGACAACTCCGGGCTTGGTCAAGAGGTTTTGAGCGGTTTGCAGAGGAGAGATCAGAAGCTGATCATCTTGAGACCCGGTTTTCGACAGAACCCCAACGATTTCAAACTGTTGATTTTGGATCATTAGCTGATCGCCCAATTTTAAACCCAGGGACTGGGCAACCAAGGCGCCGGCGACCAGTTCTCGGCCTTGGGCGACAGGCCGTCCATCAATCGACCACCAGCGTTTCAAATTAAACTCCACACCGGGGTCAACACCCATCAACATCACGTCCCGACCACCAGCTTGGATAACACCAAGGACTTTAGGGGCGATCGCCGCGACGTTGCGCCGATTGGGTATACTGTCAATTTTACCCAGGCTGGTCTCGGAAATCTCCTTGGACACCAGGTTGACACCGCCCAGCTGTATGCCACCATAACTGAGTTCCAACTGGTCGTTGTGTGGGGTTATGACGATATTGGCACCGAAGTTCTCTAATTCATGCTGGGCCTTGCGGCCAAGTGCATCAGAGAGGGAGAGCATCGTCACAACTGTGGACACACCGATCAAAAGTCCAATGACCAGGAAGGCAGCGCGGCCTTTGCACCGCTTGAGATGATGAAAAACAATATGCTCCAACCGCATGTTGATACCCTCAATTCACTGACGAGACAAAGTAACCAGCCCCACGTTCGAGGTCGGACGTCTTGACAACCACCTCTTGTCTTACGTTCTGTCTTCTCAGAGGTGCCGGATTGCATCCTCCTTCGATTTCGTTGACCATCTCAGTGCGAAACTTTTGTTCACAATTGTTGCAGACCATGTGCCCACCATCCTGTCGATACCCTTTGCGTGCTTGATAGCAGACATCGCAGGCATCAAACGCAGCACGGATCACGCTGTCATGACTGCGAACCAGGAAGAAGTCGATCGGTCCCGTCCGACCCTGATAACGATAGAACCTGGCTTGGCCATCGGCAAATTCTGCGACCGCAAAACGGATCGTGCCATCATTGTTCGCTGTGACGGTTGAATGGTCAACCGATGCGCCCACACCGAAGAACCACCAACCCCCAAGGGCGATTATGGACACAGTCAAGACAATCGAGGGGAGTAACCAATTGTTCTTTTTGACAGGCAAGTCTTGAAACTGTTCTCGTTTCTGTTTTCGATCAATCATGTTCAATGCTCCTCAAAAATCCGTGGACACGTCTTCGCCAGGCCCTTCAGCTGCAACAGGCACAACCCCCGCTGGATTGAGCAAGTTCTTTCAGGCGCGGTTCGAAGATGACGACATCGGCCTGCTTCAATAAGCCTGCATACCAGTTTTGGAACTGCAGCTTACGCAAACCGGGTTTCTCAGCCCCTTGAAAGACGTGTTCTTCCAGATTCCGACTGATCACCATATCTTCCCTCAATTGCTCACGAAACGCGTCCATGCTGCCATACCTCTGCTTGATCA
>JAFDBS010000055.1 GCA_019313185.1 Deltaproteobacteria bacterium | reverse complement strand
CGTTCTCGGTGTCGGTAGAGGCGCTACTGAAGAAGACATCAAAAAAGCGTACCGTAAGCTTGCCCTGAAATATCATCCGGACAAAAACCCCGATGATAAAAAGGCAGAGGAACGTTTTAAAGAAATTACCGAAGCTTATGCCGTGCTCTCTGACCCAGAGAAAAAACGCCATTACGATCGTTTCGGCGACTCAGAATTCCATCAGCGCTTCAGCCAGGAAGACATCTTTCGCAACTTCAACATAAACGATTTGTTCCGGGAGTTCGGCTTGGGCGGAAACCAAGACGATATTTTCAGCCACCTCTTCGGAGGAGGGATGGGATCAGGACGCACTCATCGGCCTCGCCCCATGAAAGGCCAAGACTATCTGATGCGGATCACGATTCCTTTCCGGCAGGGAATCGTCGGTGGTGAACGGCGCATTGACTTCGACCGAAACGGTCAGAATGAGCAGATACAAGTCAAAATTCCACCAGGCGTGGAAAACGGCCAGAAACTTCGGATCAGTGGCAAAGGAGGCAAGAGCCCTTCAGGCGGTCCACCGGGAGACCTGTTGCTAGAAATCAATATCACTGAGGACAAGAGGTTTCGTCGGGATGGCGATGACCTTTATGTAAGCGTTCCCGTCGCGTTTAGTGGAGCATGTTTGGGCACAAGCGTCGACGTGCCCACATTGGACGAAACCAAGCGGGTCAAACTCAAACCGGGAACACGTAACGGAAGTAAAATTCGTCTGAAAGGCTATGGTGTCCCGGCACGCGGCGGCAGGCTCGCCGGCGACCTGTATGCCGTGGTTGACATCCAAGTCCCGAGAGAAGTGCGTGCTGAACAAAAGGCCTTACTTGAGCAACTGCGCGAAATGGGGTTGTGACCGGTCTGCGAGCCAACCCATCATCCTGATACTGGCGGCCGATTGCGCAACTCCTCTATTTTTGCTTCCATTCTTGAGAACAGGCCGGAGAAACCCTCATTTCGGACAATTTCACCATAGCTGCTCCGGTAATTTTTGATCAGGCTGACTTCCTCGATAATGACGTCGTAAACAAACCACGAGTCGTTCAATAAGACCATTCGGTAGTTGATTTGGACGTCGAGATTGCCATTGCGAACGCGTGTGGCGACCTCGGCCCGGTCCCCCTTGATTCTTTCCCCGGTATAGCTGATGGTTTCATTGGTGTAGGCTTCAATTCGTCCGATGTAGCTTTCTTCAAGGAGGTCCGAAAACAGGACCACAAACCGTTTTTGGTCCTCAGCAGACCCTTCGTTCCAATATTTGCCAAGTGTCCGTTGAGACATGATTGTAAAATCGAAACGCTTCCGAATCAACCGACTGAGGGTTTCCCGCCGCGCGTCGCCCTTTAGGTTTAAGTCCCGAAGAACCTCAATGACCTGATCCACTGTCTCCTGCACTTGATGCGTAGGCGAAGGAATTGCTGGCGCACTGCTGAAACTGAACACCAAAATCAGGCCTGACAAAACAAGAGTTTGCAATTTTAACATCAATAAATCCCCCTATTTATCGATCTCGGCAGCACGCTTTTGCATATAGGCGTTTCGCACAAAAAGGTACGGGTCCAAGGCGTCCCTTTTGATGCTTTCATACGTGTCCTTATCCAACGAGAGCCAGTTGACCTGCTGGTAAGCGCCGAGCGCCCAAACTTCATAATCATGCATTTTGAAATAATACGGCGAAGGAATGGGTTCGACCAGCCGGTCGGCAAACAGTCCAACACCATCTCTTAAGTTGCTTGGACCGAAAACAGGCAAAACCAGGTAAAAACCGGGTCCGATGCCGTAATCACCAAGTGTCTGGCCGAAATCCTCTTTGCTGGGCTGCGGCTCTGTCTCAGAGTGCAGATTAAAAATCCCGGCTATGCCAAAAATCGAATTGGCACAAAATTTGGTCAGTTCGTCCAAGCCATTCTGCACCTTGCCCTGCAAAAAAGAATTGAGGATTCTTACTGGCGCGTTCAGATTATTGAACACGTTGTCGACAGCTTCTCTCCCTGGTTCTGGAACCGCCCAGCGGTATCCTCTTGCAACGGGCTTAAGCAGATAAAAATAAAGTTTGTCGTTGACCCAGAATATTCCCCGATTGATCGGCTCAATTGGGTCCCAAACGATCAGTTCCTCCTCATCCTCTTCCCATTCCGTCCAGTCTACGTCGCTCGCCGTTGTGGACTGATCAGCAGCAGGGCTGATTAGAACCTGACAAAAGATGAACACAAGACACAGGCAAACCGATGACCATTTAAACCTAACCATAAAATTTCTCTCCCACAACTCTCGTTAGATTGGCCTCACCTCAAACGCCATAAATGCAGCAGCATGCCTAACGTCTGCACTCCGGATCGTACATCATAGCAAGGCGCCCACGGCTGGCCAAGCAAATCCCGCAGATCAGGCCGACATCGTCAAACCGCTCTTGAGCCAAAACGATTCCCGCCTGCACGTCGGGATCGTCTGGCAGGGTTTCTGGATCAAAGGGAGTGCTGCAGATACGACAATGGATCATGCCTCTGAACCTGCATGATGACGAACTAAATTGGCCAGTGACCGGAGGAAGTCAGGAGAGTCATTGAGGGAAGGACATCTCTCAAAACGCGGCAAGCCAGCTTTTTCGGCATGCATGCGAAATTCAAAATCGATTTCTTGCAATGTCTCAATATGATCGGACACAAATGAGATTGGGACAATCAACACACCTGGAGCTTTGGCGGCACCCAATTGATCGATTAATTCGAGTGTGTCAGGCTCCATCCATTTGACCGGACCGCTGCGGCTTTGGAAACCAATCTGCCAAGGGTTGGCTCCAAGCCGGTCCATGACCCCTGCAACCGTGGCTTCAACGTGCTTCAAATAGGGATCTCCACGATCAATGAATTTTTGCGGCAAGGCATGGGCGGAGAACAGAATGGTTACCTCATCGCGCACCAGTTCATGAAATTTCTCCAAGCCTTCTCTGACTCGATTGGCCAAGGCGTCCAAGTAATCAGGCCAATCGTACCATTCTCGAATGATTGTGTACTGCAATTGAGGATGGACATGCGCTGCGGCCGCTTCAAAATCCTTAATACTGCTGCCAGTGGTCGCACCGGTATAATGGGGATACATGGAGAGGACAACCGCCTGGTCTATGCCTGCTTGCTTCATGTTTTCCAGGCATGCCTTTGCCCGTGGTTCCCAATAACGCATGGCCACATAGGGAACGACTTGGTCGCCCAACTCTCGGGCTGCGCCCTCCGCCTGTTTGCGCGTCCATTCCAAAAGTGGCGATTTGCCGCCTATCGACGCGTAGTTAAGCCTGACCCCTGGCGCGCGCAGCAGGCTGATCATCAAGGCAAATGGTTTCTGCAAAAAGGCGCCTGCAGGCAGCTGGATCAAATCACGATCGGAAAAGAGGTTGTACAAGAACGGGCGAACCGCTCGTAACGAATCGGGTCCGCCCATATTCAGAAGCACCAGTCCTGTTGGTTTGTTGAAGTTCATAGAGAGACTGCCGCAGTTTTTTTAAAAAGGCCTATTTGACCAATCAAATCCTTGCATGTTTACTTGCCGCTTAACCTGTGCACACACTCAACCATGAATTTGGCGTGTTCAGGATCGACTGTCGGCAGAATTCCATGGCCTAAATTGAAAATATGTCCGGGACGGGCGTCATTCTCGTCAAGAATCCGCTTTACCTCGCGCTCGATATGCTCTTTTGGCGCGTAGAGAACCGTTGGATCGAGGTTGCCTTGCACGGCGATTTTCGGCCCAATGATATCGCGGGCCTTGCCAAGGTTGACATGCCAATCCAACCCCATGACATCTGATCCGGCCTTGCTGACTATGTCAAGCATTGTCCCGGATCCTTTGACAAAATGTATAATCGGTACGCTTCGGTCTAAACCGTCGATAAGTTTCCTGGTGTAAGGCAGTATGTACTGTTCGTAATCAAGCGGTGAGACAATGCCTCCCCAGGTATCGAAGATTTGAATTGCTTGCGCCCCGGCCGAGATTTGCGCATTTAGGTACTGGCAGTCCATCTCTGTGACCTTGTCCATGAGCTTTGCAAACAATTCCGGTGCTCCGTACATCATCCGTTTGATCTGCGCAAAATCTTTACTGCCCTTGCCTTCCACCATGTAACAGGCCAGGGTGAATGGAGCGCCTCCGAAGCCGATCAGGGGGACACGGCCTTCAAACTCGCGCCGCAAAATTCGGATCGTTTCGAGAACGTAAGGCACATCTTCTTCCATCACCGGTATCCTGAGCGCATCAATGTCCGCTTCGCTGCGGACCGGGTTCTCAAAAACCGGCCCAGGAATAAAGTCGAGTTTGAGTCCCATTGGTTCCACAGGGGTCAAAATATCGGAAAACAGGATCGCCGCGTCAGCATTTAAGTAATCAATCGGTTGAATGGTCACCTCGGCAGCAAGCTCAGGTGTTTTACAGAGTTCGAGAAAAGTGACTTTTTTTCGCACGGCCATGTACTGCGGCAGATACCGGCCCGCCTGCCTCATTAACCAGACTGGTGTGTAATCGGTTTTTTCTCCGCGACAAGCTTTTAGAAACGTGTAATCTGTGGTCATCAAATTGCCTCCTGTATTCACTCTATATCGTATTCTTGCAAAATTGATTTATGTTACCCGGTACTGAGCGTCTGATCTCTCATTATTTTTGAGCGTTTTCTGCGGCTTCTTTCTCCATGCGCCTCAAAGTCCTTTGGGGAAGGTAGTTACAGAAAGGCTCTTCTTCCATGTAGTCACCATAGACAGCGTCAGCTCGGGCCCGGCACCCCCCACAAATATTAATGAACTCGCACTCTCCGCACTTCCCTTTGTATGCCTTGAAGTTACGCAGGTCATTAAACGTCTTACTATTGAACCAAAGGTCCTTAAATGGCACTTGCTTAACGTTGCCAACAGAGGAGTGGAAATAAGAGCATGGTTTAAGGTTACCAAAACAATCGATCAGGCAGATTGTTTGTGCCGCAATACAGCCTTTGCCACCGCCGGTGGAAAACGTCAAACTTCGTCGTTTGAAGTCGACGCCTTCCGCCTTCGCCATCTGAGGAACAATGCGATAATAATGGGGCGCGCACGTTGGTCTCATCAAAATATCGTCTTCCTGCTTTTCCTGCTCGTAGTGCCAACTCAAAATCTCTTCGTAATCTTCTTTGGAAATCAGTTCATTCATAATCTCTTCGCCGCGCCCTGTCGGGACAATCATAAACATGTACCAGGCGGTTGAACCAATATTTTTGGCCAATTTGAATGTTGCGCCAATATCGTGCTGGTTTCGCTTGGTAAAAGAGGAGTTAACCAAGAATTTAATGCCATTGCGGCGAAGGGTGTCCGCACCGCGAATCGTCCCCTCGAAAGCCCCAGGACAAGAACGAAAGTCATCGTGGACCTCTGGCGTTGAGCCATCAAGTGAAAGCGAGACCATCTTGATATCAGCCTTCTTCATCTGGGCACAAACCTCGTCGGTGATCAGGGTTCCGTTGGTGGCCATGCACATTCGTAGCCCTTTGCTGGTCCCATATTGAGCGATCTCGAAAATGTCCTTGCGCAGCAGCGGTTCACCCCCGGAGAGCACCATGACGGGTTGTGAAACTTCGCAGATATCGTCTATCAGCTTGAACGCTTCTTCCGTGCTGAAATCACCGACAGCGGCCTGCATGTCTGAAGAACAGCGACAATGCACACAGTTGAGGTTGCATCGCTGGGTCGATTCCCAAGCGATCCATTTGGGGATAAACTCATCTTTTTGACTCGCCATGACAACTCCTTAACAAAAACAAATAAGCAAGGCTCGGGGCTTGTGCCCGAACCTTGATTCTTATGTTACACCAGTGCCAGCGGTTGTGACAATGCTTTACTTCAGATTGTTTCAGGGGAAGAAGCTCTAAAAACCTCTCTTGCCTATGATTGTGGAACATAAGTGGATAAAATTTGGGACAGACTACAGGAGAAAGCCTTTGGAGACAACAACCTTATGCATGAACTGGGATGCCTGGTTTCAGGCCGTTTTTAGTGGCACCTGAGCTCAGGCGCTGATCGCTCCCCCTTGGATGGTATCAAAGAGCTCATTGAAAATATCCTGGACCGTCTCGATACGTTCTGCCTTCCAGGCATTTGTCCCACAGAAAATCAGGCCGGTTTCGGTATCGCCGCGTTGCGCACGATCCAAGGCATGGACAATGCAAAACCGTTCTTGGTCTGCTTTGTAACTACATTTTTTCAAGCATCCCGTTGGACAGCAGGGCGTCATCTCCAAGTCTCGATTCCGAATCGCTTCCAGGTTTGCTTTCAGAGCACGACCGGGCAGTCCTGCCGGGCTCATAATCAAGCCAATGTCTTCCTGGCGGCAATCCAAATATGCTTGTTTGAAGGCAATATCAGCGTCACACTCTTCGGTACAGACAAAACGACTGGCCATCTGAACACCGTCTGCACCTTCGGCCAAGGCGTGCTCCAGATCCGCCCTGTCCCAAATGCCTCCAGCGGCAATTATAGGTATGTCGGCCTGCCACTCTTGCTGTACGAGTGCTTTCACGCCACGAATTGTGGCGTACTGATCGTATGCTCCAGAGCCAATGTTTTCAAGCTTTTCGCCGAGATGGCCCCCGGCGGTTTCCGGGTCTTCGACGATGATGGCATCTGGCAAACGATGATAACCCTTGGTCCATTTGCGACATATAATTTGCGCCGCCTTGACCGAGGACACGATCGGCACCAAGGCTACATCGGGCCAGTCAGCGGTGAGCTCAGGAAGGTTTAGTGGAAGGCCTGCGCCACTAACGATCAGTTTCGCGCCGCCTTCGCAGGAAGCTTTGACCAAATCAGCATAATCGGTGACAGCAACCATGCAATTTGTGCCAATTACTCCATCAGGAGCTATCTGGTAGGCTTTGGTCAATTCGTCTTTGAGAGCTTGGGGTTCGGTCGCAAAATAGTTGCTGCCATCATACCGCGGACTGTTCAGGGCAATCCCTGCCGTGGCCAATAGACCGACACCACCACATTTGGCCACATGTCCGGCCAGGCTGGCTCCTGAAATCCGAACGCCCATTCCCCCTTGTATCAACGGGAAAGGAACTTTGTGTTTGCCAATTTGCATAATCTGCTCTCTCTCTCTTCGACGCGATTAAAAAAACAGGCAGTTGTGAATTTACCAGACTTGAAGAGACAGAATTGTAATACTTATGTAAAAGCTCTTGTTGACTTTCCCTTGTCGATCCGACCGTGGAAATGTTAAAGAGGAACCATGAAATGGTTAAGAAAACTTTTTAATCCGCTGATCGCTTTCATCGTTATTCAGTTTGCCTGGGTTCTCGTCGTCTTGGGCTGGCTCGACTGGTTTATCGGCAGCCACCGGAAACTCAGGGCCATTGCAGAAAAATACAGCCCTGAACTGGTCAGCGGCGGGCCAGACTGGCTGATCTTAACTGAAGGGCTGTTGCTCCTGACAACCATCCTGGCTGGCGTTTATGTCATTTTTCTCTATTGGTCTCGTCAAGCGGCCTTGGTGCGGGAACAACGACAATTTATTTCACAAGTCACCCATGAACTCAAATCACCTTTGGCCTCACTGCAGCTTCATTTGGAAACCATTCGCCGTCAACAACCTCCGCCTGAAAAACAACTGGTCTTTCTCGAAACCATGCTCGGAGACACTGCCCGGCTAAACGGCTTGATTGACAACTTGTTATCGGCAAGCAGGATCGAGCAGAAGCACTGGCGGCTCAACCTTCAGCAGGTCAATTTCAGCGATTTCATCATCAGGTATTTCAAAGCCAGGCAGTTCAATCTGCCTCGTGCCGGCAAATTGGAGCTGTCTATCGAACCGGACGTCTATGCCGAGATTGACCGGGATGCCATGGAGACGGTCCTCCGAAACCTTTTGGAAAATGCGATCCTGTATTCTGAACAACGCTTGGAAATCACCGTCACGCTGAAACGCGAAGGAGACAGCTTTCATCTCACCTTTGCGGACTGCGGCCGGGGGATAGAAATCAAACATCAGAAAAAGATTTTTAATATGTTTTACCGGGTCCGCCGCAAGGACGAAAACATTCGCGGCTCCGGCCTTGGACTTTTCATCGTCAGAGCCACAATCAAGCGTCATCGAGGCAGAATATCCGTAGAAAGCGCAGGCCAGAACCAAGGCACGTCTTTCCATATCTATCTGCCTCTCAGCAAAAAACCGCTCGCGGAGGAACCCAAATGAGTGCGCATATCTTGCTCGTCGAGGATGAAACCCATATCGCCCAAGGGCTGGTTTTCAATCTTGAGGCGGAAGGCTATCGTGTCACGCATGTTGAGACATGCCAGGCAGCGATGGCACAGATCAACAGAAATCCTCCCGATCTTGTTGTGCTTGACCTGATGCTCCCTGATGGACATGGCCTGTCGGTCTGCCAACAGATCCGCAGCAAAGACAAGCAACTGCCGATTCTGATCCTGACTGCCCAGGGAGGTGTTGAGGACCGAGTCCAAGGACTTCGTGAAGGGGCCGATGACTACCTGGCAAAGCCGTTCAGCCTTGACGAATTTCTGCTGCGGATCAACGGGATGTTGCGGCGGTTAGAGTGGTATCGTTCGTCTTCGAAAATCTCAGCCCGTTACGAATTTGGACTGAACCGTGTTGACTTGAACAATCTCAAAGCAACCACGCCACACGGAGAGGTCAATTTGACTGACCTGGAATGCCGCATGCTCGGAACGTTTTTCAGAGCGGAAGGGGAAACGCTATCCCGAAGCGCTTTGCTGACGTCGATCTGGGGGATGGCAGAGGATGCAGAAACCCGAACGCTTGATAATTTTATCGTCCGGCTAAGAAAATATTTCGAAGAGGACCCGTCGAATCCCAAACACTTTTTGACGGTGCGAGGTCAAGGGTATCGTTTTGTTCGCAAACCGAAGAGTTAAACTCTTTGGCCCAGACATTCAAAATGTTATAGTTATAATCAAATCTTCAAGGAGGCAGAGCCAATGAGAGCCGTATTAATGGATGGTTTTGGAGGACTGGAGGTATTAAAGGTCGGGGAAACTGACAAGCCCCAACCCAAGGAAGGCCAGGTGCTCGTCAAGGTGGTTGCAACATCGATCAACCGGCCGGATTTGGTCCAGCGTCAGGGGAATTACCCCCCTCCCCCCGGAGATTCCGACATCCTCGGCCTTGAAGTTGCTGGGACCATTGATCAACTCGGCCCTGGCGTGTCAGGGTGGCAGATAGGCGACAAAGTCATTTCCCTGGTCGGTGGAGGCGGATATGCTGAGTATGCGGTCGCTTACGCGAGCCACTTAATTCCCATCCCGAGCGGCATGAGCTTTGAACAAGCAGCTTGTATTTGTGAATCCTACATTACGGCATTCTTGAATATCTTTATGATTGGTGACTTTCAAGATGGCCAGACCTTGATCGCCCACGGCGGCGGTGGTGGCGTCAACACCGCTGCCATACAGCTCTGCAAAGCATTGACCCCCAATAGCAAGTTGATCGTGACTGCGCATCCCTCCAAAATAGACCGGGTGAGTGAACTGGGTGCGGACCTTGTAATCAATTATCTAGAAAGCCCGGATTTCACCGACATCGTCAAAGAGTTCACCCAAAAAAAAGGGGTTGATCTGATTCTTGACCATGTTGGGGCAAAATATCTTGCTCCCAACATGAAATCCTTGGCCTACAAAGGCAAACTGGTGGTCATAGGCGTGATTTCAGGCATCAAAGCCGAGCTGAACTTGGCGTTGATGATGGTCAAGCGACAGCAAATCATCGGATCGGTCTTGCGCTCCCGACCGGTGAGCGAGAAAGCCGAAATTGTTGCAGAATTCCGCAAGCGGGCAATGCCGAAATTTGCTGATCGCTCGATCGTACCGATTATCGAACAAACCTTCAGCCTAGACGATGTCGTTGCCGCGCATCGCATGATGGAAGAAGATCAACATTTCGGTAAAATTGTTTTGAAAATCTCAGCGTGAACCATTGCCGAGACAATGCACTTCGCCAGCGAAAACGCCGATAAATCTGTCATGAGCCCCTTAGCTGTGGTTGGCCAGCAATGCGTTCCGGTTGCCCTCTCAACATTACTTTGATCGGCATGCCGGGCGCAGGCAAAAGTACGGTCGGCGTGGTTCTTGCCAAACGCCTTGGCTACCACTTTTTGGATACCGACTTGCTGATTCAGGCTGAAGTTGGCCAACGCCTGCAGGAAATCATTTACAAGCGGGGAATGGACCGCTTCAAAGCTCTTGAAAAACATCTTCTCTGTGGTTTGCAGGTCAGGCAGACGGTGATTGCGACAGGGGGGTCGGCCATTTACAGCGGCAAGGCGATGGCTCACCTGCAGAGCCTCGGCCAAATCGTATACCTAGACAT
>JAFDBS010000054.1 GCA_019313185.1 Deltaproteobacteria bacterium | reverse complement strand
CGAAGCCAAACACAAGCTTCCATACATCATCACTCGCATTGCCAACGCTTTGGATTTGTCAACTTTCACTCTGCAACACGGCTTTGAAAACGTTGGCTTAACATACTGCGATAACATTCATGGGCCTGACGTCAAGTTTGAGGCAAAAACCGTCCTCACCTGGGGACCGACAAAAGAACTCCCTGCATGGGTTGAGGAAAATACACGCAAAAAGTGTGTAGCGGTTGGCTGCCCAAAAAAATTGGCTGTCCCGAAGAATAATCCCTCTGTAAAGCCTGGTGATCGTCCAATCATTGGTGTTTTTGACAACCTGCACTGGCACCGTTATGACGACACATACCGTGCAAAATTTCTTGACCATCTCGAAGACGTAGCTCTTCAGCGGCAAGATCTTCGTTTTGTCTTAAAATCTCACCCCGATTCGGTCCGTAACCGCAATCAAGCGCTTTCAGCTCGACTTCTAAGTATGCGTAACGTTGAGATTGCCGACATGCATGGAGAAGATGAACAGGAGATGACGACCCCCCTGCTGATGGCCAAAGCCACGGGTGTGATTACTACACCATCAACCATTGCACTTGATGGTTCCCTGGCCGAGATACCTGTGGCGATTTGTCGATACGAATTGGACCTTGATTACTACAAGCCGCTGTTTTTTCTTGATGATCTTGAGGATTGGTTTACTTTTCTAAATGATGTGACACACCAATCAGGCAGGGACAAATTGGCCCTAAATGGAAAGCAATTTTTAGACCGAACACTTGTGAATGGAGACCCTGCAGCCAATATTATCAACGTGATGGAGAAGTCTGTAACTCAGCTACCAGTTATTAACATCCCAGGCAAAGCTGGCAACTAGACCAATGGGTTTAAGTCGGCGACAATCGGGCCGAAAGGAAAAATGTTTTTTTCTAAACTGGACGTGGTTGAATAAGATGTGAATATCGCGGTTTATCTTTCCTTCAAAAGACTGGATAAATCGATTGTTTTTTACAGAGCTTTCAGCGCCAAAATGTGGTCTCGTTTCATTTCTGTTGACTTGATGTCGACAACGATGGTTTACGACAAATCATCAAAAGATTCTATAGGGGGAAGGAAAAACCATAGAAGAATTGCAAGCCCTCAGATTATTATGTGGCACAGGATTCGATCAAATGCAGATACTTTTCTGTGGATTTCTGAAGAGTAAAGTCCATGCCTCTGTTGATTAACTTTTCTTTCTCTGATGGTGCATTGAGGGACTGCATGATGGCTCTGGCCAACACCTCTGGATCTTCCATCGGCACCAGTTGACCATATCTCCCGTGGTCAAGAATCTCTCGTGGCCCGCTCGGGCAATCAGTACTGACAACTGGGCAACCGCAGGCTAATGCTTCGATTAAAACTGTTGGCAACCCCTCGAAAACCGAAGACAAAACAAACAATGACGCGTTTGCCATGTATTGGAATGGGTTGTCGACAAAACCCGGCATTTCGACGTTATTGGCAATATTCAACTCCTCGGCCTGGCGAGTTAGGCTATCCCGCAGACGCCCTTCACCAAGAATTAACAATCGTACCGGCTGCTGCTCACAGACAATTGCCATTGCATTTAGAAGGGTGGCAAAGTCCTTTGCTGGTTTTAAGCCTCCAACTGCCAATACAACCGGAGGACTCCCTTTTGTAAACCAAGGATGAGAGAGCGGTTCAGCCGCCTGTCTAAAAAGGTTATCAGTTACAACGGGGCTGTAAATAGTCGTCAAATTTCTCAGCGGGACCTGTAATGTCCGGATAAGATCCTCTTCAACACCACGGGAGACGGCCACCACGGCATCAGCGCGTGGATAAAACCTCTTGTCTACTACTGTTTGGGCTATAACTCGCCGCTTTTTAGATCGGGCAATCTCCTCAGAGAGAGTACTATGCACTGTCAAGACAATCCTGCTCTTTACATTGGCCAACTCACGAGCCTTCACAGCAACAATATTAGGATAATCCATTGAAGCAATCACTACTTCAGGTTGCAGTTCCTTTAAATAATCGGCTAACCCCTGCAAGGCTCCCAAGACGTAATGCGGATTTTTGGCGATTACCATTTGGATCCAGAACAAGGCGTCATGGCCTAATTTCGCAATAGAAAGCAAAGACTGTCTGGCTGATTTCACCTTGAGGTCAACCACATTGATTTCCGAAGGTATTTGGTCTAGGAAGTGGCCCTTATAGCGGGCCATAACCAGGTCAACGCGATGGCCTTGCGCTGCCAATCCGCACCCCAGGTTCAAAAGGACCCGTTCAGCACCTCCGCTCCCTTCAAAAGACTTGACAAAAAGAGCAATGTGTTTCTTAGCCAAGGTTTTTGAGGTTTGTTTCATTGTGACCTCACGATCTCTATAATGATCATCCTGGCATTTGGCCATGAATCTTTTCACCGAAACGTTATTTCCTGTAGCATCGTGTTCCAGCGTGAGTTGAAACTTTGGAACAGTTGCGGGGTTTGATTAACAAACAACAATTCGTGATTGGCATGCAGAGAACGCACTGAGAGGTTCATGCTGCCAAAAACCAGGGTATTTTTATCACCGACTTCAAACAAGATAAATTTGTTATGCATGGGCAGACCTTCTGGGTGAACGTATCGACAGAAATCAATGCCGTTTTTGCTCATCTCGCGCTCAACCCAGGTTGGAACCCTTCGTTTCGTATCATGGGCAATGATTTGAATTGCAACGCCCCGTGCGGCCAAACAAAATAGTTTTCGACACATCCGGCGATCGTTGAGGTGAGAAACTGCAAGACGCAAACGGTTACCGGCGGCTAGGTTGTCGAACAGGACATTGAAAGAGTGCCATTTCGAACGCGGGAAAAACATCAAACGCGTATCGCCTGACACGACAATCCGGTTGTTTCGGTTAAGAAATCGCTCCCAGGGACCGTGCAATCCTGAGAAAAGATCTTCGACATGATCATAAAGTGCCCGGACAAGTGTCGGTTCAGATATTTCGACCAATACATTGTGGCCCCGGTCTTGGTCGCCAATTTCACGAAGAACGGCAGGGTCTTCAGGCTGGTTGCCCGAAGGGTTGAACGTACCGACAAGAGCATAAGGTTCAGGGTGACTGAAATAATAGAGTTTTTCGTGCAACCGGCAGCGACGAAAAAAATAATTGTTCGGCAGGTAATGACTGAGGGTACGCACCTTCAGGTTCAAACAACTAGCATTTTTCAGAAGTGAAGCAACGTGCTCATT
>JAFDBS010000053.1 GCA_019313185.1 Deltaproteobacteria bacterium | reverse complement strand
CGCGATGCAAGTGGTCTCGTTACCTTAAAACGCTTGCCTGCGGAGGACGACCCGATGCTAAGGCGGGTCGACGCAATCAAAGTGCGTGATGAAATGTTGCTCGATACGATTAACAGTTACTATGATGTGTACTACCAGGATCTCTGGCAGCCATATACCGATTGGCGTCGACTGCATGCTGAGGAAGTGTCTGCTTTGCGAGAACTGGAATCTCAGGCACTGACCCGGCAGTTATTAGGGCTTGCCGGGATCATTGGTGGAGTCGTCCTCAGTACCGGCAATAACAGTATTTCAAACTCTTCCCTGCCCAATGTCATGGTTCTCGGAGGCGCGGCAGCCATTTACAGCGGGTTCGAGAAGCGGCAGGAGACCAAAATTCACAAAGATGTCATCGAGGAATTAAGTGCTTCATTTTCTTCAGAGGCCGAACCGCTGGTTGTGGAAGTGATCGGTGAAACGGTTCGGCTTTCAGGCTCCGCCGAACAACAATATGCGCAGTGGAGAACGATGCTTCGCGACATTTACGCGAATGAAACTGGATTTCTCGTTGAAAACGATCTCTCCGTTGAGAATGACAACGACCAATCTTCTGACCTAACAAATCGCGATAAAGATGACGAATCATACTAAACACGACAATCAAAACAAGGACTCTGGACCAGAACTGGTTCCTCCAGATCGGTTAGAAGCTCATACGGACAAGCAGTCTGGAACGAAAACATGGTTGATTGTTTCATGTGGGCTGCTGTTGTTCTTTTGTGCCCTGCTGGTTATTAGTTGGCCTCTGCTGACAACATCACCCTCATCCACAGCTCAGATCGTTGAAAAACCCGTGCAACCTTCAACGATCAATCAGGCAGTTAGCCAATCTGTCTCCAAGCCTACCAATGAAATGAAAGCTGTTGTCGACAGGCAACTTGCCGACTGGCTCAAAGCCCAGGCGGTAGCAGAAGGTCAACAGATTCTTCTGTGGGGTGGTGAAACCTATGCTGAGGCTTCAAAAAAGGCAGATGAATGCGACCATTTTTTTCGTGAGCAGCAGTTTAAGTCAGCAAATGATTCTTGCGCTGAGGCACTCGATTCCTTAAGGGGCTTAATGGCGGCTAAAGACGAAATTTTTCATGCAGCGCTTTCAGCAGGAGCAGATGCCCTAAAACGCGGTGACTCACAGGGCGCAATTGGGCATTTTCAACAAGCGCTGGCGATTGATCCGGAAAGCGATCAAGCCAAACAAGGGCTACAGCGAGCAGAGCGCCAACCAAAGGTGCTTGAGTTGGTGGCAAAAGCTGAGACTTTACAGGCATCAGGCAGACTAGACGAAGCACAAGAGGTGTTTGCCGAGGCGCTGCAAATGGATCCAAATGAACCTTTGGCACAACAAGGGCTTTTGCAGACAGAGTCTATTTTAAAAAGTCAGCAATTTCAGCAGGCGATGAGCGGGGCGTTGCAAGCCTTTGCGGTGGGCAACCTGGAAAAAGCCATGTCTGGGCTTCGCAAGGCAGAACATCTAAACCCTGGTCAGCCTGCAGTTCGGGAACTCAGGCGTCAAATAGTTCAAGCCCAACAAGCTGCTGAGCTTGCCAACCTTCAAAAGAGCGCGAGAAGTTATCAAGAGCAAGAACGCTGGGCAGAGGCCCTGAAAGTATGCGAGCAGGCCCTGGGCATAAATGCCCAGGTGACTTTTGCCAAAGATTGCCGAGAACAGGCGCAGAGACGAATTGCCCTGGATCGGAAGCTAAAAGGCTTTTTGGCTGATCCCGAAAGGCTTTATGATGACCGGCCTCTGGCTGAAGCACATCGCTTTCTGGAGCAAGCGTCTAACATATCAGCACCTGGGCCGAAACTCTCCAGTCAGATTGAAAAACTAAAATTTTACATAGTCGAGGCTCAGGCTGAAGTCGAGGTTGTAATTCGCTCAGATGGGCTGACTGAGGTTGCGATCTATCATGTCGGCCAACTCGGAAGTTTTCTCGAGAAACGCTTGACGCTTAGAACGGGAAACTATACTGCAATTGGTCGCCGCACCGGTTATCGAGATGTGAGGGAAACACTGGCTGTACGTCCAAACTCTGGAATGATGACGTTTACCATACAATGCGAGGAATCGATTTGAGCCGTTTGATCGAAATTATCAGCCAAGACGGTCTGCAGAAATTAAACGACGATTGCCTGCCATTGATTATCGGTTCGGCCGATGATGCGCATATCCATATCGAAGGATTTGGAGGCCCTGTTGCTTACGTCGGCGAATCCCGTAACCACCTTTTCTTACAACCTGCTGAAGTTAATCGTCCCGACAGTGTTCTTCACAACGATGAAATTCTTAATCGGTCAGTCTGGTTGAAGTCCGGTGATGTAACGCGGCTTGGAGATACGCTCATCCGTTGGATTATCTCCGGTCAGCGGCTTGAAATTCGGTTGTCTCATGCGTCTGGGACAACATTGCTTCCCCCAGATGAGCCTCCACAGGAAGCTCTGGCCGGCAATGCGAACAAGACCAATGTCGAGGCATTCACGACAACTGTTCCTGGCCCTTCGCAAAGTCGCAAACGCCTTGGTATGATAATCATCAGTCTATTTATAATTTTGTTGATTAGCGCAGGTTTTGTCTTATTGGCAAAGCCTTTGGAAGTTCTCGTAACACCCTCACCTGACAAGTTGGACGTAATAGGTTTTCCGCTCGTGGTGAAATTTGGTGCAAATTATTTAGGTTTGCCAGGAAATTATCAGGTTGTTGCTGAAAAAACAGGTTATCAGCCTCTGCGAGAGACAGTACTGATTGATGGGCCCGAAAATCGGTTTCAATTTGAGCTTGAGAAACTGCCTGGGCTACTCGATGTCAGCAGCCGTCCGCCTGGAGCGGTAGTGGTCGTTGATGGAAACAGGATCGGCAAAACCCCTCTGACCAAAGCTGAAGTTGCAGCTGGGTTGAGAGTAATCGAATTGGTTCTTGAACGCTATCTGACTTACAAAGACTCACTCAAGGTGAAAGGGTTCGGAGAGCGGCAGCAACTTAATGTCGACCTGAGCCCTGCGTGGGCTTCAATTAAAATTCAGTCAGAACCGGCGGGTGCCGTGGTTTTGATCGATGGAGAGGAACGGGGGGTAAGCCCTGTCGAACTTGAGCTCCTTGAAGGGACACGTCGTCTAGTCCTTCAAAAAGAATCCTTCAGTCCATTCGAATCCGATATCGAGGTCATAGCAGGTCAGGATTTGGTACTCCCGGCCTACAACCTCTTGCCAGCTCCAGCATCCATCAACCTTTCTTCTGATCCTCCAGGGGCCATGGTAGAGATCAACGGCCAGTTTAAGGGGCGGACGCCAGTCTCGCTGTCGCTGGTAGCCGATCTGATGCATGAAATCCGTTTGCGTGCAGTCGGCTATAAGCCAAGGGCCCAAACACTTAAGTTCTCAGCAGGTGATGTCGAAGAGGTGTTCTTCAAGCTTTCTCCAGAATTTGGGGTGATTTTCATTACAACTGAACCGCCGGATGCAACCCTATTGATCGATGGCACCCAGCAATTGCACTCTGTGGGTCGGTTTCGTCTGCCTGCCCGTGACCACAAAATAGAGGTCAGAGCCGAAGGCTACAAAACGGATATTCGCACCATTACACCACAAGCAAACCTTAGTCAAAGGGTTGAGATCAATTTGAAGCCTGAGCAACCGAATCCTGTGGAACAGACAGCGCAGACTATTCGAGCCGACCATGCCGTCACGAGTTTGGGCCAAAAGCTTGTCTTGGTGAAGCCAAAGTCCTTTCGAATGGGTGCATCGCGTAATGAAGCCGGTCGTCGAGCCAACGAGAATGAACATGACGTGATCCTGAAACGACCATTCTATATGGCTGATAAAGAGGTCACTAACCGTGAGTACCGCCTTTTCAAGCAGGAACATTCGTCTGGCATGAGCGGCAACCGCTCGTTGGAAGGCGACAATCAGCCTGTCGTGAATATTTCTTGGGAGGAGGCAGCTCGTTATCTTAATTGGCTGAGCAAGCAAGATGGGCTTCCACCATTTTATCGTGAGGATGATGGCAAAATGATGGCTTTCGACCAGCGTGGTTCCGGCTATCGGCTCCCAACAGAAGCGGAGTGGGCATTTGCGGCACGAATGGCAAAACGCAACCAAAGGGCTCGATATCCCTGGGAAGGAACGTTTCCGCCGAAGAAGGCTGTTGAAAACTATGCAGATGAATCAGCTCGTCACATTTTGCCTTCGGTAATCGAAGGGTACACAGATGGGTTCGCCGTGACGGCTCCGGTTGGGAGTTACGATTCAAACCCTGCTGGGTTTTATGACCTGGGGGGAAATGTAGCAGAATGGTGTCATGATTATTACAGTGCTCATCTCGGAACCCCTGACAACAAAAGTGCTGACCCAATGGGGCCTATTCACGGCACGCACAGGGTAGTGCGGGGGGCGAGTTGGCGCGATGCCAGTATAACCGAAGTGCGTTTAAGTTTTCGTCGTTACAGTAGGGACCCGGCCAACGACATCGGTTTCAGGTTTGTGAGGTCAGCAGAATGAAAAGACTTTTATTACTGATCGTTTTTTTGGGGTTGGCCTTGGCAAGTTTGGGTGACGACCGCGCCGTTAGTTCAGAACCACAGCCTGATAAGGCAAATTCTGAAAATGCTAACAAAAAGCCTGATCTCCCCCCACCTGACAAGAATGCGCAGCAACCCCCTCCCCCAAACTGGCCAAGACCCTATACACCGAGCGAAGAGGTTCGCGCTGACAGTTCCGTTCCGTTCCCTGTAGACATCTGAGAGGTCATCTGCACTATGCTTAGAAAAAATTTCCCTGTTGAAATGGTTTATCAGGTTTTCAGCCTTCTGATAATTTTTATCTTAATCCATGGTTTGTACGTGTCTTTGATTCGGCCTCGCGCAGATGTTTTCCTTGCTCAGCAGCAAGCTCGTCTGGAGCAACAACCAGATGCTGTTCAGGAGCAAAATTTTTATGTGATCATCCGAGATTATGAACAAGAAGCATGCCTGATTTTGTTCGTTTGGGCACTGGCCATTTTAGGTTTTAAAGGAGTTTTGGTCTGGCGACAACAAGTCCAGCTAGACCAAGACTTGTTACAGTTACCGGTGAATATGCCAATTGGTCCCGAAGACACCCGGGAACTATTGAGGCGGTTAAATGATCTCCCTGGCCCAAATCGCCAACGGCTTTTACCAACAGCGCTGTTAACTGCCACTCAGCGGTTTGCTGCCACGCGCAATATTCAAGATGCGGCGACGGCAGTTCGGGTTTGCTGCGATACTCAAGGCGAACGGCTCGATTCCGAGCTCTCCATCATCCGTTATGTTGCGTGGGCTATCCCTTCTGTCGGGTTTATTGGAACCGTTCGAGGTATAGGTGCCGCGCTTTCTCAAGCACATCGAGCTGTTGAAGGAGACATTACGGGTGTGACCCAGAGTCTGGGCGTGGCATTTAACTCGACATTTATTGCATTAGTCCTGAGCATTATTCTCATGTTTTTTATTCATCAACTACAATTACGTCAAGAGCGATTAATTCTAGACACTGATACTTATTGTCAAGAAAATCTGATCAACAAATTAAGGATTAAACCGACTCCTTGAGTTGAGGCATTGCAGTGTCTATAAAGCGAAGGCAAACCTCCCAATTCAACTTGGCATTCCTCGATATTATGTGTTGTGGGTTTGGAGCGGTTGTGTTGCTGGTGATGTTGTTGCACGGTGACCTCTTGGCCAATCGGAAAGAAAGCGCCGCTGACCTTCAAAGTCAGGCTGATCGACTTGAGCGTCAGGTCAGAGTGGGTCGAGAACATTTGGTCAGTTTGCAAAACAGCCTTGAAAAAACAGACAGAGAACGGTTAGTAACCGAAGGATTGTCCCGCCAAGTGCTTGAACAAATCGTTCAAATTGAAGAAGAACTGGGAGTATTGCAGAAAGATAGTCTAGCCAAACGAGAGCATATCAAAGCCCTGCAGTCGGATCTGTTGGCCACAGATGAGAAGGCCAAGCGGATTGGCGCCGAGCAGAAGGAAGAATTGGCCCGCGGACAACAAGTTCGCATGTTTTTAGGCCAAGGCGATCGTCAATACCTCACAGGACTACGTTTAGGCGGAAAGCGGATTCTTTTACTGGTGGACATCTCCGCCAGTATGCTTGACGAGACTATTCTGAACATTATTCTACGTCGCAACCTTGCGGAGACAGCAAAGCGGAGCGCCCCGAAATGGCAACGCACATTAAGAACCGTTGAATGGTTGCTGGCAAACCTGCCGGTGGAAAGCAACCTACAGATTGTGCTTTTCAATACGAAAGCTCGTTTTGCCTTAAAAGAGTATAACGGGAAGTGGATAGCCATCACAGACAGCCAAGTTGTTGATCGAATGCTTATCGCCGTCAGGCAAGTTGTTCCCGAAGGAGGAACCAGCTTGATTAACGCATTTGAATTGGCTATGTCTTTGAAGCCGCGTCCTGACAATATTCTTTTACTGACAGACGGTCTTCCAACTCAGGGAAAACAAACCCCCTCAAAAACCACCGTTTCAGGGGATGAACGCTTGCGCTTATTCCAGAAAGCCATACGGCTGTTGCCAAAATCGATTCCAGTGAACACAATTCTATTCCCTATGGAAGGGGACCCAATGGCGGCGGTCTCTTTTTGGCAGCTTGCCATTGAAACGAGCGGATCTTTTTTAACCCCCACAAGAGACTGGCCATGAGCAGACCACGCCGACAAATCGAAGTGTTCAACCTCTCTTTTCTAGACGTAATTTCTTGTGGTTTTGGAGCCATCATTCTTCTTCTGGTTATTTCTAAAATTTCCGAACCGTTGGTGATTGAGCAGACAAATACCAACCTCTCTGGGCGCATAGCTGAATTGGAACAGCAGCTACACGATATTCGTGGTGAAACTCAGGTGATAAATAGAGACTTGGTTGCCAAAACGGAACAACTTTCAACTGAGAAAGCTAAGTTGGCGCGTCTTCAAGGCGCTTTAACGAGCATCAAAGGTGAGCACAGTTTGGTCAGCACGGCAACCGAGGCACAAAGTCTGATTGCCGATGAGTTATTGAGTGCAAAACAGGAACTGACTGCCGAGATGCGCCGTCTGGATACAGGTTATCAGAGGCCGAAGGAAAAATCCCTGATCGGCGGTGTCCCGGTTGATAGTGAGTACATTATTTTTATTATTGATACGTCGGGGAGTATGCAGAGGTTTGCTTGGCCGTTGGTCCGTCAAAAAATGGAGGAAATCCTCAGCATTTACCCAGAGGTCAAGGGAATACAGGTGCTAAATGATATGGGGGATTACATGTTTTCTCAGTACGCTGGGCGCTGGATACCTGATTCAAGAGCCCGCCGCCGTGCTATCCTTGACCGGCTGGTAACATGGGCGCCTTTTTCCAACTCGAGCCCTGTGGAAGGAGTGACGGCGGCTATCCAGCGGTTCTATGCATCCGATAAAAGAATCAGCCTCTATGTGTTCGGCGATGATTTCTCAATGGGAGTCATGCAGGATGTGATCGATACCGTACGTCGAAGAAATGCAACAAATGATGGTTCAGGGAGCCGTGTACGAATCCATACAGTTGCTTTTCCTGTCCTTCTACTACAGGCTGGTGCCGTTCAAAATGCGGCTCGTTTTGCAGCCTTAATGAGAAAGCTTGCGGAGGAAAACAATGGCAGCTTTGTCGGTCTAAACAGTTTAAGATAGCTGTTGGTGTTTGTTTAGGCCAGGTAGGTTGCACTTCAGGTGGTGACCTCCGGTCGGTTTATCCAACTGTTTTATGTCGCACGGGAGCCGTCATTCCCTTTTAGAATCTTGCAGACTTTCAAAACGATTGATTATTCCAGGCCTTGTTTGGGTGCATGGTTTGTAAGCGGTTATAAATCAAGGGAGCTTTATTCCATATGCCAAACACGCAAAATGTGGTAAATTGATTAGAGCGTGACCCTAATAGAGACCTAAACATCAAGAGCCAATGACCTCCTCTTCCTTGAAACCGGATGACTTAATTCGCTGCGAAAGATCCAACGG
>JAFDBS010000052.1 GCA_019313185.1 Deltaproteobacteria bacterium | reverse complement strand
TTTGATCATGCAGATGCCGAAAGCTGAAGCAGCAAAACCTCGTAAAATTGAAATTACTTAAATTCGGTTTTCTGCGCGTTTGGAGACGGAAATAGCAGCTTCAAGTCAAGAACTTGTGCGGGCATGACTAATCAAGTTCAAACAATTTGTGCTGATGAGATTTTTTTGTAGCGACGATGCTTTTCGAAAATATAAATGATTGGTTAATTAGAGCAAGTTAAAATTCCTTATATGCTCTTAAGCTTAAGTCTTCTTTTAAGACGATACTAAAGGCTACCGAGCAGCATGGGGGATAGCACCTCAAGAGCAAGTCAGTTCTGTCTGGTTTTTTTTCAAAAAAACAGACGGTTAACAAAAAAAATCTCTTTGGTGGATTTTAACCAAAACTTGTTTGGCATTTCATGACCAGTGTCATATGTTTATGCAATAAAAACCTTGAAATCGTGTGCGAACCGATTTAAAAGGTCCAACTGTAAAATTTATCCGATTTACTAAGAGGGATTTGTGAGGCACTACTTTTTTTTACTTCTGCTTGGCCTCTTGTTTCCAGCGGTTTGTTTCGCTCTGGTTTCAGAAGGCCGTCCAGGCATTCCTTATTTTAACCATGTTTTGTTCCTTCAGCAAAAAATTGTTGAAAACAACGATGTTGTAGCAGTTTCTCTCGCGTATTCAGACCCAGGTGAGGATGAGCGATGGAAATGTAGCAATAGTATCGATGTTTTTGGCGGATTGGGATTGTTTCGCGACATCCCAGACCGAACCTGGGTTTTGGTCGACTACGAACTACAAAGCATACTGATCGACAACGGTTTCAACGGGGATGCCGATGTTTTTAATGTTTCTGCTTGTGAAGATCTCGAAACATGTCTTTCCCTTAGTGAAGAGCGCAACTCGGATCCTCAAGCCCAAAAACTTCATGCGAGTCGGCCACGTGCCAAGTCAACGGTCAAAGCCAATTTTGAGACTATACAAGAGCAGCTTGAGCTAGGCCGTAAATTGGTTAAAGCGGCGCGCTGCCGGGGGTGCCACAACCTAGAGGGCTTTGGCCCGGATCACGCCCCGAGCTTAACCTGGAAAAGATTCAAATATGAAGAGCATTGGTTGGAGCATTATATTCAATCTCCGTACCGAATGAGGCCAGCGATCGGTGATTTGATGATGCTCAAATACACATCCCCAAATGCAAAACCTAGCCTCAAGACCGAAGAATTGAGCATCGTTGCCAAGTATTTAACCAATGTTGCAACGGCGAGTGCACCCAGTGATCGATATCTGAGAGAGCTTTGGCAAGGCTATGATTGTTATGAATGTCACACTCGCTTGTATAAAACAGAGCCGATAGAGTTTACGCCTACTCCGATTCCCCAAGAAATTCGTGAGAGCTTTCAAGCCAATCAGAGCTTACAGCAATGTATCAATTGTCACCCTTTTGGAGACCTGCACAGCATTAAACCTCAAGACCCACCTGGCCCTAATGCTTTTGCAACAGACCTGGTGTTTGTTTTTGAAAAACTGTCGATTAATTATTTGGGGGCGTTTCTTCAAAACCCCTCCTATTTGGAGCCTCAATCGCAGATGCCTAATCTCGGGCTTAGCGAAAAACAAATTAACGATATCCTAGATTTTGCACGTGGCTTCAAAGGAGCTATAGAAAATGGTAATCTGTCTCCTAATCGTACTTATTACGAGATGAAAAAAGACGGCATTAATTAATGTAACGTGGACACTCAATAAATCTCTGGTGTAAATTTTACTTCCCTCTCGCTCTGAACATAAAATTTCACGGAGAAGTTTGTCATCAAATAACGGTCATCAACAGTTTTTACGAACCGGGGCGACAGGAGTCTTTGAAAATCTTTACCGTCATTTTTAAGCTAGTGGCGTGCCATTCCTGAAAAGGATTTTTGTTTAATCACCTTATTCCGCCCTTGACATGCTGTGGTTGAATCTGACGCAAATAAATTATGTTGTCGTTTATCATAAAAAGCTGCCTTGCCTGGCGGGTGTTTTCAGCAGTTGTTGACGCCTGGTATCCTTTCTCATATCGTAAATCCCGTCTTCTTATGTATAAGGGTAATGTTTGGTTGGCCAAAACGGGCCTTTCAATTCATGAGTAGTCACTGAGGAATCTAAAGCCAAAATAGATACAGTAGGGAGGAGAGTGTCTTGAAAAAATTTATCTTGATAATAATTCTAATTGCTAGCGGGGTGCTCGCTTATTACTTTTATATTGACACGAATTCGCCTGTTATAAATTGGAACGTTGAGCATGGCGCTTATATCAACAAAGGCTTGACAATCAATATTGCCGACGATCAGGGTCTCAGCGAAATCTGCTACAGCTTGTCTGGTGCTGGTTGCTCTGCTGAAGAACGTTGCCTGAGAGACTTTACATCCGCCTCGTTCGATTTGGCTGTTGATCCCGAAAATTGCGTGACCAACAATGAGCCATTCAAAATGAAAATTAACGTTGCCGCTACTGACACCTCGCTTCTGCCCAACCAAACCGTGGGTTCTATTGAACTGACCTATGACAATCAACCGCCGTCTCTGGTGACTTTACGGGGGACGCGCTATCTAAAACAAGGGGGGTCGGGAGTGGTCTTGTATGAAGTTGGTGAAGACCCAAATGATACAGGGATTGTTCTGGGTGACTTACTGTTTCGGTCTTTTAGGTTTTCTCAAAACAAATATCTGAGTTTATATGCTCATCCATATAATGTTGCTGCAGATGAATTCAAGCCTCGTATTTTTGCAGTCGATAATGCAGGGAACCTCAGAAAAATCAGGCCTGGGTCTACGACAGCTTCACATTCATACAAGTCGGAAGTGATAAAGCTAACAGATGATTTTCTTGAAACCGTTAAGAATAAAATAATGGCAAATTCACAGAAAACACCCTTGAACGTTTTCAAAGAAATCAATGACACAGTTCGGCAACAGAATAACCAAACAATTGTTGAACTGTGCCAAACCTCTGAAAACAGAAAACTTTGGGATGGAGTTTTCTTGCGTAACCAGGGCGCCACACGGGCCAACTTTGCCGAAAACAGGACATACGTATACAACTCAAGCATTGTCAGCCAACAAGTTCATACTGGAATTGACATCGCTGGGGTGAGCAAGACCCCAATTGTTGCCGCAAACCATGGGAAGGTTGTCTTTGCCGGTGCTATCGGGATTTACGGCAATGTCGTTGTTTTGGACCACGGATATGGTCTCCATTCACTCTATGGGCATCTTAGCCAGATAAATGTCCAGGTCGGTGACCGAGTCGAAAAAGGTGAAGTAATGGCCACGTCAGGCGAGAGTGGATTAGCCTTTGGTGACCACCTTCATTTTGAGATCAGAGTCAATGGTGTTCCAGTCAATCCGATCGAGTGGATAGACAGGTCGTGGGTAAAGAATAAGATAGAAGTTTTTTTGCCAAACAATGCCGACACGGAATAGATTTGATTTTTCTATTCCGGGGATGGATGATGTTGATTTTCAAGTAGCATTTTGAGGTTTTTTCCAAAGAAAGCTTGACCCATTGGACTAACCGGCTTGTATGAGTGACTCAATCACAGAGGCTTATTCAATGGAGGTTAGGGACATTTTCAAATAAGCAAGCAGTTCATAACTGATAAGCAAATGACCTTCAGAGCCAAAAAGGTCATGTTTTCGAGTTCCAGCCGTTCGATTGAAAGCTGTGGCCATGTCGGCCACAGCATCCTCCAGATGAACAAACAGACTTGCTCTTCTACGTGTTGTTTTTAGTAAGCTTGCGATAACGATAAATTGCTTCTCCCGCAACCAGGACAGGGTAGAAACTGTCCTCATGAGAGGTGCTGGGATTGTCACGGTTTTTTGTGCCAGCTACTCCCTGATTGTTCATTAGTCAACGCAGGCGTCGTTGGGATTAAAAGTATTGGCACGTCAAATTGTCGAATGTTATGAAAAGCTCTCGATTCGAAAACATGAAACCGCCACGGTTAGTGGTCTGCCCCCAAGGCAAATGCATATTGTTGAAATCATTGACACCGAAAAATCGCTGCGGATCAAGGAACTGGTGAAAGAGCTTTGTATGACCCCGGAAACGTTGATTGTTACCGTTGGTCGCTTTGAAAAAAGACACATTGAAAGAAAACCCCATGAAGCAGACCGGCGCTCCTTTTGCGTGGTTTTATCAGCTGCAGGGCAGAAACATTTTATCAAACATCATAAGTTCCATCTAAAGCTAACAGAAGATATCGCATCGGGGATAGTCTAAGAAGAGCTGAAAACTTTGAAGCGTTGCTTCAGAAGGTCATAGGGTCATTTAAAATGATATTCTAACCGCAAACATTTCCAACATCTTCCCTTAGCGGCACTTGATAACTGCATTTTCATCTGCTTTCATTCTTTCAAAAACATTTGCTTACTTTACTTTGCTGGCACCCAGTGAAAGACTACTGATGTGGTTTAGCCTGCATTGCGCAGCAAACACGCAAACCTAACGCGTTGACAAATATTGAATTTGTTTCTGTTCTTGAAAGTGAGTTTTTAAGCCTTACCTTAGAAAAAACCAGGCAGAGCTGCATGCATTTAAAACTACAGTTTATATAACTTATGAGCTACATCTATATATATAGTCTTGACCTCGGCAATGTTTGTCATTATGATGAAACGTGTGGATTTTATTAACTTATCATGATGGTCGGACAAATCGCTGATTTTATGTTCGATAGCTTGGCCGTGCAAAAGCAGCTTTTTAAAGTTTTTGGAAAAAGGAGTCTGCCATGCCAGCAGGGGTAGCCAAAGTTAGAGTTGAACCAAAGATTGAAACTGTATTGAATGATAGCACAACATATTTTGTCAGTCCGCAGGTCCTCAATGTTCTTCTTGAAAACAAGCGCGTAATGAAGTTCAGGCGGTCGAGTGGCTGGGCCGTTGTTGGGGAAGATCCGATACGCATTAAGCCGAAAACGGCCGAATGCCATGTTCACTTTGGCCCTGAACGCCGTCTTAATCCGAAAAGTCAATTGATTAGCTGACTTCATAAGGACTGACCTCTATACGATAATGCCAAGTGGGTTTTTTTACTGTGCAAAGTTGTATAGTTGCCTACTGAAAATCTGACTTCGAATCAACTTTTTCGGAGTTTGATTGATTAACTTTGTCCTCCCTTGGCGACTACAGCTCCCCCAATCAATAAATAATTTTAGATATGGTTTGGTACTGTTTTCGAGTGGCGAACCTAATCATAAGTTTTAAATGTTCTTATGCAGGAACCTTTGTCCTGAGTGATTCATGGCAGGTCCTAGAGAAATAATTGCAATTTTGCATTTCGATGGTAGGCTGTAATGCCAAACTGAGGTCCGTCTGTTCACAAAACCAATTTTTTCTATCGGAGGAATCAGCAATGAAGGGCAACAAATCGTTAATTGACGCTTTAAACGAGCGTCTCTCTGAAGAACTTAGTGCCATCAACCAATATTTCGTTCACGCCGAGATGTGTGAAGACTGGGGTTATGGAATCCTGCACTCAGCAATCAAGCAGCGATCCATTCAAGAAATGAAGCACGCTGAAAAGCTGATTGAACGTATCCTTTTTCTTGAAGGGAAGCCCATTGTCTCCAAACTGGGTCCCATTACCATTGGAAAAAAAGTTGAGGAAATGCTTCAAAAGGATTGGAACTCTGAGGCGGATGCGATCAAGAAATATAATGAAACGATCAAGCTTGCGGTTGAGGTGGGTGATAACGGCACGAAAACAATCCTAGAAGAGATATTAAAAGACGAAGAAGGCCATATAGACTGGTTGGAAGAACAGCAGGACCAGATCGAGCAGATGGGAATACAGTGTTACCTGTCAGATCAGGTTTCTTGAGCCAGACGATTGATCGAATGTTTCTTAATAAGAGGTGGATAATGGGAACGCATTACATCACCGAAGACTGTACCGACTGCGGCGCATGTGATGACATTTGTCCGGTTGATTCTATCAAGTGGCAATAAACCAGTTTTTCTAAACCCATCAAGCGGCCTGACAAATATCAGGCCGCTTTGCTTTGTATAACCTGAAGCCGATGAGGATCAGCAAGACCTTCTAAAATGCGCTTGCGAAGGCGGGCGTTGGGTTCATGGGGGTTCAGGCTGCTTACAACATGTCCATAACTCTTCTATGGTCGATTGAATATGAGCGGTAATTTTACCAGCCCCATAAAGGCCATGATGTTTTTGACTGGATAACCGAGAAAAATTCAATTTCATTTGGGAAACCCCTCTCACACAGATGAAGCTTCACCTGGATAAGGACCCTATTCAAATCAACATAGGCGTAACCCAAATATTCTAAGGTGCTTTTGAAACACTCTCACTGAAGAACTTGTTCAAGTACGGCGGGATGGTAACTCAAAACAAGTATGCGTCGTTTTTTTTTGAGCTCATGAGCAGATAATCCAGTTTGATCACAGCCTCCTCAAATGCACTGACCGCCCTTGGCGAAAACAATTAAAGCAACTCAAGATGAGAACAGTAAGTTCGCATTAGACAGCTATACCTCCAAGAAGGCTCGCTTGAGATCAGCCGATGGTAATGCCCACCTAGGCGCCTGCAGACAATGGAGAAATTGACAAAAGATGAAAAGGTCGGCAAATATTTCTTCTTGCAAGTGCTTGGCTAGCGTAACAACTTCGGTATGAAAAGAACCAGGGTAAGCAATCAGTCTACTGAAAGATGTCACCCTCAACTTCACTGAAGACGATCAACCCTTGCACGTTACCAGTTTTTGCAAACCTGAACTGTACACTCGGATTAAAAATGAGCACAAAAAAATGTAAAAACAGTCATGAATATCAACTTACACGGCCACCAATTCAGATTAAACTGGCTTATGCCAAGCCGTTTTGGCGTCATCCATAACACAGCACAACGGTCAAGAACTTCACGGAAAGCCGCTTGTGGTTGTTGCAATGGGTAATGAAGTTTTCATTAATATGGTTGCGAGAAAATAGGGTCTTGCTAAAATACCGATAATTCAAAATGAAAGTTTGTCGGGCATATCAGTAAAATCCGACAAAGGTTTGGCCAAACAATGTCAGCCAACGTGTCATGATTTTCTCCCGCGAGGCAAGACCGCCGATTCATGGCCGCTAAAGTTGTTTCAACACGCGAATGCAGTGTGCGAGCAAAGTTTTTCTGAAGTTATTGAACTAGTTAAATAAGCGATATTCGTAATCGATAAAAATTTGTGCCCAAGTCAGAAACAGGAGTACACGATGAAACATTACTGGACTGGTTTAATGCTTTTGGGTTTTTGGGTGTTTGCGTCTTCGTTGAATGCTGCGGAGGATCAAGCCTTGCAAGTGTCTGTGGGGAAACCCGGCGCGGCCGTTAACGTTGAAAGAATTGTCGAAGACGGTAAGCTTGTCGTCAGTGTGGATGACGCGCAGGCAAACCCGCTCTTTGGCCTTGGATTGGTAGATTTCATCATCGTGAAGGCCGGCCGTAAAGCCAAAGTTACGGCAGTGCAACCTTTTGACGAATCCTTTGATGTACCTCTTAATATTGTACTTGTTCTTGACAACTCATATTCAATGAAAGAGCGTAACGCTATCGAGCCACTGAAAGCTGCCGTGGACGAATTATTTAAGCTTTTCCGGCCGATTGATCGAGTTTCGCTCGTTGTTTTTGATAAACGCAAAACAATTTCGGTCAACGGGCAGCCTTTGCACGTCAGTGTTTTAAAAACAAGTCGTTCGGATGAAATGCGCGGGTTCCTCGAACAAGCTTACAACGAAAAAAATATAACGTATGAGACTTGGCTCTTTGAAGCAATGTTGGCCGGATATGACCAGTTGCGTCAGATGCCGAAAGATGAACAGAAATTCATGGTGGTTTTCTCAGATGGTGAGGATCTTGGCAGCGCTGTGAAATATGAAGATGTTCAAGAAGCGGCAGGAGATTTGCCGGACTTTGGCTCTTTTACCATTGATTTCATGCCAACCCAAGATTATGACCCTGTGCTTCAGGCCTATTCTTCGTCTCACCAGGGGATGATCTGGAAAGCTAAGGAAGAGACGAACTTGGTGCCGATTTTTCAAGAGGTTGCGACGCGCCTGCAACGATTTTATCTGGTCAGCTACCTGTTCCCCCCAGAAGGGACTCTTGGCGTGCAGCCAAAAAGTTTGATTATTGAGGAAATCCAGACAATTGACGCTTCTCCTATGCTCGGTCATATCTACTTTTCTGAAAACTCAAGCGAAATTTCGGGCAAATATGTTCATTTCGATAATCCCGAGCAGGCGGCAATATTTGAAGAAAGCGACTTTGAGGACACTCTTGACAAGTATTACCAGGTCTTGAATATCGTCGGCAAACGGATGAAAGAGAATGCTGCCAGCTCAATCACTTTGACGGGCTGTAATTCCAACACTGGAGCTGAAAAAGGCAACAAGTCCTTATCAGAGCAGAGAGCAGTAACGGTCAGCAATTATCTGCAAAGAGTATGGCAGGTTGATCCCGAACGGATCATGATAAATGTGCGAAATCTCCCGCCCCAGCCAAGTACCAGTAGGATTGAAGAAGGTCGCGCGGATAACCGTCGTGTGGAGATTGACTCTACATCACCCGAGATTCTTGATTTGATCCGAAGCAGTTATACAGATTACCGGACCGACACCTCGATGTTAGAGGTCAACCCAATTGTTGATAGCGTTTATGGGATCGCTTTTTGGCGTGCATCAGTTACCGGTTCTGCTGATGAACTGATTGTTGAGCGGCAGGGCGAAGGTCCGCCTCCTGAGGTGATGGTTTTGCCTCTTCCCGGACGAAACTTAAAAGAATTGGGACTCGGCGGCGACCTTGTTGTCAACATGGAGTTGGCTGATATAAAAGGTCAGTCTTTGACTTTGTTGGCGCCACCTGTTCAGGTCAACTTCATTCAGACCAGCAAACTTCTGGCGGAACAGGAAGGATATCTGGAGCAAGAAAAATACGCACTAATTCTCTTTGATTTTGACAGTGACAAAATAGGTGATCGCAATCAAACGATTGTTGCGGAGATAGTAGCTCGGATTCGCGAACTCCCAAAGGCTACTGTCAGCATTGTTGGACATACGGACAACATCGGCAAAGAGGATTATAACCTGAAGCTTTCTGAGCGTCGGGCAAAGGCGGTTTATGACCAGATTATCGATATCTATGGCACTGATCCCACAGGCCGGATTTCTTATCGCGGTGTTGGCGCCACAGATCCGCCATACGACAACCTGACCCCAGAAGCAAGGGCTTTTAACAGGACAGTTACGATCACCTTGGAATATATGGTCACAGAATAATTTTCGGGGCAAACAAGCTTGGACAAAGGAGTGTTTATTTCCCGTTGAGAAAGAACACGCTGCGATTCAACTTGGACAAAGGGCGTGGCCTTCTCGGCCCACGCCCTTTGTTTTTCAAGAACTGTAAGGAGCTTAATCAGTGTCAGTGTCACAAACGGTAATTGCGGAGTAAAGCATAACAAATGAAATCGAATTGACAGAATCCACATTTTAAGAACAAAGCACTTTTTTAACCGAGTTTTTGCAAAAGAAACTGGCATTGGTCCTTGTAAAAACAGAGAGTTCTATTGTTTATTTAAACATAGCCGGCAAGTGGTCTTCATGGTAATTTTAGCCAATGTTTCATTTCAATGAAAAAACCCAGGATCTGCCACATCGGATCAGGCGCTCAATCATTCTTTATACAGTGCTTGGATTTTTATTGACAGGAACTGTTATTGCCATTGTCTGCCTCTATCCGATGTATCGTCAATTAAGTCAGCTTGCCGATCAAGAATTGGAACAACAAGTTCAGAACCATGCTTTGACCATTCAACAATATTTATCCCGATTGGCTGATACCACCCTTCAAATTACCAGTCGGACCCAAATTCGACAAAAGCTCGCTGCCTTCAATCAAGACAAAATAAGTTTAGAAGAGTTGATCAGGTTTAGCCGCCCCAAACTTATCGATGCTCTCAAGTTGGCCGTAGACAGCGTCGGTATGATCCGGTTGGATTCAAGCGGTAAAGTGAGAATCAAGATCGGAGAAGCCCCGTCATGGGACCAAGTGGGGGTTGCTGTTGAGCAATTGAAAGGTCCGTTGCTCGTCGGACCAATTGTGACGATGTCCGGCCGACGGCTTCTGGTTGCAGCGCCGATTCTCGACCGCAATGGCCAAAGGGTCGGAACAGACTTGGTATCCTTCTCCCTTGCCGGGATTTTCAGAATTCTTGCTGAAATCAATACGACCGGTCCTGTCAGTCAAGCACAGCTTGCAATGCGCTGGGATAAAAATTTGTATTTTTTGGAATCACAAGCCAGCACTAATTCGTTTGGTCGTCTGATTTCACCAGATTCGGTTCTTGCCCAAGCCATGAACAATTTGCTCACCAACCAGAATGGCAAAATATTGTCTCTATCCGTAAAGTCTCGCGATGATGGCCACGAGGTTGTGACGCTTGTCAGAATTGAAGATTTAGACTGGATCATCAGTGGTAGAATGAGTCAATCTGCACTTTATGCCATTCCGAATCGAATGATTGGACTTCTGATTCCTCTAATTGGCTTATTGATGCTGTTAGGAGCACTTGGTTCAATTCTGATGTTAAATCCCCTTACTGGGAAAGTTATTTTGCAAGCAGAAGAATATGAACTGGAAATAGAAAATCAAACAAAAACTTTAAAAGAACTCGAACTTGCCAATACACAGATTGATAACATTTTGCGATCTGTGCCAAGCGGTTTGTTGGTTTGCGATTCAGACCAAAGAATAATTCTGACGAATCAAGCCGCGGCCAAGCTCTTTGGTTTTGATATTGGGCAGGTGGCCAATTGCGAACTAACTGGCCTTGTCGAAGCAGGCCTTCTGCCAGAAGCAATGCGCGATCTTGTTCACCCGGGCAGTTCACAGCCTAAAGAGATTGAAATTCTCGTCGGGAGAGAAGGTTTGAACCAACGGATTGTTCGTGCTGAATCTTCGACAATTCAAAGCAGAGCTGTTCTAGGCAGCGGTACAATTATTATTTTACATGACATCACCAAAGATCGTGAACTTGACCGGATCAAAAGCGAATTCATCTCCACTGCAGCACATGAACTCCGTACACCACTGACTGTATTGGTTGGCTATGCAGAAATGCTAACTGATACAACGCTCAGTGCCAACTTTAGTGAATCTCAGAAGCAAAGTTTTTTAAAAGAAATTTTAGAAAAGGGTCTGTCGCTTTCCACGATGATTGATGACTTATTGGATATAAGCCGGATAGAGTCTGGTCAGCCTTTGCCACTTCATTTAGAAAACAGTGATTTATTGTCAATACTGAGAAAGGTCACACAGCAAATTGCCCTTGGCAATCAACATCATCAATTTGTTGTCAAGCTGTCGGAACCAGTGGCAGGCTGTAGCTTTCAGGTGGACCCAGACCGTATCCGTCAGGTTATGGAAAACCTTCTTGGTAACGCCGTCAAATATTCTCCAGCAGGGAGTAAAATCACGGTCACTGGAAACCCTTTGGGTAAAGACTACCAGATCACTGTTGCCGATGAAGGGATTGGTATCAACGAGCTGGACTTGCCGAAAGTTTTCGATAAATTCTTTCGAGCTGACTCATCAAATACGGCCATTGGCGGTCTCGGATTGGGACTAAGTGTGGTCCAGAAAATTGTCAAAGGCCATGGTGGGGAAATTTATCTGGAAAGTTCCTTGGGAGAAGGAACACGCGTCATTTTTACGATTCCAATACGTACGGACAGTCCTACATAGGCCGGAACCTTGGAAAAAATGAAAGCTAGATGTTTGTGTTTCTGGACATGATCGGACAATTGGCAATTTTGTCTTTTATCCAGAGTTTGGCATGAGTTTTTACAACAACTACATATTGCCCAACCTGACTGATTTTGTGTGTCGCCTGGCACTGGTAAACCGTCAGCGGCAAAAAATAGTCCCACTTGCTTTCGGTAAAGTGTTAGAAGTTGGGCTGGGTTCTGGTTTGAACCTGCCGTTCTATGATCACACTAAAGTTGAAAAGTTATGGGGACTTGAACCCTCGCCGAGATCAATGCAAAAAGCCAAAAAACGGTCAGCGACGGTCAAATTCAAAATAGATTTTCTCGAATCATCAGTAATGCAGATTCCATTGGAATCATGTTCGGCCAATTGTATCCTGACCACATATACTTTATGCACCCTTCCTGATATCAAAGGGGCACTTCAGGAGATTGCACGAGTCCTAAAGCCTCAGGGGCAATTGATCTTTTGCGAGCATGGCAAAGCACCGGACCCTGAAGTGTCTTGTTGGCAAGACAGGTTGAACCCATTTTGGAAGACATTCAGCGGAGGATGCAATCTTAACCGGGACATCCCCCATTTGATTACTCGAAACGGATTTAGCATCAAGCAAATGCAATCTGGCTACATTTCAAAACCACGAACCCTGTCTTATCATTACTGGGGGATTGCTACACATTGCTAGAGGCGCAAACTGAATTTTTTGAGAACGAAAAGTTTCCCCTCGATAAAAGAATCTATAAAGAGCCTGCATCTATAGGATCAAGTTTGAGGATTAATTAGGATGTAGTGTCGGCCACAAAGAATGCTGAACACACTAAA
>JAFDBS010000051.1 GCA_019313185.1 Deltaproteobacteria bacterium | reverse complement strand
GCTACGCAGACCTTGACGCCAGCAGCAACAGCCTGCGTTTTGTCAATGACAAAGGCAATGATGTTGTGACAACGGAAGAAAGGGCAATCTATGAATCTGAAGAAGCGCGGGACGTGACCACTCTGGGCGTCAATGCTGTCTATCGTATCACCTCTGGCACCAGTGTACGACTCGGCTATGAGTACGAGGAGGTTGACCGGGATATCGATGAGGCCCAGGATACAGATACCCATAAAGTCACAGCCAGCCTGCGCACTCGTCCGATGAAAGGCATGAACGCCCGCGTTCAATACACGTATGAGAACATCGATGACCCGTTCTTGAACCCTCACGGCAACAAGGGGCCGATTGAAGAGACATTTGAATATGTACCCGGCGTTACTAATGCTTGGTATGGCACAACCTACTACATCAAGCGTGAGGCCGAAGCCACCAGTCTTCCGGAAGACGTCCACGATGTGAAAGGGACTTTGACCTGGACGCCATCGGCACGCTATTCGGTCACTGTGTATGCCCGATACCGTTACGAAGAGAACGACCTGAATTTCAATACCTATGAAAAGGACGTGATCTCGCCGGGATTATCGGTCTGGTGGGCTCCATTGAATGAACTCAACCTGACCATGGCGTACAATTTCGACAGGCAGAAGACGGAGAACCAGATGTGCGTCGGCTGGTACCATGGCTGAGCGGGCGAAGTTCAGAGCCAGTATGGTTCTACATGCGACGACATCGAATACGAAAGCAACGTTCACACCGTTTCCTTGAATGCCGACTACCAGGCAACCGAAAAGCTATCCCTTAACTTCGGTGTTATCTACAATAATGCTGAGGGCACGATGGACGGGATAGCCCTCAATGAACCATTTGACCCATACAACAATGTTGATGACCCTGGCCTGCCAGGAGCGAATTATTTGTTAGGGAGATCCTATGCTGATTTTGAAGGTCGAATCGGTTTGGTTGAAGATTACTCCGACTTGGAATATCAGCAGATTGATGTCACGTTGGGCGGGACCTACAGCTTCACGGACCGTCTGTACACCACGGCGATGGCGACTTATCGTGACTTCAACTCCGATGAAGAGTACGTCTACGGCGACGAAGACGGGACAGCCTACTACGGCTATCTCGGCGTTGGCTATCGCTTCTAACGTAAAATCAAGATAATCTCGATTTGCCTCATGTTGATTGCCCGGCTGATCATTCAGCCGGGCTTTTTTGTAGGTTTCCCTTGTGCATGAAATTGTCGCTGTGATAGATTTTTCGGTTCCTGTGACCTTTAAAAGATGATGCGCGTTGTCAATGCATCCTGTGAGATAATGAAACTTATGCAACCGGAAACCACTTTCTACCAACTCAATCGACCAGCGCGCTACTCAGGTGGAGAACTCGGCAGTATCGTGAAAGACTGGGCACATGTTGATGTGACTGTCGCCCTCGCCTTCCCTGATGTGTACGAGGTTGGCATGAGCCACATCGGTTCGGCGATCCTCTACCAGGCGCTGAACAACGTGCCGTGGATTGCTGCCGAAAGAAGCTACGCGCCCTGGCCAGACCGGGAACAGCAGCTCCGGGGGACGAACACGTCTCTGACCAGCCTGGAAACGCGACGTCCTTTGTCTGAGTTCGACATCGTAGGTTTTTCTCTGCAATACGAGCTCAGCTATACCAACGTGCTGAACATGCTCGACCTGGCCGGGTTGCCGATCCGCGCAAGCGAACGTAGCATGCAAATGCCAATCATCCTTGTCGGTGGTCCCTGTGCGTTCAACCCGGAACCTTTGGCTGACTTTATCGATTGTGCGATCATCGGCGATGCCGAAGAAGCAATCGTCGAGTTCTGTTCCCAAGTTCGCGAAAGCAAACGACTTGGCGAAGATCGAGCTAAGCTTCTGAACCGCCTGGCCGGCCTAGAAGGTGTTTACGTGCCGAGCCACTTTTCGGTCACTTACGAAACTGATGGGCGGATCAAGGCAATCGAACCTTTAAACCAAAACTGCCTTGAAGTGCGCCGTCGTGTTGTGGCCGATCTCGACAAGGCACCCTATCCCGATCATCCCATCGTCCCGTTCATGCAAACCGTTCACGACCGGGTCGCAGTCGAAGTGGCTCGAGGCTGCACCCGCGGCTGCCGGTTTTGCCAAGCCGGCTATATTTACCGGCCTGTCCGGGAGCGACAGCCAGAAACAGTGCGACGCCTGATCGACGCTGCCCTGCGCCATTCGGGCTATGACGAGGTCTCCCTGTTGTCTCTGTCCACCGGCGACTATTCTGCCATCGAAACCCTGATGCAGAACCTGATGAGCTGCTATGCCGATCAAAAGGTGGCCATCTCTTTGCCGAGCCTGAGGGTCGGTTCATTGACCCCTATCCTGATGGAGGAAATCAAAAAAGTCCGCAAAACCGGTTTCACATTGGCCCCTGAAGCAGGCAGCGAACGTCTGCGCAATGTGATCAACAAGGGAATTCGCGCCGAGGACTTGGTCAAATCAGCGCAAGCTGCCTTTCAGCTTGGCTGGCGGCTGATCAAACTGTACTTTATGATCGGGCTGCCGACCGAAACTGAGGACGACCTCAATGCCTTGGTCGATTTGGCCGCTCAAGTTAAATTTACCGGCAAGGGCACAGAGGGTGGAGCGGATGTCAATGTCTCGGTCTCGACTTTTGTGCCAAAGGCACACACGCCCTTCCAATGGGACGCTCAACTGAGCAGGGAAGAGACCTTTGCCAGACAGGAGTTTCTGCGGTCCAACCTCAAAAAGAAACGCCTGCGCTTTAAGTGGCATGATGCCAACCTCTCGTTTCTGGAAGGGGTTTTTGCCCGGGGCGATCGACGCCTCGGTGCGGTTTTGGAGCAAGCCGTTAAACTCGGGTGCCGGTTTGACGGCTGGCGGGACCATTTTCTTTGGGACCATTGGCAAACAGCCTTTGCAAGAACTGGGGTTCAGCCCGAATGGTATTTGCGGGCCAGAGAACTTGAAGAACTGCTTCCCTGGGATCACATTGATTGCGGCGTCTCCAAAGACTTTTTGCGCCACGAGCGGCAGAAGGCCTTGGTCGGCGAAGCGACGCCGGATTGCCGCAACGGTCAATGCAGCCAATGTGGACTCTGCGACTTTGAGACGGTGCGGACTCGATTGGCCGACCGCAATGTATTGGCCGCTCTGCGTCAGTCGGAACACACCACGGCCAATGGTCATTTGGACCTCTCCAAAGTCCGCTTAACGATTACCAAAACCGGTCGTGTTGTCAGCCTGAGCCATTTGGAGTTCATGACTTTGATCAAACGCGCGGTACGGCGTGCCGAGTTGCCAATTCAGTTTTCGTCCGGCTATCATCCGTCTCCCCGAATCAGCTTTGGCGACGCCTTGCCTCTCGGCGTTGCGAGTCAGGCAGAAATCATCGACCTGACACTCAGCCCACCCGTCACACCACATGACGTTTTGTCCCGTCTAAACCGGGAGTTACCGAACGGCGTCAAGGTTGTGACTGCAGTTGCCTGGCCGCGCAAAGGACCAAGCCCTTCTGAGAGCATCGAGACAGCCACCTATTCCGTCCCGCTTTGCGGTGACGAAGCTCGAGGCCTCTCTAAGCGTATCCCGAGTTTTTTGTCCGCCGAGCAGGTATTGGTCACCAAGCGGAAAAAGAACCGGCATGCGGAAGTTGACTTGCGCCCATGGGTCATCAAACTCAGCCATGATTCGTCTTATCTATTCATGGAAATGTCCGCCGGCAGCCCATTGCTTGTTTCAGCATACTTGCTTGAAACAGACAGCGAAACCATCCGTGGCCGAGGTGTTTGCAAAACAGAGATTAAATTCAAAGAGTTCAATTGCCAAAGGAGCGATTGACGTTTAATCTATAGCAGGATTCGGTCCGTCAAAACACGAAGGCATTAAGCAGCAAAGGCTGTTTGTGGCTTGGTGTTTTAACGGATAAAAATTCATTTTCAGGAGGCTGTTATGACCAAAGAACTGGTCATTAACACGACGTCCCACGAAACACGAGTCGCTTTGCTCGAGAACGGTCACATTGCTGAACTGTATATTGAGCGAACTCGTGAGCGAGGGATCGTCGGCAACATTTACCGTGGGCGAGTGATCCGCGTTCTGCCCGGAATGCAAGCTGCATTTGTCGATATCGGGCTGGAAAAAGCTGCTTTTCTTTACGTCGCTGACGTCCTCGATGAAATGGAAGCCGTCGAGCATTTTGTAGAAGTGGGGCATCGGCACGACGAGCCCGGTGAAGAAACCGGTGAAGAAAGTCCGCCCCTGCCGCCGATTGAAGATCTCCTCCAGGAAGGGCAGGAAATTCTCGTCCAGGTGGCGAAAGAGCCCATCGGCACGAAAGGGGCCAGGATCACCTCACACATTTCCCTGCCGGGGCGCAACCTTGTCTATATGCCCACAGTCGATCACGTCGGCATTTCGAGGCGAATTGAACATGAAGACGAGCGTGAGCGGTTAAAACATCTGGTTGATATCATGCGTCCGGCCGGTACGGGTTTTATCGTCCGAACTGCCGCCGAAGGGAAAACCGGCGAAGAGCTCAAAACCGACATGGATTACCTGATTAGCCTCTGGGACCACATCAGCCAGCACCGAGCTGACCGAGGTGCGCCATGCCTGATCCATTCCGATCTCGATGTCACCAGCAAAGTCTTACGTGACATTTTGACGGATGAAGTGTCACGCATAATCGTTGACAGTGCGGTTGAACTGAAGAAAATTATTCGTTTTCTCGACACATTCATGCCGGGACACCTCTTTCAGGTCGAACAGTATCAGGAGGATGAACCGATTTTCGACGCCTTTGGCCTTGAGGTGGAGATTTCTCGAGCTCTTGGCCGCAAAGTTTGGCTCAAAAGCGGAGGCTACATTATCATTGAGCAGACGGAGGCACTCACGGCCGTTGATGTCAATACGGGGCGCTTTGTCGGCAAGCATAATCTTGAAGACACCATTCTCAAAACCAATCTTGAAGCCGTTCGAGAGATCGCCTTCCAGCTGCGCCTGCGAAACATTGGTGGCTTGATTATCATCGATTTCATTGATATGGAGAAAGAGGCGCACCGCGACAAAGTTCATGCTGCACTCGAAGATGCGCTCAAGAATGACAAAGCCAAAACCAATATCCTCAAAATCTCCGAACTCGGCTTGGTTGAAATGACTCGCAAGCGTGTCCGTGAAAGCATTGGTCGCACTTTATGCGAAGCTTGTCCCTATTGCGAGGGCAAAGGCTACATCAAAAGCTCTACGACAACCGTTTACGAAATCTTTCGTGAATTGCAGCGTGAGATGCGGACCGCGCCAGGCTACCGCATGACTTTGCTCGTTCATCCGGACATTGCATCACTGCTTTACGACGAAGAGCGTCATGGCATCGAAGAGCTTGAAAAACGCCATGAAAAGCAAATTGCGATCCACGCAAGACCTAATTTTCATGTCGAACAGTTTGAAATCATAATCGGCTGAACTGGTCTGTTTTTACTTGACAAATAGCATCTCGCAGACGTATAAGTACCAGTTCCTGAGCAGATCAAGGTTTGCAATTACAGGTCGAAGCGAGGTGATTTGGGATGTACGCGGTCATTAAAACCGGAGGCAAACAATATAAAGTTTCCGAAGGCGACCTTCTCAAGGTCGAAAAACTGGACGGTGCGGTGGGTGACACCATCGAACTAAGTGAAGTCCTCATGGTTGGCGGAGCTGAGGTTAAAATCGGGACACCTCTCTTGCCGGAAGCGAAAGTCAAAGCGCAAATTGTTGAGCAGGGCAAAGACAAAAAAATCCTGGTCTTCAAATCGAAGCGGCGTAAAAATTTTCGCAAGAAATACGGCCACCGTCAGCCCCTCACCCGTCTGAAGATTACGGGTATTGAAGCTTAAAGAAGCATTGGTAAGGAGACAGTCATATGGCTCATAAAAAAGGTGTTGGGAGTACACGAAACGGCCGGGACAGTATCGGCAAACGTCTAGGTGTCAAACGGCATGATGGTCAGACGGTCACTGCCGGTTCAATTCTCGTTCGGCAACGCGGGACAACCATTCATCCTGGAAGCAACGTCGGATGCGGCAAAGATTATACCCTTTTCGCTTTGGTGGATGGTGTGGTCAAATTCGAACGTTTAGGCAAAAATCGTAAACAAGTAAGCATTTACGCTGACGCGTAGCACAAACGACATAGATCAGCCAAGCCCGAAGTTCATTGAGCTTCGGGCTTTTTATATTACCTTTACGGTGCACCTGCAAAAAATCAGAGGCATCAGCGTGGATCGCTGCCCGCCTCAGTCAGCCATCTGGAATCATGAAGTTTGTTGATGAAGTCAAAATTCACGTTCAAGCCGGAAACGGCGGCAAAGGGTGCCTGTCGTTCCGCCGGGAGAAATTTATTCCACGCGGGGGTCCTGACGGTGGCGATGGCGGCAAAGGGGGGGATGTTTACGTCGTTGTCGACCCCAACCTTGGCACGTTGCTTGACCTCGGCTATCGGGTGCATTACAAGGCACAAAACGGCCGCCCAGGCATGGGCAAAAACCGTCACGGCAAAGGCGGAGACGACCTGATCATCACCGTTCCACCGGGGACATTAATCTATGATGATGAGGATGACACGCTGCTGGCAGACCTCACTCAGCCAGGTGAACGCCATCTGTTACTGCGGGGAGGACGAGGCGGCCGAGGCAATGCCCGGTTTGTTTCGGCAACCAATCGGGCCCCTCGCCATACGCAACCAGGGCTGCCGGGAGAGGAACGTACTGTTCGGTTTCAGCTCAAGCTTTTGGCAGATGTCGGCCTGGTCGGCCTGCCTAATGTCGGCAAATCAACCCTGATCGCAAGTCTCTCGGCAGCCCGGCCCAAAATTGCAGATTATCCATTCACCACTTTGGTGCCTAACCTCGGGGTGGTCAAGTATGGTGATTTTCGATCGTTTGTGATGGCCGACATCCCCGGTTTGATCGAAGGTGCCAGTGATGGCCATGGCTTGGGCACACGGTTTCTCCGTCATATCGAACGGACCGACCTGTTTTTACATTTGGTGGATCTTTCTGGAAGCGCCAACCTCGATCCACTCAAAAGCTTTCAGACAATCAACCGGGAGCTGGAGCAATACAACCCGGATCTCCGCGAGCGCCCCATGCTGGTGGTTTTCACCAAATGCGACCTTACTGATGTTCGCGACCTGGTGGAAGAGGTCAAGGGTCGCTTTATCGGTGCAGGCTATCAAACCATAGCGATCTCTGCGGTCACCGGAGAAGGACTTCGCGAACTGGTGGAGCATATCGTCACCTGCTTAAACCGGTTGAAACAAACCGGAGCCACTTGACAGCCCGATTGTGCACAGGTAGAATTTTCTAATCTTTTCAATATGTTCCGATCAATATTGGTGAGTTTCGAATAATGCGAACCATTCTCTTGGCCCATGTGAAGCGTGTTGTCATCAAAATCGGCAGCGCGGTCATAACCTCCGGCGAAGCCCTTGACCTGGAGCGAATCGCAACGATTTGCGATGACGTCAATCAGCTGAGACAGCGCGGCTATGAGGTCGTCCTTGTCTCATCCGGGGCTGTCGCAGCGGGCAAAGCCGATTTGGGGATCTCTGGACGGCCTAAAACTATCCCTCTCAAACAGGCCGCTGCCGCTATCGGGCAAAGCCGCCTAATGCGCGCCTACAAGGACGCACTACGCCCTCATGGCCTGAAGGCAGCACAAATTTTGCTCACCCGCGATGATCTGGCTAACCGTCGGCGTTATCTGAACGCACGCAATACCCTCATGACTCTTTTTGAGTATGGGATTGTACCAATTATTAACGAGAATGACACCGTGGTTGTCGATGAGATCCGTTTTGGTGACAATGACAATCTGTCTGCGATGGCCACCAATTTGGTCGAAGCACAACTTCTCGTCATTCTTTCAGACGTCGACGGTCTTTATGATAATGACCCGCGCAGTCATGAAGGGGCACAACTCATTTCTGAGGTTGAGCGGATCACCACTGACATTGAAGCCATGGCGGGAGCCACCATTTCAGACCACGGCACGGGTGGTATGGCCACAAAAGTCAAAGCCGCCAAACGAGCAACCCTTTATGGCGCTGGCACCGCAATCATCAATGGGCGCATCCCACACAATCTTCTTTATTTGTTCGACGGCCACGAACTCGGCACCTATTTTCTGCCGGCGATTGACCCGATGGCGGCCCGCAAGCATTGGATAGCATTTACCAAAAAGCCGCGTGGCAAACTCTTTCTGGATGAAGGGGCTCAACTCGCGGTAGTCAACCGTGGCAAAAGCTTGCTTCCTTCCGGAATTCTCCGACTCGAAGGCACCTTCGAACGCGGTGATGCTGTGCGCCTTTGCGATTATCAAGGACAGGAGCTTGCAAAAGGCGTCACGAATTACAACACATCCGAACTGAACCGGATTCTCGGTCGGAAAACAAGTGAAATCGAAGCCATACTCGACTATAAGTACGGTGATGAAGTTGTCCATCGCGACAACTTGGTGCTAAATGCCTGAACACCTTTACGCCTCTCAGGCAGTCAATGCCCAAACCACATATTAAGGAGTGACGTATGTCCGTTGCTGACCAGATGGTAACCATAGCCAAAGACGCTAAAGCTGCTTCAAATCGACTGGCGAGCCTCTCATCTGCGGTCAAAAATGAACTTTTGCTCAACATGGCCAACGCACTGCTTCACCAAAAAGAGCGCATTAGCCACGCCAATGAAAAAGACCTATCAGCTGCGCGGCATGCGGGGCTTAGCGCGGCCATGATTGATCGGTTGATTCTCAATGATGAACGGATACGAGGGATGGCGCAAGGCTTGCGGGAAGTTGCCGAACTGCCCGATCCCGTTGGAGAGGTGACGGGCATGTGGGTCCGTCCAAACGGCCTCCAGGTCGGCCGAATGCGAATTCCCTTGGGCGTTATCGGTATCATTTACGAATCGCGTCCCAATGTGACAGCCGATGCTGCTGGACTCTGCTTAAAAAGCGGGAATGCTGTAATTTTGCGAGGTGGCAAAGAAGCGATTCACTCGAACTTGGCTATTGGTCAAATCCTTTGCAATGAATTGGAGCGGATGGGACTCCCGTCCGCGGCATTGCAAGTCATTCAAACAACCGAACGCTCAGCGGTCCTGGAATTGCTTAAGTGTGAAGCTCAGATTGATCTGATTATTCCGCGAGGCGGTGAAGGCTTGATCCATTTTGTCAGCGAGCATTCGCGGATCCCGGTTATCAAGCATTACAAAGGGGTTTGCCATACTTTTGTTGATTCGAGCGCTGATTACGATGAAGCAGAAAAAATTTGCATCAATGCCAAAGTACAGCGCCCGGGGGTTTGCAATGCCATGGAGACCCTGTTGGTTCATAAAGATATTGCTGAAACATTCATCCCACGGATTGCGGCCGCCATGCGGGCCCAAAGTGTAGAACTTCGTGGTTGTGAAATTACCCGAGAATTTGCGCCAGCTCTCGCCCCGGCGAATGAAGAAGACTGGTTCGCCGAATATCTCGACTTGACCTTGGCTGTTCGAGTGGTGGAAAGCCTTGACGATGCCATTGCCCACATTCGCCAGTATGGTTCCCTGCATACCGACGTGATTGTGACCCGTGATTACGAGCATTCGCAGAGGTTCATTCGTGAAGTGAACTCAAGCGTCGTGATGGTAAACGCCTCTTCGCGATTTTCTGACGGCAACCAATTGGGCCTCGGCGCAGAAATCGGCATATCAACGACCAAGCTTCACTCGTTTGGTCCGATGGGTCTGGAAGATTTAACGACTCGCAAATTTATAATTTTTGGCGCAGGTCAAATTCGGCAGTAAGCATCAAAACATCAAATGGTTTTGCCTCATAAACTGCCAAGTCTAAGGCCTATAAAACAATGAAGACCGGAATTCTCGGTGGCACATTCAACCCTATTCACCTTGCCCACCTGCGCATTGCGACCGATGTGAAAACAGCCTGTCATCTTGACCGTGTGCTTTTTATTCCTGCGGCAGATCCACCACACAAGCGGGTCAGCGGCAATGTAGGCTTTCCCCACAGGTTGGCCATGGTCAAGGCAGCGATTGCCAGCTACGCAGGGTTTGAAGCCTCCGACCTCGAATCACACCGTCAAGGAAAAAGTTTTTCCGTTGACACTCTTGAAATTTTAAAAAGAGAGGACCCCCGGGGCGAGCGATTTTTTATCATTGGCCTGGATTCGTATCTGGACATAACGTCATGGAAGGATTTTGCACGTTTGTTTGAACTCGCACATTTGGTCGTAATGAAACGGCCTGGGTTCGTTTTGACGAGCCCTCTCAGTCACCTCCCCGTTGCGATTCAAAAAAACTTTTGTTATGATCCGACATCCAACCGGGCGCGGCACACATCTGGCAACATGCTGATATTTCTTCAAGAAACTTTCTTGGATATCTCGTCGACGCAGATCCGTCAGCGGGTGGCGACAGGAGCCCCCATTGATCACCTCGTCGTTCCAGCGGTTGAGGAATACATCAAAACTCACAATCTCTATCAAGAGCCATTTTCAGGGAGCCTTTAACTTGCAATCCAAAGAGCGTGCGTTAATCTGTGCCCGTCAAGTTCAGGAAAAAAAAGCTTTTAATGTCCGAATCTTGGATGTTCGAAAACTCTCATCACTGACCGACTTCATTGTAATTGCTTCCGGCAATTCTGACCGCCAGGTCCAGGCCGCGGCCGAATCCGTTCACCTTGGCTTAAAAAAAGAACATAACACCCGCCCACTAGGCATTGAGGGGATGAACGAAGGACGATGGGTCCTCATCGATTACGGTGACGTCATGGTTCATATCTTTCATGAACCGACACGCGCATTCTATGATCTGGACGGCCTGTGGTCCGATGCACAAGAAGTTGAACTTCTTGATACCGAGAAACAGTGAAGCTTCATCTGGTGTGCGTTGGCCGGTTGACCGCGCCATTTGTCAAGCAAGGCTGTCAACTTTATGCCAACCGCTTAAAACATTACCTGCCCCTGAAAATCACCGAAATTAAGGAACAAAAAACTGGCAAAAAGCCCAACGTGCCATTTATCCTTGCCCAAGAGGGAGCACAGTTACTGCAACAACTCTCGCCTGGCACATTCATGGTGGCGCTTGACGAACGAGGCAAATCCATGACCTCGAAAGGTCTCGCCAGCTTACTTCAACAGCATATGTCGGCGGGCACCCCGGAATTGGCATGGGTGATTGGTGGGCCTTTTGGCCTCAGCGACACAGTTCGTCAACACGCTGATTATTTGATGGCGTTGTCCTCCATGACAATGACTCACCAAATGGCTCGCCTCATTCTTCTCGAGCAACTCTATCGTGCTGGCACCATTATCCGCAATGAGCCATATCATCATTCTTAAATTCTCAAAAGTCTTGGTTCGATGGCAAAGAACGATCATTACAAAAGAACGTTCTCGAACAAAAAAAGATGGTTTTTTCTTCGCGTTTGGCTCGCTTTGTGTTTAACTTACAAGTTATTATCTCCAATAAGGACCAGATCAAACTCTAAGGAGCGGTACATGCCGGACAGATTTTCTGAAATCAAGAAACAGTTAATTCAAATGCGCGATGAACTGATGAAGGAAGTCAGCGACTCTTATGAGACCTGCCGTGAAATGGGCCAGGACGGTGTGCCCGATATCGGCGACATGTCATCTATTGCCTATAATCGCGATGTCTTATTTAACCTGAGCGAAACGCAACAGCAACGTATACGTGACATCGAAGCGGCTTTGAACAGAATCGCCGAAGGCGAATATGGGATTTGCATGGAATGTGGTGAAGAAATCTCACCACGTCGAATGGAAGTTCGTCCGTTTTCGCGTTATTGTATTGAATGCAAGACAGATATTGAAAAGAATGGTGCATGATTGGCAATAAGGCTTTTTATTTGAGATCAGTTCAGGGAGGTCAAAGATGACATTAATGGCTGTAATCCTGCTTTTCATTTTTTTTGTTTTGTTCTTCCTCTATTTTTGGGGGCTCAATCCCCATTTGATTACGGTTTTTTATCTGCCAGAGCAAAGCCTGACTTATCCTGCCGCCCTGATCATCGTTGGGTGCCTGATTGTTGGGCTCGCCTTTGGTGTCGGCTTTCACATTTATGGCACGGTCGGCCATTGGTTCAAACACTGGCGACGAGACCGTTTCGAGAAAAAACAACGCGAGATCGGTAACGTTTATCGCGAAGGGGTCGGCCGTCTTCTCTGCGGTGATCTCAAAAAGGCCCGGACCCTCTTGCAAAAAGCTCTCGACCGCGACCCAAAACGAGTTGAAACGCTGATTGCCATGGCCAGTCTTTGCAGCCAAGAGGACAACCCTGCCGAAGGTCTGACACTGCTTCGCAAAGCCCGAGAAATCGACCCAAAAAGTCGTGAAGTCTTGTTCAAAACTGCAGCCATTCAAGAAGAAATGGGGGAAGACGAGGAAGCAATCAAGACTTACCAAGAATTGGTCAGTCTCGAGAAGGACAATCGCAAAGCATTGCGGTGTCTGCGCGACCTGCATATCGAGCACAACCTGTGGAACGAGGCCCTTGAAGACCAGCGACAGGTTCTTAAGGCCGGACCCGGTCCCAACCGCATGGCCGAAGAAAAAGAAAAGTTACTTTATTTACGCTACGAAGCCGCTCGCATTTCAATCAAAGAGGGTGATGCCGAAAGCGCAAAAACTGAACTCAAGGATATCATTCGGCAACTGCCGGACTTTACACCCGCTCAAGTCACGCTTGGCGATGCCTACGTCAACCTTGGCAGAGGTGATGAAGCGGTGAAAGTTTGGCAAGAGGGTTACAGCCAACTCGGCAAAAGTGTATTCCTCGAACGCCTAGAGGACTATTTTATGGAGAGAGAAGATCCATCAAGCCTGCTTGCTTTCTTCCGCAATGCCGTCATGGAACGGGGCGATGACCTTATGTTCCGCCTGTTCTTTGGTAAGCTTTGTCTGCGGCTGGAGATGGTAGACGAGGCTATGGATCATCTTCAGGCGATTGAAAGTTCGGGGGTGGAGTCGTCTCAGGTTCATCTTCTTTTGGCAGAAGCCTATCGACGTCGCCGCAATACAGAAGCGGCTATCAACGAGTATCAGAAAGCCTTGGGAATAACCTCGAAGTTAAGGTTGGGCTATGCCTGCGAGAGCTGTAATGCAGTGGCTCAAGGGTGGAACAGTCGTTGTTCGTCATGCGGGCGTTGGGGAACGATCAGCCTGATAGACCGTAAACAGATTCTCGAGGCGAAGCCCCTCGAAATGGACAAAATGGTCATTCACCATGGCGAGCGCCACGAATGGGACGAAGTGTGAGGCGCCCCATTACTTTGATCATTCTCGATGGTTGGGGGATCAACGACAGCTGCCAGGACAACGCGGTCTGTCACGCAAACAAGCCCAACCTCGAAGCCCTCTCGGGCAAGTACCCGACCACTTATCTGAATGCTTCTGGCTTGAATGTTGGTTTACCAGATGGTCAAATGGGCAACTCCGAAGTTGGCCACATGAACATTGGCGCCGGGAGAATCATTTACCAGGATTTAACGCGAATCAGCCAAAGTATTGCGGACGGAACATTTTTCACCAACCCGACATTGCTGACCGCAATGCAGCGAATCAAGGGTGCCGGTGGCAAGCTTCACCTGATCGGCCTCGTGTCTGATGGCGGAGTCCATTCCCACAATTCGCATTTGTACGCCTTGGTCAAACTTGCTAAGCAACAAGGTGTTGAACAAGTCTGTGTACATGCTTTTCTCGATGGCCGGGACACCCCACCGCAAAGCGGCGAGGGTTATTTGGATGAACTTGAACAAGCCTTGGCGCGAATCGGCCATGGCCAGATCGCCTCTGTGACAGGCCGATATTATGCCATGGACCGCGACAACCGCTGGGATCGCGTCGAAAAAGCCTGGCGAGCAATGGTTCTGGGTGAAGGGGTCTCAGCTGAAAGCAGTTCTGCAGCCATCAAATCCGCCTACCTCGCCAAGCAAACCGATGAATTCGTAGAGCCCCGCGTTATGGTTCGAAATGGGACCCCTGTCAGCCTTGTTGAGAACGGTGACGGCATTATTTTTTTTAATTTCCGCGCTGACCGGGCCCGTGAAATTACGCGAAGCTTTACCCAAGAAGACTTTCCTGGCTTCACCCGCCAAACGACCCCGGTTTTAAGCAGCTTTGTTTGCTTAACTGAATATGACAAAACTTTTGACCTGCCAGTTGCTTTTCCTTCTGAGAGCTACCCAAACATTCTTGGCGAAGTTGTTGCCAAAGCCGGTCTTCAGCAATTGCGCATCGCGGAAACAGAAAAGTATGCCCACGTAACCTTTTTCTTTAACTGTGGCGTGGAAACCCCATTTCCGAATGAAGACCGGGTTTTGATTCCATCCCCTCAGGATGTGGCCACTTACGACCTCAAACCAGAGATGAGCGCCCCAGAAGTCACTGAAGAAGTGATTAAGCGTATTGGTGAAAACCGTTATGACTTGATTGTCCTCAATTATGCCAATCCGGACATGGTGGGGCATACGGGAAATTTGTCTGCTGCTGTTGCCGCCATGGAGACCGTTGACACCTGTGTGGGTCGGGTCGTCGATGCCATCCATGCTGCTGGTGGCTGTGCGATCATAACATCAGATCACGGAAACTGTGAACAAATGAAAGACGATCACGGCTCGCCTCACACTGCACACACTGCCAACCTCGTCCCGTTGATTATGGTAGATTCTCAAAACCCCAAACATCTCTTAAGATCAGGCATTTTAGCAGATCTGGCGCCAACAATTCTAAGTCTTATGAAACTTAAGATTCCTGCCGAGATGACTGGACAGAGCCTGATTATCGACTAAAAAACATCAACATGGCTCTGCGCCTGAGAATATACTCTGACAACACTTTTAATTTTGCCTATGCGTGGCTTGACCAGACAACCCTCCTTCCCAAAAGCGCCACATGAACTATCAAAGGCTGCCTCAGGCCTTTTTTTGGCATTTGGTCAACAATTGAAACCGCGGATAGGATAACCCTTCCTCTCGATTCTCGCACCGTACGCTTTAAATCAGATTTGCCTTTCCAAGTACACCAGGGTTTCATTTTGAGATTCATTTCCCAGTTATGGCCTGAGGACCCATATCTGTGTGTAAATTGACGGCCTCTCGATCGAACGGCTTTATTGTTGGCCAAGACATTTTTTTACGACTGCTCAGCATCTGAGTCCAAGGAGCATGCTCTCTGCACACAACAATCACGAGGGGAGTTTCCAATTGTACGTTCTTCATTCACAAAGTCCGTTTTAATGCAGCATTGATTAGCATACATACTGTTAAGGACGGACTATGATTCGCGCAAAAATAGTCTCCCGGGAAATGGGCATTGAATGGTCCAACAGCAAGGTTTCCCTTTAAAAAGCCCTTCAATTTTGATAGGATAGGCGATAGATTGTTCGACCGAAACAAAGGCATGATCATGAACCAAAGCCATATTCGACATTTGAAGCTCGACCAAGTTCTTGGAACGGTGCCCAGCGGGCTGTTTTTGGTCGGTCGTGACATGAAAATTCTTTACTGGAACAAAGCCGCTGAACGAATTACCGGTTACAGTTCGGAAGAAGCTGTCGGGCAACATTGCTCTTTTTTGAAAGGTATTCCATGCGGTGAACGGTGTGGGCTTTTTGATTCGTCCATTGAAAAGCCGATTATTAATGGTCGCTGTTTGGTTTACAGCAAATCGGGAGAACAGCTGACGCTTCTTAAAAACATCGATTATCTTCGAGATGTCGACGGCGAAATTATAGGTGGTGTCGAATCGTTTATCGACCTCACCAGGGAACAAAAGCTTGAGGAATCCTTGCGTCAGCAAACCGTTCAACTCGAACAACGCGTCAAAGAGCGGACGGCTGAACTTGAGTTGAGCGAAGCGCGCTTAAGAAGCGTGCTCGATACGATGGATGATATGGCGTATATCGCTTCTCCAGATTTTAAGATCACTTTTTTAAACCGGGCCATGCAAGAGCAATTCGGTGACATATCCGGCAAACATTGCTATCAAGCCATCCATCAGAAGAAGGCTATTTGCCCCAACTGTCCGATGGGGCGCATCTTAAACAACCGCACCGTGCGTGATGAACGTAAATTTGGCCCTCTAAACCTCATCTACGAAGTTATCCACTCTCCGCTTCAGGGTGATGATGGCAGGATACACAAGCTTGCAGTCTGTCGAGATGTTACCGATCGAAAAAAAAGCGAAGAAGAACTCCGTGAAGCGAACCGAGAATTGGATGCCTTTGCACACTCGATTTCTCACGACCTGCGAGGAATTTTAGCGCCCGTTGTGACATATATGGATTTTCTTCAATCGCAATACAACCAAGTGTTTGACTCCCAAATCCTGCAAATTTTGCAAGAAGTGGAACGGCAAAGTGAACGTGCCATAGCCCTCTTGGACGATCTTCTTGATTTGGCTCAAGTGGGGCACTTTAAGCCCGCCAAACATCCAACGGACGTCGGTGCCATCGTGAAGGAAGTCCTCGAAGAACTCTCCTCTGCTACAACAGAGCTCCCCAAATCAACGACTCTACACTCTCTTCCGAAAACTTGGATACCCGAAGCTCTGGTCTACCAAGTCTTCGTGAATTTGATTAATAACGCGGTTCTCTACGGCCAATCCGATAAGGATTTTATTGAAATTGGATGCTGGCAAGATGATGATTTTCAAACCTATTATGTCAGGGACCACGGTCCAGGAGTCAGCTTGCAGGAAAAACAAGCAATCTTCGATATTTTCTATCGTGGCCAACTCAGCAAAAAGGTCCGGGGAACCGGGGTTGGCTTGGCGATCGTTCGTAAAATAGCTCTCCGGTGCAACGGGCAAGCGTGGGTTGAAGACACCCCGGGTGGTGGCGCAACGTTTTGTGTGAGCTTGCCAGTCAGGCCCAACGCCCTTAAGCCAATGGATGTCGCTTCTTAACACTCACCCTGATGCCCAAACTTCGTTACTATATCAGTGGCCATGGACTTGGTCATGCCAGCCGCTCGTTGCTGATACTCCGAACCATTGCTGAGACAGCTCCTAACATTGGACTCGAAGTAGTAACAAATGCACCGGCTTGGTTTCTCTCTCAAAACTTGCCTTCTCATGTTTCCACATCTCATCGCAGCCTGGACGTCGGCATGGTCCAATCCAATAGTTTAGAGATGCAACTGGAAGCAACTTTAGAGCGAAATCTAGCCCTGATCAAGCAGAGTTCGCTCTATGTCCATTCAGAGGCGGAAAACCTCAAGCAAGCAGCAGTCGATTTAGTCATCACCGACATTGCGGCCTTGCCTTGCCTGGCAGCCGCCCAATACGGCTGCCCCAGCGTTCTTCTGAGCAATTTTTCCTGGGATTGGATCTATGCTCCATTTGCTGTTGACATGCCGGACTTTGCTCAGGTTGTCGAGTGGCACGAGCGAGCGTATGCCAAGGCAACACTCGCCCTTAGGCTCCCTTTTCATAGCCCCTTAGATCAACCAAAACAAGTGTTTGATCTCCCCTTGGTTGCACGGCTCAGCAGCACTTCGGCTATGCGCGTTCGCCAAACAATTGGCCTGGAGCCGAAAAAAAATCTCGGCCTGGTTTCATTTGGCGGCTTTGGCTTGCCAAGGGTTGATTTTAAATCGGTTGGACTCCTTGAGGATTGGGTGTTTTTGGTTGAAGCAGACATTGCTGGGCAGGCAACGAACTTTAAACCGCTACCGAATGACAGTCTTTATCAAGACCTCATAAACGCTGCCGATGTAGTCATTACAAAGCCTGGCTATGGCATTGTCGCCGAAACAATCGCCAACCAAACTGCGGTGCTCTATACTTCTCGTGGGAATTTTCGGGAGCAGCCTTTGCTGATCGAAGGCCTCGAACGCTACAACCGTTGTTTAGAAATCGATCACGACCGTTTCCTGCAGGGCGATTGGCAAGATGCCCTCAAAACGCTGCTGGAGCAGAAACAGCCCAAAGAATCAATCGCAGTAAACGGGGCACAGGTTGCCGCCCGCACATTGATCACTCTTCTGGAGGACCTTGGGAAAATTGGACGTTAAAGCTAAGGCATCTTTGTTGGATATACATAAAACGCTTCAGGCACATTTTGGCGCTTTGAAATGGTGGCCGGCAAGACATCCATTTGAGGTTGTGGTCGGTGCAATCTTAACACAAAATACCGCTTGGAAAAATGTTGAGTTAGCGATTGAAAACCTTCGTCAGGCAAATTCTCTTGATCCGCAAACACTGGCCAACATAGTTACTGAAGATCTTGAACAAATCATTCGGCCGGCAGGTTACTTTCGGCAAAAAGCCGAGCGGTTGAAACTATTGGCTCAATCCCTGGTCACGGCTTATCAGGGATGTGTAGAAACTCTTTGCTCCGGCTCACTAGAAGAAGCACGCTCGCGTTTACTGCAATTCAAAGGGATCGGGCCTGAAACAGCTGATTCCATCTTGCTGTATGCAGCAAAACGCCCATCATTTGTTATCGATGCCTACACCCGGAGAATTTTTGAACGGCTTGGTATGATCTCAGGAAGCGAAACTTACACTGAGCTCAGAACTTATTTTATGCGCGAACTGCCCCATCAAGAAAAACTCTTTAACGCTTACCATGCTGAACTTGTTCAACTGGCAAAACTGTACTGTTTAAAACGACAACCAAATTGCATCAGATGCCCGCTTGTCGATATGTGTGATTACGGGCAAACGCTTACATGCGGTTGAACCGCGTTTGCCAGAATGAAAATTTCTGTCAGAATAATGATTATTATTGGAAAACGGTGTCAAGAGTCAGCCGATTTGATGATGCTTGCCAAGCCATGGTATCTTACGGCCAATTCTTAAACCTAATAACACAAAACATCTTTTCACCAACTATTTTTATTAACAACTATGCCATTACATCTTGCCCGACTGATGCGTCCCTTTGAGGACTTTTTCAAACGCCAAGCAGCAGGCGGCTTGGTTTTGCTCGGCACCACCTTGCTGGCCTTGTTTCTTGCCAATTCTTCATGGAGCGAGGCGTATTTTCATTTTTGGGAAAATGAAATTGCCTTTGGTAACGAGGAGTTTGGACTTGCCAAGCCGATACACCACTGGATCAACGATGGGCTGATGGCAGTCTTTTTCTTCGTCGTCGGACTCGAAATCAAACGCGAGTTTCTTGCCGGCGAATTGGCAAGCGCTAAAAAGGCCGCTTTGCCAATTGCTGGAGCAATTGGTGGCATGCTTGCCCCCGCTCTGATTTTCTATGTTTTCAACCCATCAGGGCTCCAAAGTCGCGGATGGGGCATTCCAATGGCCACTGACATCGCCTTTGCAATCGGCGTTATTGCCTTACTTGGCAACCGGATAACCCGTTCTGTCGCCATTTTTCTGACAGCTTTGGCAATTGTCGATGATCTGGGTGCTGTCCTTGTTATTGCTCTGTTTTATACCAGCGATTTGAACTTGATGGCCCTGGCCGTAAGTCTGATTTTTTTGTCTGTTTTAATTATTGGCAATCGCCTCGATATCCAACACCCAAACTTCTACGCTTTGGTTGGTTTTGCATTGTGGGTCGCTTTGTTAAAATCAGGAATCCACGCGTCGGTGGCCGGAGTATTAATAGGTGCAACCATCCCTGTCAACCCACGTCACCAGCATGATGAGTTTCTTGTCAAAGCCGAAGAGTTGGTTAGGCAAATCCGGGACATGGGAACGATCTCCGGACCCTTCCAAAAACAAGAAAAAATGGGGTCCCTACTGGCTCTTGAACATGTCACACATGACGCGATGAGCCCGCTCCAGCGCATGGAGCACGAAATGAATCACTGGGTCATTTTTGGTGTCATGCCAATATTTGCTTTGGCCAATGCAGGGATTAGTATGAATATGCAAGAATTGACTTATGCCTTGAGCAATCCCCTGACCGTTGGAGTCGCCCTCGGCCTGTTGGTTGGCAAACCTGTCGGGATTACGTTTGCTGCCTGGATTGCGGTAAAGCTCGGGTTGGCTCATTTGCCGGACAACACGCAGTGGAAGGAGATTTTTGGTATTGCCATTCTCGGCGGAATCGGCTTTACCATGTCAATGTTTATCACTAACTTGGCGTACTTTGATGAGGAGCTGATTACTAACGCAAAGGTTGGTATCTTCATTGCCTCGCTGCTTGCGGGGATCATCGGCTATGTCTTCCTCGCTTCATTACGAAAAAGAACAGGCCCAACTGTCTGAATGATGGGCTCTCTTTTCTGATCAATTGCCATATTTGTCGTGTTGTCAATTTCAACCGAGTTCCGAGAGCCAGAGGGTTTCAACAATCGCTTGAATGAATTATTCGCATTCCACTACCCCTTGCACCGAATAACCAGAATCGAACAAGCACCCCTGATTTTGTTCTTACCATCGACTATATCTTCTTGAGTTGATTTGCTAACCTACGAACCGAGGATTATCGAAAGAAAAGCCCAACAGCTTTCACATTACAAAATTTCTGTCACCAAAAAAAATTGCCAAAACAATCATCTAGTCAAGTCCTGCCGAAGAACTGAAATAACGCGAATTTCCCTTGACTTATCTAGCTTTTTTGGTAAGTTGCGGAGTTCATGTTTGCTAAAGTCACCCCCAGTTTGCGAGATTGCTTATGGATTACAAAGAAACCTTGAACCTGCCTGTCACTGATTTTCCGATGCGGGCCAACCTTCCTCAGCGCGAACCAGAGATTCTTGACCGCTGGAACAGACTTGAGCTTGATCGCCTGGTCAGTGCGCCGCAGACGAATAAGCCGAATTTCACACTTCATGACGGGCCACCCTATGCAAACGGACATATTCACATAGGCCATGCACTGAACAAAATCCTCAAGGATATCGTGATCAAAAGCAAGAGGATGCAAGGATATTATGCACCGTATGTACCGGGCTGGGACTGCCATGGACTGCCGATAGAACTGAAGGTTGACCAAAAACTCGGCAACCAAAAACGCGAGATGAGCAAAGTCGACATTCGCAAAGAATGCCGACTTTATGCTGAAGAGTGGGTAGGTATTCAGCGTGACGAGTTCAAGAGGCTCGGAATTTTTGGTGACTGGAACCATCCCTACTTGACCATGACCTCGAACTACGAAGCGGCGACAGCCAGAGAATTGGCTCGATTCGCCGAACGCGGCGCTCTTTACAAAGGGAAAAAGCCCATTCACTGGTGTTCATCTTGCGTCACGGCTCTCGCCGAGGCAGAAGTCGAATACGACAACCACACCTCACCATCGATTTTTGTCAAATTCCAGTATCAAGATGAATTGCCAGATGGACTCGAAGAACTCAACAATAAGCCACTGTATTTTGTAATTTGGACAACAACGCCCTGGACAATTCCAGCGAACCTGGCAATTTGTCTTCACCCAGAGCTCACTTATGCTGCTGTTGACATTGGTAATGAACGCCTAGTCATTGCGGAAGCTCTCGTTGACCAAGTCATGCAAACTCTTGAAATCAGTGCCTACCAGACTGTTAAGACCTTCTCGGCAGGAGGCTTTGAAAACCGGAACTGTTCCCATCCGCTGTACAGCAGAAACTCATTAATCGTGCTTGGCGATCACGTCACTCTCGAAGCGGGGACTGGATGCGTTCATACTGCACCGGGCCACGGTCAAGACGATTACCTAATCGGTCTAAAATATGGCCTCGAAGTCTACAACCCCGTAGACGATTATGGCCGTTACCAATCTGACCTGGAATTTTTTGGTGGTGAAAAAGTCCCAGCTGTCAATGACAAAGTATCGGCCAAGCTAAACGAGGTCGGCGCCTTACTTAATCAAAGCAAAGTGACTCATAGTTATCCCCATTGCTGGCGATGTAAGAAACCAATCATTTTCCGGGCCACAGAGCAGTGGTTCATTTCCATGGAGGCCAACAATCTTCGCAATAAAGCTTTGAACCATATCAATGAAGTTGAATGGATACCTCACTGGGGTCGGGAACGAATTTACAACATGATTGAAAATCGGCCAGATTGGTGCGTTAGCCGACAACGCAGCTGGGGAGTTCCCATCACCGTTTTCTATTGCGACAAATGCAATGAGTCTCTTGCGGATGGCCACATTATGCATCATGTTGCGAACCTTTTTGAAGAAACCGGCAGTGATGTTTGGTTTGAAAAAGACGCCAGTTCACTTCTCCCGTCCGGCACAATCTGCGCATCGTGCGGTCACAAGAACTTTCGTAAAGAAATGGACATCCTTGATGTCTGGTTTGACTCCGGGGTGTCATTTGCAGCCGTAGTCGAAAAGCTTGATCAACTGGACAGCCCGGCAGACCTTTATCTCGAAGGAAGCGACCAACACCGGGGATGGTTTCACTCAAGCCTACTTGCTGCCGTTGGGACAAGAGACAGGGCCCCTTACAAAGCGGTTTTAACACACGGGTTTGTTCTTGATGAAAAGGGCCGGCCGATGTCAAAATCGGAAGGCAATGTTGTAGCGCCCGAGAAAGTCATTCAGAAATATGGCGCTGAAATTTTGAGGCTCTGGGTTGCCACTCAGGACTATCGAAATGACACTCGAGTTGGCGAAGCGATTCTCAAGCAAGTTTCTGAAGCCTACCGCCGGATTCGTAATACTGCCCGCTATATACTGGGCAATCTTCATGATTTCCAGCCTTTGGTCGACAGCGTTGATGTTGCAGATTTAATCGAAATTGATCGATGGGCAATTTCACGTTTGGAAAAATTACGGCGCCGCGTTTTAGGAGCCTACAGAACCTACGAGTTCCATGTTTTCTACCATGCTCTGCATAACTTTTGCGCAGTGGACATGAGCGCCTTTTATCTTGATGTCCTCAAAGACAGACTTTACACGTCGCCAGCAAAAAGTCTCGAACGCCGAAGTGCTCAAACCACGATTTATCGCATATTGGATACCCTGACTCGTTTGATGGCTCCGGTGCTATCTTTTACCGCAGAGGAGATTTGGAGCTATCTTCCCGGTGATCGCGAACAAAGTGTACATCTAGCTGATTTCCCCGAAGCTAACGACAAATTGATCGATTCTCAACTTGAAGAAAAATATGATCAACTTCTCAGTATCCGCGGTGATGTCGCCAAGGTTCTCGAGAAAGCGCGCGCAGAAAAGTTAATCGGGCATTCACTTGACGCCCAGGTCAAGCTGTCTGCTACGGGTGAACTCGCTGATCTTCTTCAAAATGAAGCCGACCAGCTGAGTTCTTTGTTCATCGTCTCTCAAGTTAATCTACACTCAGACCTCTCGGATGGCGTAGTTGGCGAAGCCAACCCTACATTGCGAATTCAGATCAACAGGGCAAAAGGACAAAAGTGTAACCGTTGCTGGAATTATGCCACAACCGTTGGAGACAGTGAGAGTCATCCTGAGATTTGCCATCGCTGTGAGAACGTGTTGACGAACTGAGAGGCTTTCATTTTAAGCTTTGTAACATTCCAGGGTTAACTATGAAGCATTTTCGACTGTTAATAGCCGTTTCAATGATTATTCTGCTTTTTGACCAAGCAACAAAGCTATACATTGACGCACATTTTCGTCTTCATGAGACCCTACCTGTGGTCAAAGGTCTATTCAACCTGACCTATGTCCGAAACAAAGGGGCAGCTTTTGGAATATTGTCCGACAGCGTGATTCGAATTCCATTTTTTATAACTGTTTCATTAATCGCGATGTTGGCAATCCTCTGGTATTTCAACCGATTGAGGCAAGACCAGAAATTAGCTGCCTGGGGTTTGTCCCTCGTGTTTGCTGGAGCATTTGGCAATCTGATTGACCGAATTCGACTTGGAGAAGTCATTGACTTTCTTGACATTTATTGGAGAAGTTATCATTGGCCTGCTTTCAACGTCGCTGACTCAGCAATTTCAACTGGAGTTTTCCTCCTGATACTCGATATGTGGCGAGAAGAGCGAAAAAAGGTCCGCCCTGATCATTCTTCGCTGAAAGCAAACTGAGGATTAATTTTTGAAAAAGCTTTTGATCATCTTGACTATGCTCTGCTTGAGCTTATCGTTAAATGCCTGCGAAACCATGAAAGGTTTAGGACGAGATG
>JAFDBS010000050.1 GCA_019313185.1 Deltaproteobacteria bacterium | reverse complement strand
TGCCACGACACGGTGGCCTTCCCGCAAACAGACTGCCAGCGATGCCATACAAAACTGTAATCCAAACCTTTCTTGCTGCCTGCAGCGTACTGATCTTGCTGGCCGTCCCAGGCCAGGCAAGAGCGTTCTACGATCTGCCTCCGTTGGCCGCACCCGAAGAATACGGCAATGTGTTGATCAGCCGTTCAGCCGAGAAGAGCGAGATGCTGCCCGTCGCCTTCTCCCACTGGACACATCGGCTCAAATATACCTGTGAGGTTTGCCACACTGAGCTGGAATTTGAAATGGCGCGCAATGCCACGGAGATCAATCACGACAAACAGCAAGACGGCTTGTTTTGTGGCGCTTGTCATGACGGCAAAATCGCTTTCGATCATCAGGACGCCTGTTTCAATTGCCACAACGGCGACCTCAGTACCGGCAGTGAAAAGTTTACTTATTTCAACAAAAAACCGTTTCCGACCACGCGCTATGGCAATGGCATTGACTGGGTCCGATCGCTGGAAAGGGGGTTGATTGCCCCGAACCGCTATCTGCGCGAAGAACCTTTTGTGATGCAGATGGATCGAACCGTTGAATTGACCGCCGAAATGAGACGTATTCCTCCGGCCTACTTCCCACATCAGGCTCATCTGCAGTGGATGGGTTGCGATATGTGTCATCCGGAGTTGTTCAACATCAAGAGAAAAGGCACCGAGAATTTTAGCATGGCGGCAATTTTACAAGGGCGGTTTTGCGGCGGCTGCCATCTGAATGTCGCTTTCCCGATCGACGATTGCAACCGCTGCCACCCGGATGTGAGGGAGCGGTAAATGCTCAAGCGTGGCACGCTTGTTTCCGGACTGGCACTGCTGTTTCTTGTCAGCGGCAGCCTTTGCTCATTCGAAATCGTGAGAATCGTCCCGTTTGCCTGCAGTGCAGATCGTTTGAGTTTTGGGCTGCATGCCGAAGAACTCCCGGCGAGTGAGTCCTGGAAGACGGAATTTTCTGAGATCACGTCGCAAACCGTCATGGCGATGAATCTGTCCAGCGAGGAACTCCAGAGCCTGGTTGAGCGCTGTGACAAGTTGAAACCGACCATCGAGACCCTGGAAGAAACGCCAAGAAAGATTTATTCCAAGCGGCTCGAGAAAGCCAAAGCTCTGTTTGTTTTTGTTTTGGAAACACGCAACGAACAACCGCCCAAGGATCAGTGATGAAATCCAAAAGAAATCCGATTATCAGATTTGCGCTGTCAATGGCCCTTTGCCTGAATCTCGGGCTCTGGGGACTTGTTGCTCACAGCGGATTAGCTTATGGAATTGATTTTTCGCAAACTCTGGCTGAAGCCCAGCAGGGGGAGAAAAACTCCGCCTACTTGCTCGGTGTGATGTACCACACAGGCTCAGGAGTCAATCAAGATTGTCATCAAGCCCTGAAATGGACCAATGAGGCAGCCCTCCAAGGCCACATTTTGGCGCAGAGCCACCTGGGGACGTTATATCGAAACGGCTGTGAGGACAAGGTTAACAAAGATGCCCTGCAAGCATATTTTTGGACAGCCCTGGCCGCCAAAAAGGGTCTTCAGATCGCCAAGCAAAACCTTCTTTTACTGGAGGAGCAGCTGCACCCGTATCTGTTGGCTGAAATGAACCAAAAGGTCGATCAATTCAAACCCAAACAAATCAATTAAGCCATCCCGGCTGCCTTGACTGGCCATGCGATGCCTCAGTAAATGCGGCGGAAGCCAGTGGCTTTGAACACGGCATAAACCATCTCACCAGTTTGCAGATTGAGCTCCCGGGCGGCTTGAGCGACCACCTGGCTGACCAGGGTTTTCCCGCCGCCGCAGTCAAGCTCAACACCTGTCTGTCCTTGATAATCGAACAGCCTTGTGACGCGACAGTGCAACAAATTGCGGGCGCTGATCGCGCGCGGATGCTCCCGGCAGAGCAGGATGTCTTTTGACGACAAACTGTAACTCCGGCCGATAGCCGGCGCGTTGTCGACCAGAGACAACCGCTGGTTCCCCCAGGGCACAATCCACAAACCCTCGTCCCGGACAGTTTCCGAAACCTCCACCAGATTAAGGTACCCGGTTGTGCTGCCAAGGCTCTGGCGGGCAATTTCTTCAGGATGAGATCGGCCGGTCAGGACCCCTTTGTCAATCAACAGGACCTCATCGGTCAGCAGTCGCAGTTCTTGAAGGGAATGGCTGATCAATAAGTACGGGATCTCAAACTCTTGTCTCACCGCCAGCAGAAACGGGATGATGTGCCCTTTCAGCTGCTCGTCCAATGCCGAGAGAGGCTCGTCAAGCAACAGAAGCTTGGGATTGCACAAGAGCGCCCGGCCGAGTGCGACCCGCTGGCGCTCGCCTCCCGAAAGTTGGGCCGCGCGGCGCTTAAGCAACCGTCCAAGTTGCAATACATCGATCACTCTGTCGGGATCAATCCGCCTGTAGTCTTTTGGCAGCCGTTTGTAGCCAAACAAGAGATTCTGCTCGACATTGAGATGCGGGAACAACAGGCCCTGCTGAAAGACAAGCCCGATACGGCGCTCTTGAGGCGGCAGACTGGTCCGCGCTGAGGAACTGAACAGGAGCCGGTCGGCCAGTCGGATCGTGCCGCAGTCTGGCTGGGCTGTCCCGGCCAACAAATTGAACAATGTCGACTTGCCGCTGCCAGAGGGGCCAAACAGGCCCAGGCTCCCGCTGCTGGACGTAAATTCGGCAGACAGGCAAAACCCGCCCAAACGTTTTTCGACCGAGACGAAAAGACTCATGAAGCACCTGCCTCGCGACGGAACCGGGTCAACCGGTCACTGCCGATCAGGACCACAAAAGACAGCACGATTGAAGCCAGGCACAGTCCAAGGGCAAGACGTTCACCGCCAACCATGCCGCTGTAATCATAGATCGCCAGCGGGATGGTCTGTGTAACCCCCGGAATATTGCCAGCGATCATGATTGTCGCGCCAAACTCACCCAAACTCCGTGCAAACATCAATGATGCGCCAGCGAGCAGAGACCGTCTGGTCAGAGGCAGAACGACATTGAACAGAGTGTCAAAGCGACCGGCGCCCAGACTGCTGCTCGCAAGGATCAGTTGCGGATCGATCCCCTCTAGGCCGATCCGGATGGCGCGCACCAAAAGAGGAAAGCCAACGACCATGGCTGCCAAGACTGCGGCATACCAGGTAAATAAAATCGACAAACCAAACTTTTTCAGAATGGGCCCGAGCCCGTTTTCACCAAGCCCAAGAAGAAGCAGATAACCGACGACCACTGGCGGTAGCACCAATGGCAGATTGACTGCGCCCTCTAAAAAGGCTTTTCCGCGAAATTTGCCAAAATGAAGCAAACAGGCGACTGCAAAACCAACGGGCAAGGCAATCACAGTTGCCATCGCGGCAACACGTGCCGAAAGCAGCAATGCCTGCCAGTCTGTTGATGTCAGCATGTCCATCAGTTCACCTTGGTCAATTGAAGAGGTGTCAACCCATATGTTGCCAGCAATTCTGCACCACTCGTTGATGTCAGCAGACCCAGCAACCTGTGTGCCGGCATACTGCGTTCGCCATCGGCTGTCAGAGCCATCTGATACCGGATATCGGGTTGGAGGGCCGGATCCGGGGTCAGCAGGACCGCCGCCTCCTTCAATAACCGCACATCGCTCGCATAGACAATTGCGACATCCACCACCCCTTGCTCGGCATAGAGGAGCGCTTGACGGACATCTTTGCTAAACACCAATCGGCGCTGCCGCTCAAGGTCTGCATAAAGATTCGCCCTGGAGAGCAGCGCTTTTGCATAGCCACCTGCAGGCACGCTGTCCGGGCTGCCAAGTGCCACCCGGCCAAGCCCGCCAATCTCGTGCAGTCTGATCTGCTTGTCGCCACGGCCAACCAGCACCATCTGATTGGTCGCCCAGTTGATCACCTGATCTGCAGACACCTTCTTGTGCTCCACCAAAAAGGTCATCCATTGCGGGTTGGCTGAAACAAAAATGTCCACCGGCAACCCGGCCTTAATTTGGCGGGCGAGAACGCCGGAGGATGATGAATTGATCACCACCCGGTGTTCAGGATGGATGGCTTCGAACCGTTGCGCGGCATCAGCCATCATTTCGCGGAGGCTTGCCGCAACAGACAGATAAATGTCGGCCGCTTGAATCGTTCTCGGCGTGATGAGGATGATGACAATCAGCAAGAAAATATTGCGCACTCTGTTGCTCCGTTGCTGCCGATCAAAACCGTTCGCTCTGTCGGTCGTGGGCGAATCAGGCCGTCAATGCCGGCAGACTGTCCAGATCAATATCCTGGCCGACTACTCCGGCCGCATCAGCACGGCATTGTTTACAGTGCCGCGCCTGCGAAAGAATGAGTTCTGCCTGATTGCGGACCATCTCCATGGTCGCCTCCGATGGTGGTTCAACATCTTTGAATAAGCCCAGTGGAATGACAGGAATGATATTCATCATCTCGGCGCCGAGCTGCCGGACTTTCAC
>JAFDBS010000049.1 GCA_019313185.1 Deltaproteobacteria bacterium | reverse complement strand
TCTCAAACAAGACGCTTAATGATAGCATTTATCATGCACATATCAACTTGCCCAAGCTTTTGAGGCTCACATGAACGATCAAACCACGTCACTTGAAAAACGTGTTGCCGCCCTAGAACAGGAGGTTCAAGACCTTAAACGTTCTATTGCTAATTTGGATTCGGCAAGGGCGGTCGATCAATCTAAATTCAAGCTAAAGCAATCTGAACGACCGGCAAAACTAAAAGATGGGTCTTCCGAAGAAATATTATCTTGGGTTGACAAGGCCTATGTTCTCCCTCGTGTTGCAACCACAAGTTTCATTCTGGTTATCGCTCTTGCCTTGCGTACAGCAACTGATAATGGCGTCATTGATCAGCAAATCGGTTCTTTCCTTGGAGTCCTCTACGCCTTTGGCTTAATCGTTTACGGTTGGTTTGCGTATCGTGAATCACAAATTCAGGCCCCGGTTTTCACTTTATGGGGAACGATTGTCATGTGTGCCGTCGTGGTTGAAGCACATCGCGTTTTCGACACTGTCCCTGCTGAGTTGGCCTACTTCGCTCTTGCCCTTACCGGTGCCTTTAACACCATCACGAGCCGCATGCAGAATGTCGCTTTGCCTGTCTTCGCCGGCACCTTAGGGATGAGTTTTGGTGCCTTTGCGATTGACTATCCAAGCCCGCACTTCCCTTACCTGACGGTTATAATCGTGCTAGCAAATCTGTTTGCAGCTTACGCAACACATTTGCTCCGCGCGTCTTGGCTGCGCTGGCTTCTTCTCATTTTGACATTGTTTATGATTCAAATCTGGGATTTGAAACTTGCTATTTACCTTGGCAAGCTGGCCCCAGAACATCTCGACCACACAATTCGCGGATTCTTACCGGCCATTTTTCTTTTGGGGGCAGCCTTTGCCTGTATTTCCTTACTTGGCGTTCTGGGAAGAATCCAGGAGAAAGTGTCTAAGTTTGATATTAGTCTCCCCGTGATTAACGGTGTTTGGATTTTTGTTGCCGGCTATTACGCCATTCAAAACGGTTTAGCAGAACAATCAATCTTTGGATGGCTCGGCACGCTTGGTGGCATTGTTCAGTTGTCGATTGCTTGGTGGTTGGCTCACCGCAAGCCCGGCGGCTCACTTGGAACGACCCCATTTGCGCTAGGCGGCGCAATTCTTTTGTCCCTTTCCGCACCGTTAGCATTTGATCACCGCTTGCTGGCTACGGCACTCATTGCCCTGCTGGCTATCGGCATAGCATTGGTTTCCCAGCGCGTAAAAAACTCTGGCCTGAGATTGTCTTCTTATCTACTGCAAATTTACGCCAGTTTTTCCCTGGTCGCCCAGCTTTGGACAACTGAAGGCACCAAGCCCTCATTGGTTGGCGCTCTGGCCTCTGGCCTGATGGCCAGCATTGCATTTTTCCATTATTACTGGTCACGCAAAAACACTATAGCCATTTCAGCAGACTCGTTCCTTGCCCGGCTAAATAAGAAAGACCGTGGGGCCAGTTTACTTCTTATCGCTGCACTCTTCAGTGGGTTTTTCACTTTGCGTGTCGGCTTATATCAGTCGCTCGATTTCCTGCATATTGCAACTCATCAAGCGTTCCGTGGCGCTCAATCAGTCTTGATTAATGCCTGTGCTGCCAGTCTCTTTGCAATTAGCCTGTCCCGTCGCGACAAAGAGCTGCGTAATGTGGCTGTGGTCATTACTGTAATAGGTGCAGCCAAAGTTTTTCTTCTCGACATGGTACAAATCAAAGGGATGCCGTTAATGGCCAGTATTTTTTCGTTCGGACTTATGGCTGCCTTTGCATCCGTTGTTCTTGGCCGTTGGAACAAAATGGTTTCTGCTGACAAAAACCAAAACTAAGCTTGGTTTTTAGCTAGAACAAACCGTTGTTCCCGGATGCGCTTCAGCTCTATTTAGGAGCCCTGTCTGTTTTCTCAAGAGTTTTTCTCAATTATTTTTTCCGGACCTGACACTGATCCGTTGATCCATAACACAGCGGAACGCTGTGTTTTCAGAGTTTGTTGGATGGTTTGGCTTACCTTTTTGCGCCATACCGTATTCTGATTCAAAAACCCTTTTCTGTCATATAGATTTACTTGACGTGCTTTATTTAGTATTTGGATGTCCACCATTTTTCTGCGGGCTATCTCACCATCATTTGATTTGTGATTGCTGTGAGCTTAAATCATGAATCATAAAAAAAGGGCGCTTGTTATCAAGCGCCCTTCTGTGTTGACCAGGGGTGTATCTACCAAATGGTATCCAACTGCCGCAAAGTCTCTTTGAAATCAGCCTCAACCGTATCAAGAATCGCGGTGGCATATTCATTGTTATGAACGCTATTCGTCCCGTCATTGCGAACAAACTTCAGATTGGTGATTGCTCGCTGATACGTCTCCCATGCTTCTGCGGTATTTCGCTTTGCCCGATCCGCATCGAGCAATTCGGCTTCGACTTCAATGCGGACAGCCTTCAACTCATCAATGCGGGCTTCAGCCTCTGCGGCCCAGTCGTCGAAGACCGCTTGATATTCGGAGTCGCCGTGACAGTCTGCACAGGTTGTGGACGATGCCCGGTAAACACCTTTGGTGATACCAGTGTGACAATCGGTGCAGGTCATGTCGGC
>JAFDBS010000048.1 GCA_019313185.1 Deltaproteobacteria bacterium | reverse complement strand
CAAGTCACCGGTTGTGTTCCCACTGTTGGTCCCGTCCATGGTAAAGCTGTCAAACGAATCGAAGACTTTCACGCCTGTCGAGTCGCCCCAATTCTTGTACATGGTCAGACGGCCGCTGAACTTGATATTGTCCCAAATCTTCGCCTTCATGTTTAGACGCAAGCGACTGGTGTAAAGGATATCATTGTCTTTGTCACGTTTGTCCACTCCGGGACCAAAAAAACCTTGGGCAGGTAGTTGCCCTGAAATGAATTTTTCGGCAAAATCAGGATAGGCCTGAGCCATTGCTGGGAACCCTTCTGTCAAAAGACCATAACCTGCCCACCACTGGTCAGCTTGATCCTGAGTAAGACCTCCGTTTGGGTTGATACCTTCCGGCGGATAAAAGAATCCCGATGCAGGTTTTGTCAAACCAGTTTTGTCACCAGTCATTAAATATTGCATAAAACCAGCCATGTACTCTGCTGGATTATTATAGATTCCTAAGGCGTTTTCGAAGTTACTACCCAGTTTTGCAAAATCAACGTAAAACCCTTGGTTCACCGTCAGATCTTCATAATGCAAACTGTCCACTTTCTGACGCATGTCACCGGTCAACTCAATCCGGTCGAGTGCGGTGTGCCTTTCCGGACCGTCAAGGCGATCGGAGAGGTCTTCGAGCTCCTCGCTCAGTTCTGCGATCTGCTTCTGCAATTCCTCGATCATGGCATCTTCGTTGGCTGCCAATGCATTCATTGGCAGGGCCAGCAAAGTTGCCATGGCAAGCAAGACAAACGTTCTCATGGTTACCTCCTAAAATTCATAAACGAAATAGGTCTTTAGTGCCGCCGGTCGGTAGTTCGGCGACATCATGTGGCAGAAACCGTTTAACAGTCAGCGTCTAACCTTTAGCCGCAGGTTTGCGGTTGGGGTGAATCCGCAGCGTGGTCGTACAGGAACTGCTGAACGTCCTTCAGATCCTTTTCGGACAGGTCGCCCCAGGCAGCGGCGTCATGCTTGCCTTTCTTGAAAAACCGGTCCCACTGGGCCTGGGTTTTCGACATCGGGGTCAATTCGCCACCATCGCCGTCAGGGCCGTGGCAGGTTTTGCAGGTTTTCTTGTAGAGGTGCTTGCCCTTGCGTGGGTTGCCGCCTTCGGCTGCCATGACCGAGGTCGCGACAAGGGCGATTACGGCAAACATTGAAACAATCTTCAGCAATTTGTTCATTCTGGAACCTCCTCTTGAGTTCGGTTTTTTCTGCAGCCGCCACTCCGGCCGGACGCCTTGGCCCCGTCAGCGCACTGCAATGTGCGAAGAAATCTTGCTTTCTTTATATAGTGAATTCAAAATATATACCAATCCGTATAAATAGCCGTTTTCTGGTAAAAAAGAACAGATCGGTTTATCAATCGAGGGATTTTAATATACAGATATCGCTATTTGACGATATCTGTATATGCGAAATAGCCAAACATATAGAGTCTTCTGGAAATTGAATTCCTGATTGGTCACAAGCGACAGTGCAAATGTGGTCTTGAGCGGCAGTCCCTGGATCGTTTCCGTACCATTTGTTGGGGGCAAATCTTGAGGAAGATCGGTATATTATGATTTTTTTCTGGTCGATAGCGCTAAAAAAAACTATAGTGCAAAAGACACGGCCTGTTGGCTCGGATTTGGCAGTCGTGAATGTGCGGTCCTCATATGACCTTCACCAAGGGGGGGAGAGTTGAGCAACACCACGGGGGAGTTTTTTGAGCATGGGGCAGGCGATTCGCCCCTTTTGGCCAAGGTTGAGCGCTATCTTCTCCTGGCCAAAGCCCGGTGGCTCTTTCTCGCCCTGATTGGCCTGTACGGTTCAGCAGCGGCTCTCGGTTTTTATCTGGCCGGCTACGAGTGGTTCCTGTCCCCACCCCAAGCGTTGGGCTTGCTGCTTGGCATGGTGTGGGTGATAAGCTACAATGCCGTCTATCAGCACCACTCGGAACGCATGGCGCGTTTGCCCTTCAGTGATGTGCTGCAGGTTGTCCTCGATTATTTCAGCGTTTCTTTTTTCATTCATTTAAGCGGCGGGTCGGCCAGTTGGTTCTGGCCGGTTTATATCATCATCACGTTTGAAGCGGCCATTTTGATCGAAGGTCGGGTGAGAGTGGTGAATCTCGGACTGTTCGGCGGGATTTGCTATGGACTGGTTCTCTATGGCGAGTATCTGGACATCATTCCCAATCTGGCGATGCCGTTCATTGACCCGGCTTTGCACCATGACAAGTTCTACCTTGTCCTGATGTGGATGTGGGTCTGCTTGCTCAACACCATTGCCGCCGTAGTCGGTGATTATCTGATGAATGTCCTGCGCGGCACGTACCACCGATTTCAGCAGACCCAAAACCGGCTCAAACAATATATCCGCCAGGCCAATGACCTGATTTTCAGTATCGATGCCAAAGGCCAGATCCTCTATGCCAACGATTCCTGCATACGGGCACTCGGCTATTCGGATGGCTTCGGAACTGAGATCAAGGTCGCCGACATTTTCGATACGGGGTTGCGGGCCAAGGCCCTGGATGCGATTGAGGCGGTGCTCAACGGAGCGCAGGCTGCTGAATTTGACGGACGGCTGGTCAATCGTGACGGAGACATGATCGACGTCGAAGGGTCTGTGACTGGGAACATTCAAGGAGAGGATGCAGAGATCATCTGGGTGTCCTGCAGGGATGTGACCCTGCGTAAAAAAGCACAAGAGCAGCTCTATTTCATGGCCCACCATGACATTCTGACCGGCTTGCCCAATCGTTTATTTTTTGCCGATCGTCTCCGGCAAGCCCAGGCCTTATCAGAACGAATGCAGCATTTCTGTGCCGTGCTCTACCTGGATCTTGACCGCTTCAAGATTATCAATGATACCTTGGGGCATGCGGTTGGTGACAAATTGCTGAAAGAGGTTGGCCAGCGGTTGAAAAACTCCGTGCGCGTGGTCGACACCGTCAGCCGACTCGGCGGTGACGAATTTGCCATTGTCCTGGTCAACATCAAGCAGGTTGCCGATGCTGAGCATGTCGCCGAAAAAATCCTCAAGGCCATGGCGCAGCCTATCATCATTGACGACCATGAAGTGTATATCTCGACAAGTATCGGGATCAGCTTGGCCCCGAACCACGGCAAAGACCCGGTACTTTTGCTCAAGAAAGCCGATGCGGCCATGTATCGCGCCAAAGCCCAAGGCCGGAACGGTTTTCAGATCTATGAACCGAACCTGCAAGAAGGTCACGAGCAGCGCATCGAAATGGAAACCGGACTGCGCAAGGCGCTCGAACGCAATGAGTTTATGATTTATTACCAGCCGAAGATCAATGCGGTCAGCGGCCAAATCACCGCCATGGAAGCTTTGATCCGTTGGCAGCACCCCACGCAGGGCATTCTCAGCCCGGCAGATTTTATCCCGGTTGCTGAAGAGACGGGTTTGATCATTCCGGTCGGTGAGTGGGTCATCCGGCAGGCCTGTCGGGACAATCTTGATTGGCAGGCCAAAGGTTTGCCAAAAATCCGTGTCGCAGTCAACCTGAGCGGGTATCAACTGCATCAGAAAAACCTGAAAGAATTTATCGCCCGCCTGCTTGACGAAGAGGGCATGGCGGGAGAATACCTGGAATTTGAAATTGCCGAGACGGTGATCATGCAAAACCCGGAATTCGCGATCAGCATTCTCACTAAGCTCAAGGAGCTTGGCGTCCATATTTCAATCGACGGTTTCGGGTCGGGGTATTCGTCTTTGGCCGAACTCAAGCGGTTTTCGATCAATACCCTCAAAATCGACAAAACCTTTGTGCGGGACATTGAGATCAGTTCCACAGACGCCGCGATCGCCAATGCCATTATCACCATGGGCAACAGTCTGAACGTCAATGTCGTTGCGGAAGGGGTCGAAACCGAAGGGCAGTTTAATCTCTTGAAAGAGCAACGTTGCGACGAAGTGCAGGGCTACCTGTTCAGCCGTCCGGTTCCCGCTGCAAAAGTCGAGGATCTGTTGCGCCAGGCAGCGTCGTTGCCGCAGCGCCAAGTGGTCGATATGGATTGATCGGTTATCCGTCGCCCAGCTGGCAGAGGCTGCTTGCCGTTATCCTGAACAGGGCAAACACAAGGCGAACCCTGACGCAGGGTTCGCCTTGTGTAGAACGCGACACGTTGGCCGGAGATTATTCGCGGACAAACGTGTCCATATCGGTTTCATGGACCATACCCATCAGGCGGGCATATTCGGATTCGATCAACTGATAATGGTGATCCGTTGACTTGGCGTTTTCTTCGAAGACTTTGCGCACATCCTCGTTGCTGATCTTTGCGGCCATGTTCCGCAAGTGCTGGGCGAGTTGCTTTTCTTTGTCCATGGCCATTTCCATCGCCTTGCGCTCGTTGAATTGCCCTTCTTTAATGGCATTCAAATCGGCAATCCATTCTGCGTCCGCTGAGGGTGCAGCGCTCATAAACGTTTCAAAATCGGGGACATCTTTTCCGGTATAAACGTTATAAAACCATTCGGCATGTTCACGTTCTTCGCGCGCCAAAAGTTCAAAGACTTTTTTAGCTTCTGGATTTTTCATTAACTCGGCACCGCGCCGATAAAAGTCCATGGCATTCTTCTCGGTCTGCATAGACCGTTTGACCGCTTCTTCTACATCAACATTTTCGAACATTCGGTTTCCTCCTCAATAAAATTTTTTCTTTTTTACCAGATTATCAAACTTGGGGTGATGCGCAAACCTGACGATATCCGGGCGTCAGTGTCAATTTCATACTGGGCGACGCCACAGTGCACAAGCGTTATGGATAGGTTACAATAAAAGCATGAATGAGTCTGAACGGCCTAGTAAAATCATTCCGCTGCGGGTCTTTTATGACGGGCAATGCATCGTCTGTGACCACGAGGTCCGTTTTTACCAACGGCGTTGCCGGGACTTGATCCTGGTCGACATCAGTGCCCCAAATTTTTCCGCGGAATCCTACGGTCAAACTCAGAACGAGCTGATGGCTGAGTTGCATGTTTTAGACAGTTGCGGCAACTGGCATGCCGGTGTCCAGGGTTTTCGGATCATCTGGCGAGTGGTTCCCGGCAGACTGTATGATTTGCTGGCCGAGGTCACGGCATGGCCGGTGGTGAGAAGCTTGGCCCAGCTGGGCTACCGGATTTTCGCACGCTACCGCCATCTCCTGCCGCGCTATCGCCAACGTTGCGATGACGGCAGTTGCCGACGACCTGAGTGATTGCCAGCCGTTGGCTGCCGCCGCAAAAGTCTGAGGCGAACCAGCTGTGGTTCGTCTCAGACAGTGCATTGCATCAGGCGAACAGAGGTTACCCTGCTGCAGGCGGCACGAAGACCCGCTGACCGAGTTCGTCGTCCAGCCGCAACAAGCCGTTGCCATCATCCCCGATTCGCTCGAGTTTTTTGAGAATCAGGCCAAAGCTGGCTTCTTCTTCGACCTGTTCGGTGACAAACCACTGCAAAAATATCTGCACGGCATGGTTTTGCTCGGCCTTGGCGAGGTCCATAAGTTCATTGATGCTGCGCGTGACGAACTGTTCGTGTTTTATGGAAAATTCGAACGCGGACAAGGGGGATGCGAACTGATTCTCCGGCTTGTCAAACCCGCGCAAGTCGGTCCGACCCCCAGCTTCGCAAATAAAATTGAAGAATTTTTCGCCGTGAGTCAATTCTTCCATTGCCTGGATGCGCATCCACGAGGCGATGCCCGGCAGGTCCTCGGATTCGAAATATCCCGACAAGGCCATATACAGATAGGCCGAATAAAATTCGTTTTTCATTTGCTCGTTGAGAGCATCGACGAGTTTTTCACTGAGCATTGATTCCTCCTTGAAGTGGATAATTGATCGGTTGTGGTTTCTATACATTCATTTTATACCCTACCCGCCGTGGAGTTGCAACGCATCAAAAACCATCTGTGTCCAGAGCATGGGCCAAATTGGTCCAGGGCTGGCAGTATGTTTGAGCCTGCAGAAAGACCATCCGGTCAGCACAGGCTGTTGATTGACAGTTCTTCTGTGCTAGGATGCAAAGAATGTTGTTGATGATAAGACAAGACCACTCTAGAGAGGACTGATATGTGGCGTGATGAAAATCCATAGTGTCGAGTTCATCACCAGCGCTCCATCCCTGGAAGGCTGTCCGTCGCCGGATTGGCCGGAAATTGCCTTTGCCGGCCGCAGCAACGTCGGCAAAAGCAGCCTGATCAATTGCCTTTTGCAGCGCAGGGGACTGGTCCGCACGTCGTCAACCCCGGGACGGACGCAACTGCTCAATTTTTTCGCTGTCAACCAAAGCCTTTTTTTTGTGGATCTCCCCGGGTATGGTTTTGCAAAGGCCCCACGTCAGGTTCGAGCCGGCTGGCAGCCAATGGTCCAAGGCTACCTGCGCGGTCGGACGACATTGTGCGGGGTTGTCTGGCTGTTGGATGCCCGGCGCGACCCGAGCGATGAAGACCTGCAGTTCCTTGACTGGCTGGAAGAGAATCAAACGCCAACCATACCGGTGATCACCAAGGTCGATAAAATCAGTCGAAACGCCTTGCAGAACAGGCTGTCTGTGATCAGTCGCACCACCGGTTTGAGCAAAGACCTGTTTACCCTGTTTTCCGTCCCGCAGCGTATCGGAATAAGCGAACTTTGGGAGCTCATTGAATCGGCGGTGGCTGCCAACACCTAAATGTTGGCATCATGGGGTGGCAGTCGTGTTAATATCGCGTGACCGACAGGAAGTGACGAGTTGATAGCCTCATGTTGAAGGCTGTTTCTGGAGAAGGGATGCAATCCACGAGAGTTTACCTGGTCCGCCACGGTCAGGTTGAAGGTCATGAGCAGACGCGTTACAACGGCCAAACCAATGTTGCATTGACGGCATTGGGCAAACGCCAGTCTGCTTACCTTGGCCGCCGTTTGCGCGCAGAGCCGATTCGAGCCGTGTATTCGAGTGACCTCGACCGAACGATGTATGCCGCCGAATTGATTGCGACACAACATGGTCTGGACGTCCAGGCCGATGCTGTATTGCGGGAACTGGATGCCGGTTTGTGGGAAGGGAAGACCTGGACAGAATTGCGGACACGTTATCCCGAGGACTGGTTTGCGCGGTTGAGGGATTTGGTCCATTACAGCGCCCCGGGCGGGGAGAGTTTCCAGGATGTTGCTGATCGCGTCCGGCCATTTGTGCAAACACTGATTGAACGGCATGTCGGCGAGTCGATCGTTTTGGTGGCCCATGGCGGGGTCAACCGGGTTATTCTCCTGGACGCGATCGGGGCTCCTCTCGATCGTGCTTTTGCCATCGAGCAAGACTATTGCTGCCTGAACATCATTGATTATGCTGTGGATGGCAGCCGACTGGTCCGACTGCTCAACGGCTCCTTTGCGGATGACGCCTCCAGGCCCGCCCCGGCGCTAACTCTAGTCAGATAAGAGCCTTTCGTTGGAGTTGCTGACCTGTTTGCTTATGCGACGAATAGGCAGGAACATCCAGCGGCGCCTGTGGCTTGCTGACGTGAAAACCGATCTTGACGTTGACCGGCGGAGACGGATAAAGTTGGCAACCAGAGTTGGCAGTCAAGAGATGAAGGCAACGTTTTTGAGTCGTTTTGAGCAACTGAAAGGGTAGGTCTGTGATGAAGACAATCCACGTCATTGGTGCAGGCGTTGAAGGCCAGGAGGGTTTCAGTGGCCGGGCGCTTGAAATAATCGATCAGGCGGCTTTGATGTTCGGTGCTGAAAGGCTGTTGTCCCTGTTTCCGGATTTCAGCGGCCGGAGAGTCGAAATCAGTGACAACCTGGCTGATATGTTGCGGCAGATCGAGCAAGGCCAGGGACCGATTGTGGTGTTGGCTTCTGGTGACCCGCTGTTTTTCGGGATTGGCCGCTATCTGCTTCGCAACCTGCCCAAAGAAACGCTTGAGTTTGTCCCGAATATCAGCTCGGTGCAGTACGCCTTCGCCAAGATACGCGAACCCTGGGATGACGCCATTTTTGTCTCAACAGAGGGCCGAGGTTTGAAGGGCTCCGTTGACCAGGTTGTCGCTCACGATAAAATTGCGATTCTCACCGATGAGACGAACACCCCCAAAGCGATTGCCCGGGAGTTAATCAAACGCGGCCGTGACGGCTACACCGCTTACCTCTGTGAAAATCTTGGCTCAGCCGATGAGACAATCACCCATTGCGACCTTGATCAGTTGTTGTCCATGCAGGCGGCGGCGCTCAATGTTCTCATCCTGATCAAGGAATATGAGGCGGGAGGTGAGGGCATCGGGCCTGGCCTTGGCATCCCCGACGAGGAGTTTGCCACCATCAAGAAGTTGATTACCAGAGAAGAAGTCCGTGCGGTCAGCCTGGCCAAATTGCGCTTGCGACACGATATGGTCCTCTGGGATATCGGCGCCGGTTCCGGATCGGTCAGTATCGAGGCTGACCATTTGCTGCCCAACGGCAAGGTGTTTGCCATTGAACGCAACCCACAATGCCTGAGTTACCTCAAGCAGAACCTGAAGCAATTCAATTCACGCAACGTGACGGTGGTCGACGAACAGGCTCCGGCCTGCCTTGAGGAGCTGCCGGATCCCGACCGGGTGTTCATCGGCGGTTCGGGGGGGCATCTCTGGGCCATTCTTGACGCGTCTGACGGGCGGTTGCCGACCGGGGGACGGATCGTGTTGAATGCGGCGACCCTTGACACGCTGACGGCAGCCACGGAATTTTTCGAAAACGCCGGCTACGAATTGGAGGTCACCACGGTGAATGTCTCACGGACCCGCCCGTTGACCGACTACAAGATGTTCGAAGCGTTCAACCCGGTATTTGTGATGGTCGCAGTCAAACAGTAAAGGTTGATGCCGCCGTTGCCGGCAGCCTGGTTGAAGTCAAACGATTGCCCCTTGCATTCCTGGCCTGAAATTTGTTATGAATTTCCGGAGTTCAATGAAGTCGTCTGACACCGAACCCCCTGATCCCACCATTTTAAGGAGGACTTGCAACATGAATGTCTCACTGAGTCGCTATGTGCTGATCTTGACTCTCCCTTGGTTCCTTGTGCTGGGAGCCTGCAGTGACTTTGACGAGATGAAAAGTCAAAAGCTTTACAGCCAAGCCGAACGTTTGCTTGAACAGGGCCAGGACGAGGAGGCCGAAGCGATGTTCAATCAATTGTTGGCAGAATACCCACGGACGCAAAAAGCTCGCTTGGCCAGTGAGCAGATCGATCGCATTCTGAAGGAACGTGCGCGACAAGAACGCCAGGAATTTGCCAGGGTGCTGGACAGCTACCAGCAAGTGTTTAATGGCTATTACTCGGTTTACGCCGATTATCCGAAAAGTCTCGAAGAATTCGACGCCAGCGGCTTTTTCTTTGATTCCGACTATCTCGCAGAGATCACCGGTGACGGGTTCCAGGTCTATTTATGGTTTTCCGGCGACCGTGACGGTTTCAGGGCCTGGTGTATCAAGGACGAGACGGGCAAGGGTTATGCCATAACCGGACGTTCTCTGAGTATGGCGCCCTTCGATCCTGAAAAAACCATGGATTATCTCGAAAAAGAGTTTCATGTCAGTCAGCAGGTCGGTCGGATTCACATTCTCTCACCCCGATCCTGAGCTTGACAGAGGCGGAAATGCCAGATCAGGCCCACCCAGCGATGAGCCCTGCCGTTTTGGAGTTGCCGAGGAGCCACAATGGCTGACCGGATCTGGTATCGCGCCTACACCCTGGAAGAGGTCCGGGGGAGAATGTCCTGCAACATGATCGTTCATCTGGGCATTGAGCTGACCGAGCTGGGCCCGGATTTTCTCGCCGGCACCATGCCGGTTGATACCAGGACCACCCAGCCCGCCAACCTTCTGCATGGGGGCGCATCTGTAGCGCTGGCCGAAACGCTGGGCAGCATAGCCGCCAATCTCTGTATTGATCCTGCCAAGAAGGTCTGTGTTGGTCAAGAAGTGAGTGCCAGCCATTTACGGCCGGTTCAGCCCGGTCAGCAGGTCACCGGTGTTGCTCGGCCGCTCTACCGGGGCCAAACCACCCAGGTCTGGAACATCAGCATTACTGATCAAAGGGGGCGGCTGGTCTGTGTCTCTCGCTTAACGGTCGCGGTTGTGGCCAGCGGCCATGGTGGCGGGAAAACAATCGTGTTGCCTCCCACTCCATAAACCATCTTCTGCGGCATCAGACCGGGCGGCGGGTCTGATTGGCCGATCGCTTCCCGGTCGTCAGCGATCCAATCCAGACTTCGCACAGGGTTGTGGTCAGCTCGATTGTGCGGTCATCGCCTTGGTCAGCACCAGCTTGCCGTGTTTGACTCCTTTGGTTCCGATCAATTCATCGGCCAGGCGCCTGACCTGGCTGACCAGCCCCTTGACAATGACGACTTCCAGGCAGTGATGCGCGTCGAGATGCACGTGCAGGGCGGAGACAATGGCATCGTGATGGGAATGCTGGTGCTCGGTCAGCTTGTCGGAGAGGTCGCGGGTGTGATGGTCATAGACCAAGGTCACCGTGCCGACCGTCTCGGTGTTGTCGTCACGGGACACCTGGGCCTCGATCAGGGCATCGCGGATCAGGTCGCGGATCGCCTCAGAGCGGTTGACATAGCCTTTCTCGCTGATCAGGTGGTCAAACTGCCTCAGTAGGCTTTCGTCGATGGAGATTCCGAAACGGGTCAGCTCAGACATGGGCACCTCGGAGATCGTGGAGATCGTGTTGATGATGCGATTAAGTAGCATGCCGGTTTCAATGGGGTCAACAATCTTAGGCGGTTAATTGCGATGGGTGGCCCCTCATCCACAAGCTTTCCACGAAGTTGTGCACAACATGTAGTGCTTGCTAGCCATTTTTTTGTCCATATCTAGTGTTTTTTTCTTGGTCAGATGTTCGCCCTGTGATACAAATTGTCGCATGTTTTTTGCGTAGGAGGCTGGAATGCTGGAATTCATTCGAAAGAGGGACGGACGGCTCGTACCGTTTGAAGCGGACAAAATCACGCATGCTGTCCAGCAGGCAGTCCGTGCGGTTGGTGGCTCGGATATGGACCAGGCCAAGGGCATTGTCCGCCAGGTGATCGGCATCCTGGACGTCATTTACAAGGATGAACGGATCCCGACGGTTGAAAACGTCCAAGACCTGGTGGAAAAAATCCTGATTGAAAACGGTCATGCCAAGACCGCCAAGGCCTTCATCCTTTACCGGCAGCAACATGCCTCCCTGCGCGAGACCAAGGCGTTTATCAAAGAATCCATTGAGTCGATGGATTCCTACCTGACCCAAGAGGATTGGCGAGTCAACGAAAACGCCAACATGGGTTATTCACTTCAGGGCCTGAACAACCACATTGCCGCGAATATTACCAGCAACTATTGGCTGAACAAGATCTACCCCCATTATGTTGCCGATGCGCACCGCAACAGCGACTTCCACCTGCATGATCTGGGCATGCTTTCGGTTTATTGCTGCGGTTGGGATTTGAAAGATCTGCTGCTCAAAGGTTTTTCTGGTGCCTACGGGAAAATCCAGAGTGCCCCCCCGAAGCATTTCCGCACGGCCCTTGGCCAGGTGGTCAACTTTTTTTACACGTTGCAGGGAGAGGCTGCCGGAGCACAGGCCTTTGCCAATTTCGACACCTTGCTCGCCCCGTTTATCCGCTTTGACGATCTCACTTACCGTGAGGTCAAACAGTCCATGCAGGAATTTATCTTCAATATGAATGTGCCGACCCGGGTCGGTTTCCAGACGCCCTTTACCAACATCACCCTGGATCTCACGCCCCCCAGGGGGTTGGGTCAGGAAGCGGTGATCATCGGCGGCCAGTTGATGGACTGCACTTACGATGACTTCCAGGACGAGATGGACCTGTTCAATCGCGCTTTTTGCGAGGTGATGATGGCGGGAGACGCATCAGGGCGAATTTTTTCTTTTCCGATTCCGACGGTGAATATAACCCGTGAACTCGACTGGGACAGCCAGCGTTTCCAGCCCGTTTGGGAGATGACGGCCAAATACGGGATTCCGTATTTCAGCAATTTCATCAATTCTGACATGGACCCCGAAGATGCGCGCTCAATGTGCTGCCGCTTGCGATTGGACAATCGGGAACTGCGGCGCCGCGGTGGCGGACTGTTTGGGTCCAATCCGCTCACCGGATCGATCGGCGTGGTCACCTTGAACTTGCCGCGCGCCGCGTACCTGGCCGACAGTTCCGAAGCGTTTTTCGAAAAAATCGCGAACTTGATGAAGATGGCTTTTGAATCCCTTGAAATCAAGCGGAAGCAACTCGAGCGACTGACCGAGGAAGGGCTTTATCCTTACAGCCGCTATTACCTGCAAAACATCCACGAACGCAGTGGTCGCTACTGGGACAATCATTTTTCCACCATCGGTTTGCTGGGAATGAACGAAGCGATGCTCAACCTGATCGGTCAAGGCATTGACACCGACCAGGGCAAGGATATGGCGGTGAAGACCCTGACCTTTATGCGCAGCCAGCTCGAGGTGTTCCAGGAAGAGACCGGCCATCTTTACAATCTGGAGGCGACGCCCGCTGAGGGGACCAGTTTCCGTTTGGCGCGTGCCGATTTGGCCCGTTATCCTGATATCGTTACGGCCGGCGACAGCGAGCCGTACTACACCAACTCGACCCAGTTGCCGGTCGGGTCCACAGATGACATTTTCGAAGCCCTGTCGCACCAGGACAGCCTGCAAACGCTTTACACCGGGGGAACGGTCTTCCATGGCTTTCTCGGCGAACGCCTCGACGACTGGCGGAGCGCCCGACTGATGGTGCGGCGGATTGCCGAAAACTTTCACTTGCCCTATTTCACCATCAGTCCCACTTTTACCATCTGCCCTGTGCATGGTTACATTCCCGGGGAGCATTTTGCCTGCCCGCATGGACACCACGGACAGGCCGCCTAGCCATCCAGGCGGATTCAATTCATTAAGGAGCGTCTCATGTCGACCAAATGCAATTCGAAAACTGAAGTCTACTCGCGCGTCTGCGGTTTCTTTCGACCGGTGCAGCAATGGAACAAAGGCAAAAAGGAAGAGTTCAAAGACCGTCGCGAATACGTCGTTGAAACCAACAAATAATTCTTTGCGCGACATAAAACCCTGATGGGCATCAAAGGCTTTCAGGGGACCAGCTTGCTCGATTTTCCGGGACGCTTAGCTTCTCTGGTTTTCTGGGGAGGGTGTAACTTGACCTGCCCGTTTTGTCATAATCCGCAACTGGTTCTCGATCCCGAACAATACCCTGACTACGATCTCGAGACGCTGCTCTCCGACCTTGGCAACCGCCGGCCGTTTATTGACGGTGTGGTGATTTCCGGAGGAGAACCGACACTGGATCCTCAGCTTGGCGACGTTCTGGGTCGGTTCAAGGCTCTTGGCCTTGTGGTCAAGTTGGATACCAACGGCTTGGCGCCCAAGGTGATCGCTGAATTGGCGGACAAGAACTTGATCGACTATCTGGCCATCGATTTGAAGACCGTCCCAGAACGCTATCCTGAACTGCACGGCGGACCGGTCAATGTCGATTGCCTGCTGGACACCGTTGGACTCTCTGCGACGCTGAATATTGAGGTTGAGTACCGAACAACCTGTGTGCCCGGATGGGTGGATGAAGCGACTATCGATTGGTGGGGGGCGAAGCTCGCCGGAACGGCGACCTGGGCGATCCAGCAATTTCATGCTGAACATGCTCTGGATCCGCAAAGCCGTCGGGTCGAGGTTTATTCCCCCGGCCGGATTCGGCAGCTGGCAAACTTGGCCGGGCGGTATGTGACGGACGTCATTGTGCGAGGTGTCTGACTTCTCGTCGACAGCCCGTTATTTCACTTGTCAGCAGTTCGAAAGCCCGGTCGATGAGACCGGGCTTATGTCGTTTATGTCGCAGGTCTTCGGTGGCTGGGTTGGGGATTAGAAGCGGAGCCAGAGCAGAAAGGAAATACTGATGATCGACATGGCGCCACCGGCCAGTGTATAAAGCAGGGCATCCATAAAGTTGAGACGGGTGTTCGGCTTTTTCGACTGCGT
>JAFDBS010000047.1 GCA_019313185.1 Deltaproteobacteria bacterium | reverse complement strand
TGTTGCTACTGGCTGTCTGGTGGCAGACAGTTGGCATTCAAATCAGTGCAGTTTATGATTTTCCGTGGCTGTCTTGGCTGCCGATTCCCTTTGTTTTACTCGGTCTTTACTTGTCCCTGGGACATCTTTTTCTGGCCAGGTTGGAATGGAACCATGTTTTTTACGCCATTACCGACCAACGTATTCTGGTCAAAGAAGGTTTGCTGCAGCGGCGGACGTCCTCACTGGAATTGAATGAAGTGACATATTTTTGTTTGCACCCTCACAGTCAGGAGCTTGGTTCAATTGTTGTTCACGCCGGGTCCAAGGAGTCATTCGTAAAAATCAGGTGCATCGAATACCCAAGGCGAGTAACCGATTTGCTTGAGCAAGCAATGAAGGGGAAAGCCTGTTTGCCATCATCAGCGTCATCCGAATAAGGTTGCATTTGATCAGGGCATTCATTAATTTATCGTCTCCAGAATCGAGTGGTTTTCATAGAGAGGCCCGTGTTGTTCGGTATCCCGATAAACCGAAGCGACAACAAAAAATGCTCAACCGGTTTTGTTCTGGTGTCACGAACGTTTTGAAATGTTATCCTGGAACGAAAATTTGGCTGAGGCAAGCACATTCTGCCCTTGAAAGATACATTTAAAATGATGTCAAAAACTTTTTATTTGGAAACTTTCGGCTGTCAAATGAACGTGGTCGATTCGGAAAAAATCGTCTCACTTCTCGGCCAAATAGGTTACCACCCCGTTGAAATGCCTGATGATGCCAGCCTGATCCTGCTGAACACCTGCGCTGTTCGGGACAAGGCCGTGCGCAAGGCTTATGGACATCTGGGTCGCTTTAAACCACTAAAGGACGGAGATCCGAATTTGATCATCGGAATTGGCGGTTGTATCGCACAGCAGGAAGGTCGCGAGCTTTTAGAAAAGTTCCCCTATCTCGACCTGGTGTTTGGAACCCACAATATCCACCGTTTGCCCGAGATGGTCCGCCGAGTCGAAGACGAGCGAGTCCGGTGCGAAGAAACCCGGTTTCTTGACGACAAAGAGCGGCTCCAGCAGTTTCCAGTACGAACTGGAGATAGCGCCGTCACCCGCTTTGTAACGGTCATGCAGGGCTGTGATAATTATTGTAGTTATTGCGTTGTCCCATATGTCCGTGGCCGAGAGATCAGCCGTCCAAGCGGCGAGATCCTATCTGAAATTCGTGATCTGGCGCGAATAGGCGTTCGCGAAATCACCTTGATAGGGCAAAACGTCAATTCATATGGCATTAAAGCCGAGCATGAGCTTGACTTTACAGGGTTGCTTGAAAAAATTAATGCCCTTGACGGTATCGAGCGGATTCGCTTTACCACCTCGCATCCCAAGGACCTTTCCGATTCGTTGATTGAATGTTTTGCCAAACTGGAAAAGCTTTGCTGGCATCTGCATTTGCCTGTTCAAAGCGGCTCGAACAGCGTGCTTCGGGCAATGAATCGAGGTTATACCCGAGAACACTATTTGACATTAGTCAGAAAGCTCAAACAGGCTTGCCCAAAAATTCGCTTGAGCTCCGATGTGATCGTGGGCTTCCCAGGAGAGACAGATGAAGATTTTGAGCAGACCATGTCCCTCCTCGAAGAGGTTCGTTTCGCAGAGATTTATTCCTTTATTTTTTCTCCTCGTCGCGGCACAACAGCAGCTGAAATGATGGACCAGACCTCTGCAGAAACCAAACAGTCTCGCTTTGATCGCATGCTTGAATTGCAAAGGAATATTTCTGAAAACACCTGGGAGCAAGATGTTGGGACCGTGTGCGATGTTCTCATTGAAGGAACGAGTAAGCAGGGCCAGGGCCAGTTGTTTGGGCGAACCACTTGGAACAGGATTGTAAATTTCACTGGGCCAGAAAAGCTGATCGGGCAGTCAGTCCCGGTCAAAATTGTCCGGTCGTACAGGAACTCACAATTAGGTGAAGTCTGCAGAACGAGTTGACTTTCGGCCGATCCAGGCCGGAATCATTCTAAACTTTGGATGTATCCAGAACTGCAGCTTTAAACTGCTCGAACCCAACGAGAAAAGGATTTTCCAATGATAGATCTGCATACCCACACCTTGTTCAGTGATGGGGAACTCATTCCTGCTGAACTGACACGCCGTGCTGCAGTCATCGGTTACCAAGCACTGGCCATCACCGACCATGCCGATCGATCGTCATTTGACTTGATTATCCCTCGAATTGCCCGTGTCGCTGAAGAGCTCGGCAGTGCTTGGGGTCTGACTGTGCTCCCCGGCATTGAGCTGACTCATATTCCTCCAGCTGAAATCGCAGCCGCTGCTGAGGAAGCCAGGTCTGTTGGAGCGAAGTTGATTGTTTGCCATGGTGAAACCATAGTGGAACCCGTGGCTCCGGGCACCAACCTTGCCGCTCTGGACGCTGATATCGATATCCTGTCTCATCCAGGGCTTCTTTCTGATGCCGAAGCTGAATTGGCGGTTCGTCGTGGAATTTGTCTGGAATTGTCAGCGCGCAAAGGCCATTGCCTGTGTAATGGGCATGTGGCCCGCTTGGCGCTGAAGCATGGTGCCAAATTGGTGATTAATTCTGACGCCCACTCGCCGGGAGACCTCATTCCTCTTGATTTCGCCCGAAAACTCGCTTTGGGTGCTGGGTTGAGTGAGCCTCAGTTTGAAGACTGCCTGGCCAATTCCGCCGAGCTCGTCCGAAACGCCCAGAATCGGAGATAAGGCCTTCACATTGAAAAATAAAACCAACGCCATAGACAAGCAGGACTTCGCCTTATTCCAAGAACTGGTTGAGGCGCCCAGCCCCTCTGGTTTTGAGCAGCCTGCGCAACGAGTTGTCCGTAAAACCTTCGAGGCTGTTGCCGACCATGTCTACACTGACGTTCTCGGTAATGTCGTGGCGCACATCAAAGGTCCAGTAGAAGGTCCGCGGCTGATGCTTGCCGGCCATTGTGATGAGATTGGCTTTATGGTGAAATACATCGACGAAAAAGGCTTCTTGTTTTTTGAGCCAATTGGTGGGGTCGATCCTCATTTGGTACCAGGTCAGCGCGTTTTGGTCCACGGATCGGAAGGCTCGATCTGCGGGGTCGTCGGCAAGCGGCCGATTCATCAAACAGACCCAAAAGACCGCGAAAAAATAATGCCGTTTAATAACCAGTTTATCGACCTGGGGTGCCCGGACCAAGAGTCTGCCGAGCGATTGGTCGCCATTGGCGACCCGGTGACATTTGCTGTCGGTGTTGAGCGATTGCAGGGTACGCGTCTGACTTCACGGGCATTTGACGACAAAATGGGGGCATTCATCGTCATGCAGGTCTTGCGAGCGGTTCGGAGCCGGGGTGACCAGACAGTCAACCTATATGGTGTGTCCACAGTTCAGGAGGAAATCGGGCTGCGCGGTGGGATGACCAGTGCCTATGGTATCAGACCGGACATAGGAATTGCCGTTGAGGTCTGTTTTGCAAGCGACTACCCTGACTCCGATCCAAAGATTTCAGGTGAAATCAAACTTGGCTACGGCCCGGTCATAGCCCGAGGACCAAATATCAACCCGGTTTTGTTTGATTTGCTGACTGGTGTGGCAAAACAAGAAAATATTCCCTACCAGGTGATCGGTATTCCAAAAGCCAGCGGTACAGACGCCAATGTCATGCAGTTGGCTCGTGGCGGGGTCGCCACAGCCCTGGTCAGCATTCCCTTGCGTTACATGCATACTCCGGCGGAAGTGCTTGACTGGTCGGATCTGCAGCATGCAATAAAATTGTTAACCGCGTTATGCCAGAATATCCCGTCCAGTCATAGTTTTGTGCCGAATTGATCATTCGATTGTCGCTATTCTGTAAATTTGCGGGGGGCATAAGTTTGTAAGGTCGAAACAATAGCCCAAAAAGACCTTGACATAAGCAGTCCTTTTCGCTAAATTCCCAGTTTCTGTGAGCCCCGTACATATCACAGATTTCAATAAAGAGGATCGCTCATGAGCACACAAATTCCAAATAAAACCGAACTCCAAAAAACTTGGTACGTGGTGGATCTGAAAGATCAGGTACTTGGTCGGGCCGCATCTGAGATTGCCAGGGTGCTCCGTGGCAAACATAAGGCGATTTTTACGCCCAGTGTCGATACAGGTGATTTCGTTATTGTACTCAATGCGGATAAGATTCGTCTCACCGGCAATAAATGGAGTCGGAAACTCTATTATCGTCATAGCGGTTACCCCGGCGGCCTGAGTTCGGTCTCGGCGGAGAAGTTGCTCGAGAAAGAACCTGAGGAGTTGATCAAGAAGGCTGTGAAAGGGATGTTGCCGAAGAACAGACTTGGTCGACAGATGTTTAAAAAGCTCAAAGTGTACTCAGGAAACGACCATCCGCATCAAGCTCAACAGCCGAAAGAACTACAGATTTAGGATATCAGGAGATAATCACGATGGCAGAACAAAGATTTTACGCCACCGGTAAAAGAAAAACGTCCGTGGCACGTGTCTGGCTTAAGCCCGGCGCTGGCAACATCGTCATCAACAAACGCTCGATGGACGATTATTTTGGACGCCCAACTTCGAAAATGATCGTACGGCAACCTCTGGAATTGACCGAAAACGTTAACAAGTTTGACATATTCGTCAATGTTTCAGGCGGAGGTCCTTCCGGCCAGGCCGGGGCCATCAAGCACGGCATCACCAAGGCTCTTCTGGAAGTTGATCCCGAATTACGACAGACCCTCAAAAAAGCAGGCTTTATAACGCGTGACAGCAGAATAAAAGAACGAAAAAAATACGGTCGACGCGGAGCCCGCCGCAGTTTCCAGTTTTCCAAGAGATAATTGGTTACCTGAATATTTTCCGAGACATCTATGGACAAAAAGGGAAACCCGCGGGTTTCCCTTTTGTTGTTGCGTGGTAAGAAAATATGCACAAAGTTGCTATTGTTGGTGCCAGCGGATACACCGGAGTCGAATTGTTGCGAATTCTCGCCGGTCACCCTGAAGTTGAAATAACCGGAGTCACCTCTCGGCAACATGCCGGCAAGAACGTTGCCGACATATTCCCCTTTTTGCAGTCCTGTCTCAATTTTACCTTTGAAGATGCTGACCCGAGAGAGTTGGCTCAACGGTCTGATGTCATTTTCACGGCGGTACCTCATCTGGCTGCGATGCAGTTGGTACCGGCTTTGCTCGACGCTGGATCTCGGGTCGTGGATTTGTCGGCTGATTTTCGTTTGCGCAAATGCGAAGTGTATGAGGAGTGGTACCAGAGCGAACACACTGCAACAGAATTGCTTCAGGAGGCTGTTTATGGTCTTCCGGAATTGTTCAGAGATCAGATTGCCAGTGCCCGTTTAATAGCCAATCCGGGTTGTTACCCTACCAGTGCCGCGCTGGCCCTTGCACCACTGCTTGAAGCCAGCCAAATCGATCAGCAGACAATCATAATTGACAGCAAGTCGGGGGTCAGTGGCGCTGGAAGGACGGTTCGGGTCGATACCCTCTACTGCGAGGTCAGCGAAGGTTTTAAGGCATATGGTTTGCCACGTCACCGGCATACCCCTGAAATCGAACAAACCTTAAGCAGTCTTGCAGAATCAACCATAAAAATCAGTTTTACCCCACATTTGTTGCCCGTGAGCAGGGGGATTCTCAGTACGTGTTATGCGAAGTTGATAAGGGACATTGACCTGTCCGGTTTGTTGCAGCTATATAGGGAATATTACGCTGAGGACGTTTTTGTCAGGGTTCTCCCGGAGGGGAGGTTGCCCGATGTCAATCAGGTTCGTGGTAGCAACTATTGCAACATTGGTTTGTCGCTTGATCCGCGCACAGGCCGTGTCATCGTCTTGGCGGCTCTTGATAACCTCGTCAAAGGGGCAGCAGGCCAGGCCGTTCAAAATATGAACCTGCTTCTTGGCTTGAATGAAGGCATGGGACTTCTCATGCCACCAGTCTTTCCGTAACGGTCTTAACAATAAGAATCATTCAGGACCTGGAGCAGGGCCTTCCCAAGTGACGGTACGGTTTCGGCCTTCTTTTTTTGCAGCGAATAGGGCATGGTCTGCGAGGTTGAGCAGCTCGTAAATATTTTTGCTGTCGGCCGGGAACTCTGTCACACCGAAAGAAACAGTCACCTGCAAGTCAGCCGGGGGAGCGCCGCTGTAGTCAAATTGCTTGTTCTGGATGATAATTCGGAGCTTTTCTGCTGCGGCAACGGCGCCCTTTCTGTTGGTTTTCGGCAGCAACAGGATAAATTGCTCTTTGGAGAAACGGCAGACCAAATCAATACTGCGGGTGTTGTGGAGCAAGCTCTGAGCCACTTGCCGCAAAATTGAGTCAGCGCGCATTGGCCCGAGCCGTTGGCTGATTTGTTTGAAATGGTCTATATCGCACATAAGCAGCGAAAAATTCGAAGAAAATCGCCTGGCTTGCCCCACTTCGCGTTTCAGGATGTCCTGAAAATATCGTCGATTGGCAAGTCCAGTCAGTTCGTCATGGATACTTGCGTTGCGAGCCCGTTGCAGCAATTGAGTATTGTCGACGGCAACAGCGGTTTGGTTGGCCACGGCTTGAATCAGTTTAAGTTCAGAAGTTGAAAAAGAATCAACTCGTTTTTTGTGCAAATTCATGACACCCAGTAGCCTACCTTTGACAACCAAGGGAACTGAGACCATGGAGCCTCGGCTCGCTACCTGACCATGGTAGCTTAAACTTCGTTCGTCATTCTCAAGGTCTTTGATATAGCTAATACGCTGGGTCTCAGCGACATAGCCAGTGATGCCTTGATCGAAAGTGAATTTCACCTCGCTCAATATTTTTTCATCTATTCCCAACGCCTTAACCACTTCGAGGGTGCTCTCGCCCGGCTTGTAAAGCAACAGGACCAGATGATCGCAATCAAGGGTTTTACGAATCACTTGGAGTATCCGATCGAATAAAGATGGCAGTTCGACCGTAGAAATCATGGCTTGATTCAGCTGAAAAACAACCTCCGTTTCACGTTGTAAATTGTGAAGTTCTTCAAGTGTTTCTCGATGATTACGCTCTTTGAGTTCCAAAAGGTTTTTAGTTTTGATGGCTTCATCTTCAAGAACTTTTTCAATGTCTTTGGCAGCTCGTTGTTGATAATTACTTTCCAGGTTCTCGAGCATACTGTTAAAAGCGACTGCTACGGAGCCGAATTCGTCATTGGTGAAGTCGGCGATTCTGTGGTTGAACTGTCCTTGCGCGATGCGCTCGGCTGCTAGCTGCAACTGTTTTGCCGGGCTGATGATCCCGCTGATAATTCTGAAATAAATCACTGTGCCGAGCAACAGGAACGCAATAATGATTGCCGAAAGTCTCAAAATCAAATTGGTTTGAACGTGAAACGCATCGTCCAGAGGTGTTTGCAGGGACAAAAAGATCAGTTCTGAAGAACCAAGTGGAATAGCAGTGATTTGATATCGCTGTATGCCATCTTCTGGATGGTCTTGCTCCAAGTAAACACGTTCCCCTCTGCTAATTGAATTGATTTGAGCCGGACTCAAGCTGATCGGTGACTGTGCTTCGTGACTTTTGGCAATGGTCTTGCCCTCAAAATTCATCAGAATTGCTTTGACACCTAGTGGATTGGCAATTCGATGAAGGAAAGAGTCGCCCATTGCCATGTGAAGTAACATGATTTTGTCACTCTTGTCCCAAGAATAGAGGGGAGCGGCTACCATCAAAACCGGGTGGTCACCAAACTCATTGGAATAACGAAATCGAGGTTGTTTGCTGCGTTGGGCCTGATCGAAGAGGTTTACAAGACTTTGTTGAGGCAAATGCGCGACAATTTCGGACGGATAGAATGCAACGGATATGTTGGATTCTTCAAGTGTTGTAAACAACTGGTCCTGCAGGATGCCAACCTCTTCAGTATCATTGACATGACGCACCAGGGATACAAAGTGTTGCAGTAAAACCGTGTAAGTCTGCAAGATAATCTCTTGTTTTTTAAATTCGCGAAAAAGCATTTCTTGAGTGGCTAGCAGGCGGTCATCAGCCGATTGAATGAGCGAGCTCTTCAAAAGGCCAACTGAACTAAAAGTTGCTGCCATCCCAAGTAATATGATGATAACCAGAAAGGGGAGGAAAAGCTTGTAACGTAATGAGCGCATAAAACGAAGTGGCGAGGAAGACTGCTTGTCTGGGGAGGCAGAAACCATATATGACCTACTCTGGCAAGAGGCCTTCTTCACACATTTTGATAAATGTCGCCGCTGCGGCAGGGTCAAATTGCGTCCCGGAATGGGTCTTGATTTCGTCTAAAGCCACAGTGTGAGGCAAAGCGTTACGATAAGGGCGATCAGATGTCATGGCATCATAGGTGTCACAGACGGCTAGAATTTTCGCCTCAATACGCCACTCATGGCCAGAGATACCCCTTGGGTATCCTTTGCCATCGAAACGCTCATGATGCTGTTCAACAATATCGCGGATCGGCTCCAAGAACTTGATTGGTTCGAGAATGCGAACACCGATGGACGGATGCAATTTGAGAACCTCTATGTCCGCTGGGGTTAATTTCCCTTTTTTGTGCAAAATGGTGGCATCGATACCGATCTTCCCAATATCGTGGAGGATCGCCGCTTGCTCGAGGTCTTTTAATTGTTGGTCGCCAAGCTTCATCAGACGCCCTAGGGCCAGACTGTAGCGCGTAACACGATCGGAATGTCCATGAGTATAGGCGTCGCTGGCCTCAATAGCGGAGACCATTGCTTGGACGGTACTTAAATAAGTATGTTGTTGTTCCTCGTAAAGTTTAGCATTTCGGATGGCGACACTGGCTTGGGCGGCAATTGTCGACAGCAACTCGAGGTCTTCACTGTTAAATTCTGAGCCGTTGACGGGGTTCGCGACTGTAATTGTCCCTAGGATCGTATCCTTTGTAGCAATGGGCGCGCAGATAACCGATTCCCTGATAAAGCCAAGGCGGCTCATTTTGCTGAATTCGCGGTTATGCTCGACATTTTCAATGAGAAGGGGTTGTTTGTTTTGGATCACCCAATGGGAGACGCCACCAGGTTTGAGAGGAATTTCCATCTGATTATCGATAGGGTCAGTGACACCAGCAGCTCCGCCAACGGTCATCTTGCCCGACATCTCATTGAGCATCAGGATGTATCCGATCTGACCACCCAAAGTTTCCATGCTCTTTTGGCTGAGTTTGTCAAGAAGCTTTGGCAGTTCCATGGTTGCATTGATTGTCAGACCCATTTCATGTAAGGCCTGAAGACGGTCAACAGCATGGCTTAAAACCATATTTTTTTCTTCAAGCTCGCTGGCGAGATCGGCAATCCTATAATTGGCTTCTTCGATCTCTTCAATCCGTTCTTCGAGATTGATGTTGAGATATTCGATTTCTTTAAGACGTTCCTCAAGGGCGATGTTCATGGATTGTATTTCTTCGCTATGCGCCAGTTTTTCTTGAGTAATCGCCAATTCGCGTTCGTTTTTCACGGTTGATTCCATGGTTTCACGCAAACGCTGCACCATGAAATTGAACTTCGTGGAAAGCATGGTCATTTCATCTGAACTTTTAATGGTTGCCCGGGCATAATCGAATTGCCCCTTTTCAGCATGGTCCATGGCGAGAACCAGCTTTCTGACGGGTTTGTCGACATAAACCAACAAAAAGGCTGTAATGGTTAAAATCAAAATGACCAACATGACCCCCGAGGCTGTCATGGTCGCTTTTTGACCGGATTCCTGCATGACGGTCAATTCATCGAGCGAGAGTTGCAGGTTGAGTACGCCGAGAACCCGTTTTTCACTGCCATGGCAGGCATAACAGTCAGGGGCATTGTAGATGGGGATAATAGTGCTGAATAAATTGCTGCCAGCGTTTGAATCGGAGTAAGCAAAATTTCCAGTCCGATATGCCATCAATTCAGACGTGGACACCAGGTCACCAACCTCTTCATCTGAGGCTGACAGCAGGACGCGGCCTGTTTCATCAAAAATTCGAATTTTGTCAATTGTTGGTTCGCTATTAATTTTTGAGAGGATGTGAACGACCCGGTCGTTACGGCCGTTGGACATGTCCGAGATAATGCTATTCCGGACCGTCTCGGCCAGCAGGCGGCCATGCTCACTGGCAAGTTTGTGCAACATGGCCCGCTGTGTTTTGAGGTTGTACCATGTGGTCATACCGATCGCAATCAGCAGGATGATCGCGGTTAAACCGAGAAATTTTATCTTCAGAGAATTCATAACTTCAACAGAAACCGGACGAAAATACAAAGCCACAAGTTACGATATTTGTCCCTAACCACGTGATATAACGGTGTGGACAGGCACACCATAATCCCGTTGCCTCTGATTTCAAAGTCAAAATCTATGTCTTGACAGGCTGAAAGCGAGGTTTTAGGATACCTAGCCTTTTAAAAAGCAAGTCCATACGAAAACGACAGAATACTGGTTTTTTTAATTTTTGCAAAGAATGAACCAATCTGGCAGAGTTTGTTTGTGCCAAATCACTTGTTAAATGGGCCCATTGGCTTATGCTGAACCTCGATTTGTTGATTCTCATTCTAGGTTTTGTCCTGGTGGTGGAAGGAATGCCTTGGTTCCTGTCCCCGACGAAAGCCAAACGCGCAATGGCCCAGCTTTTCGTTCTTGACGATCGCACCTTACGAATCTTAGGACTGGCCCTAATGCTTGCTGGCCTCGGGTTGGTCTATTTGATACGGGGATAAAATCAAGTGGATGCATACCACGATAGCGGGCCCTTAACATCATGCAGCTTTCTGATTTTGATTACGCTCTTCCCGAGACATTAATTGCTCAGTCCCCTCTGACGGACCGGTCCGCATCCCGTCTGATGGTTTTAAAGCGCGCCGAGCAGGCGATCGAGCATGCCCAGTTTGAAGATCTCCCTCGGTATTTGAAACGTGGAGACCTGCTGGTCTTAAACGATACACGCGTTATTCCTGCCAGGCTTATTGGGAGCAAAAAAACTGGCGGGCACGTTGAATTCTTATTGGTGAAGCAAATTCAAGGTGAAGAGAACCTCTGGCAATGCTTGACCAAGTCGTCGAAGTCGCTGCGTTTGGGGGAAAATATTCAGTTGCCGGGGGAGGGGGTCGCCGAAATAGCAGGCCTTATTGACACTGGAGAGCGCTTGGTCCGGTTTACTTGCCCCGGATCATTCATCGATTATCTGGAACAGTTTGGTCACATGCCTTTACCACCCTACATCAAACGGAGCGATCAACCAGAAGATCATGAACGGTATCAAACTATTTTTGCTGCCAAGCCAGGGGCAATCGCCGCACCGACCGCAGGGTTACATTTTACTCCAGCCATTCTCGCCGACCTGGTCAGGCAGGGGGTTGAGGTCTGTACAGTAACGCTCCACGTTGGCCCCGGAACATTCCTGCCGGTGCGTCATGACGACCTGAGTCAACATAAAATGCATGCAGAGCTATTCGACATTCCAGAGAGCACGGCCACTTCTATAAATCGGGCGCGTGCTGAAAAGCGGCGGATCATTGCCGTAGGAACAACGGTCACTCGAACGCTCGAAGCGGCTTGCGATCATTATGGTCAAATTCAGGCAGGCTCAGCTGAAACCGATTTGTTCATTAAGCCTGGATTTCCATTCAAAATCGTCGATGCGCTGGTGACCAATTTTCATCTTCCCAGGTCAACCCTGCTGATTTTGACAGCGGCCTTTGCTGGAAGGGATTTGGTCTTGCGCGCCTACCGGGACGCTGTCGATCGGCGCTACCGATTTTTTAGTTACGGCGATTGTACATTGATCGTCTGAGCAAAATTCCGGAGTATTGTCTTCTAATGAGATGTGATTTCAATGGGCCTGTTTGTTTCGAGATTATCGAACAAGACACGCAATCATCGGCAAGACGCGGCAGGCTCAAAACTCGCCGTGGAACTATTGAAACGCCAGCATTCATGCCAGTTGGAACGCAAGGCACCGTAAAGGCGATGCTTCCTGAACAACTGGCCGAGCTGGGAGCTGAAATCATTTTAGGCAATACGTATCATCTTTACCTTCGTCCAGGGCACAAAACGATTGCACGACTCGGCGGTTTACACCGTTTTATGAACTGGGATCGTGCTATTTTAACAGATAGCGGAGGATACCAGGTCTTCAGTCTCGGGGAGTTGCGTACAATCGATGAAGAAGGTGTGCGTTTTCAGTCGCATTTGGATGGAAGTTTTCATACGTTAACCCCGGAAAGTTCGGTTGAGATTCAGGAAGCCCTCGGCGCGGATATCATGATGGTTTTCGATGAGTGTATTCCTCATCCTGCATCTCGAGACTATGTTGCACATTCAACAGCACGATCCATGCGGTGGGCCTTGCGCAGCAAAAAGGCCCGCCGCAATCCAAATGCCGCAATATTTGGCATCGTTCAAGGTGGCATGGAACAAGACCTGCGTCTGCAGAGTGTTGACGACCTGATAAAGATTGGATTCGATGGTTATGCCCTGGGCGGCTTATCCGTTGGCGAAAGTGCAGATGTCATGTATGAAGTCATGGATTGGACACTTCCAAATCTGCCGACAGATCAACCACGGTATGTCATGGGGGTCGGGACACCGGAAAACCTCGTCGAAGCTGTGGCCCGCGGGGCGGACATGTTTGATTGCGTCATGCCCACGCGGAATGCGAGGAATGGTTTTTTATTTACCAGTTTCGGTAAAATCACCATCAAGCAAGCAAGCTATCGGGACGACCAACAGCCCGTCGATCCGGCGTGTGCATGCTATGTCTGCCGAAATTACAGCCGCGCATATTTGCGTCATCTCTACCAATCGAACGAAATTCTCTCATCAGTATTGAATACTACCCACAACCTGTATTATTATCTGCACCTCATGCGTCAAATGCGGGACGCGATCTCCCGCGGAAAATTTGGTGCGTTTCGCCAAGCTTTTCATCGGCAACGTTTATCTACCGGTGAGGCCTGATGGCCCTCACCGGTTCCATTATCGGCGTAAGGAACTCGTGTCAATAACTATCTCAGGAGGATAATCTAGATGTTTGCAACCAATGCATACGCGATGGCAGGTGGGGCGTCTGGCCAGCAGGGTGGAGGGATGGAAGGTATCCTGATGCTCTTGATCATGTTCGGGATCTTCTACCTTCTTCTCATCCGTCCCCAGCAAAAGCGGGCCAAACAGCATAAAGAGTTGGTCGAAAACCTTAAATCAGGTGACTTGGTGGTCACGGCGGGTGGCATTCACGGCAAAATTATTGCCGTCGAGGACAAATACCTGACCTTGGAAATAGCGTCAAACGTTAAAATCAAGATTAACAGAAACTCGATTCTTGGACCGCAGAGCGAGCAGCCGGAAGAAAAATAATTTCGTTTCATCCAGTCATGGTCGCTTCATTTGGAAGCTTCTGAAAGGAGATCGTACGTATCATGTCAAACAGTCTCAAAATCCGGGCTGGGTTGGTACTGATTTGCCTAATGCTCGCGTTATTTTCTCTGGCTCCGACCCTGCTTGGAGACAGCCTGCCAGAATGGTGGCAAAATGCTTTCGATCCAATCCATCTAGGTTTGGACCTTCAGGGCGGAATGCATTTAGTCCTAGGGGTTGACGTAAACAAGGCTGTCGAAGGTCGTCTCGATACAGTCGTCGACCAGAGCGAGGACTTGTTGCGCGAAAAGGACATTATTTTCAAGCGCGTCGAGCGGTTTGGCGATGATCGTCTGGTCATTACCGTCTATGATGAAGAATCCGGACGCGAAGTTGATAATTTGATGACGGATTCCTTTCCAAGCCTGGAGCCGATGACGTTTGCTGCCGAAGGCGGTTACATTCAAAAAAACTACCGCCTTAGCGATAGTGAAATTGAAGCTGTCAAGGAATATGCCATCCGTCAAGCGTTGGAAACATTGCGAAACCGCGTTGATCAATTCGGCGTCAGCGAACCGACCCTGCAACGCCAGGCTGGCAACCGCATTCTTATCCAGCTGCCTGGAGTCAAAGACCCACAAAGGGCGATAGACCTGCTTGGCAAGACAGCCCGTCTTGAATTCAAAATGGTCATGGAGGATGCCAATCCTCAGGATGCCGTCGCCGGCAACGTGCCGGTAGGAGGACAACTTCTCTATGAGCGGTCAATCGATTCTCGGTCTGGAACTGTCACTGAAAGACCACTGGTTGTCGAGAGCAAAACCGTTCTGACCGGCGATTTGCTGAGTGATGCCAACGTTCGAATTGATACCCGTTTCAATGAACCGTATGTTGCCATCAATTTCAATGCGGTTGGCGCAAAACGTTTTGATCAAATCACAGCTGCCAATGTCGGCAAGCGCATGGCGATCGTCCTCGATGACACGGTTTATTCTGCTCCAGTCATCAGGGAAAGGATCTCTGGTGGCAGTGCGCAAATCAGCGGCAGTTTTACTGAACAAGAAGCCACGGACTTGGCGATCGTGCTGCGTGCCGGCTCACTCCCTGCACCGGTCAACATCCTCGAGAATCGAACAGTTGGCCCATCGTTAGGTCAAGATTCAATCGACCAGGGTATTATGTCGGTTTTGATTGGCAGCCTGGCAGTATTTGCCGCGATGCTGATCTATTACCGTTTCTCTGGATTGGTTGCCAATGTTGTCTTGGTTTTGAACTTGGTGTTTATCATGGCGATGCTTTCCATTTTCAAAGCAACACTGACCTTGCCAGGTATCGCAGGAATCGTGCTGACTGTCGGGATGGCAGTTGACGCAAACGTTCTCATCTTTGAGCGAATTCGCGAAGAACTTCGAATTGGCCGATCGCCTCGAGCCGCCTTGGACGCTGGATATGAAAAAGCCAAGCTAACAATTATTGATGCCAACGTCACCACCCTGATAGCAGCCTTGGTGCTCTTTCAGTTTGGCACTGGACCTGTTAAAGGTTTTGCCGTAACCTTATCCGTCGGAATCATTGCCTCCTTGTTTACCGCAGTGGTGGTTTCAAGGCTGATTTTCGATTTTTATCTGAGCCGCCGTCCAGTCGAACGGCTGAGCATATAGGAGCTTTTGGATGCAGATCATCAAATCTGATATCAATCTCGATTTTATTGGCAAACGAAAGCTGGCAATGCTCTTCTCAGCAGCCTTGATCTTGGTCGGCCTGGTGTCTTTGGTTATGCATGGTGGGCCGAACTACGGGATCGATTTTGCCGGGGGCACTTTGGTTCAAGTCAAGTTTAGCCAAACTACCGATGCCGGAAAAATCAAGGAAGCGCTTGACAGCCTTGAGTTAGGCGCGCTCGTTGTGCAGCGGTTCGGAGATGAGCCCAATGAATTTCTCATTCGCATGCAAGAATCTGAAGGAGAAGGGATGAAGGCGCTTTCACGTCAGGTCTCAGACCAGTTATCAACGGTTTACGGCGACGGGACTGTTGATCTGCGAAGAGTGGAAATGGTTGGACCGCAAGTGGGGAAAGACCTGCGCCAGAAAGGCTTGCTCGCTATTTTTTATGCCATGCTCGGGATTTTGGCCTATATCACGTGGCGGTTTGAATTCCGATACGCAGTGGGTGCCATCATTGCCTTAGTTCATGACGTAGTGATTACACTTGGCGCTTTTTCGGTGTCAGGACGTGAGATTGATTTGCCGATTATCGCTGCATTTCTTGCGATTATCGGATATTCCCTAAATGATACGATCATCGTCTATGACCGAATCCGAGAAAATTATGGAAAACATCAGAAAAGCGGCTTCAGCAAGGTAATTAACCGCTCGATCAATGAAACCTTATCGAGAACTATTTTAACCTCGGGAACAACCTTGTTAGTTGTTCTCGCTTTATTCATTTTTGGGGGAGGCGTGATTCACAACTTTGCGTTTGCCCTCTTAATTGGGATTCTCGTCGGGACGTATTCTTCGATTTTTGTGGCAAGCCCAATTCTGATTTTTTGGGATGATTACCGTCGCGGCAAATCAATTAAAACAGCTGAGAATTCAGGGAGTTCAGCATGAAAAAAGAGACACTCTTGGTCGGTGCAGTTGCTTTGGTAGCGGGGTTGATTATTGGCCTCCTGATCAGCCAAAAATCAAACCAAACCGTTACGAAGTCTTCTTCGGGGGCTCCTGTTGCCCAGGCTCCATTAGTCAATGCCCAGAGTCAGATTAATGAAATTAAGGGTATTTTAGCTAATGATCCAAGTAATCGTCAGGCATGGGTCAAGTTAGGTCATCTCTATTTCGACAATAATCAGCCTATCAATGCGATCGACGCATATGAAAAGGCCTTGGAACTGAATCCAAACGATCCCGATGTGCTGACTGATCAAGGTGTCATGTTCCGCAGGATGGGCACGTATGAACGGGCGATTAAAAACTTCATCAAGGCCAATGAGATTGATCCAGATCATGAAATCAGCTTGTTCAATTTGGGAATCGTTTATCGATATGATCTTAAAGATTTTGAAAAAGCCCAGGCTGCCTGGACGAAATATCTGGAAGTCAACCCAAATGGGGCTGGATCAGAACGGGTCCGCCAGGAGCTTGAATTCCTCCAGACACATCCTGCGATTCCCCAAAATCAATAATCGTTCAAATTGGGCCGGAGTCTATCCGGCCCAATTTGATTTCCATCCCAAGCCAACTATTGTCCTGTTGCCCAGGATGTAACATGTACAGTCGGTTTTTTGCTCTGCTCTGGATTTTGATCTGCTTCAGCCTGCCAGCGGGATGCCGTCAAGAAAAGAATGTCCCTGTGATAAGGGGCGATCTCACCGGTAAAATCGTTTGGTCAGGTTTGGTTCAAATCGCCGGTGATGTGATCTTGGCAGACGGGTCTAGCCTGGTTATACAGCCGGGCACACGAATTCAATTTCTGCCTTCAGAATCCGACTCAAATACTTTTGTTGAACATCCATATTTCCCAGCCAGCGAGTTGATTGTGCGCGGACGATTATTGGCGATTGGCACCGCTGAACAGCCGATTGTTTTTGAGTCGGCAGATCCAATGTCCGGCCCGGGAGCTTGGGGTGCGATCAATGTCGAGGGAAGTCCAGAGGCGGTTTTCGAGTATTGCCATTTTTTGCAAGCAGACAGCGCCGTTCACAGCCGGGATTCGCAGGTTTATATTGAGCAATCGCTTTTTGAGGACAATCAGGTCGGAATTCGATTCCACAGCAGCCAGATCCTCATCGAAAACAACCTGCTTCGCAACAATCAGACCGGCATCCGTTTCCATTTTGACGCTCCGGTGATCTGCAATAACCGCTTTGAAACAAATGGAATCAATCTCTTCATCACGTCTTATCCAAAGGATTACCGTATTGAAAACAACCAGTTTGGCAAACCACGAGAATATCAAGTTGTCTTAGGGGAAGAGGTCCCTGATGACGTTCATATGGCAAACAATTATTGGGATGGCTTAAATGCCGACCAAGTTCACGCTCAAATATATGATGGGCAACGCAGTGAGTACCTTGGCCGTGTAATTGTCGAGCCAATGATGACGTCACCGCCACGTCATAATGGTTTTACATGGACTCAATAACAGAGCGCCGATGGGTTCTGCGCGGAGAAATGCCCACGTCTGCTACGCTCATTACTTGGCAGAAACAATTGAGCCTATCCAGGCTTGCTACCAGAGTTTTGCTTTCCAGAATTGCCGAACTGGACCAGGCAGGCCAGTTCCTTAATGCCCGGCTTGGCGACCTCCCTGATCCTTTCAAGTTGCCGGATATGGTCCAGGCTGTGGAACGCTTGGCCATCGCAGTTTGCCGAAATGAGAAAATCGAGGTACATGGTGATTATGATGTGGACGGCATGGCCGGCTGTGCATTAATCGTTGAAGGGTTGGAGATGCTCGGCGCAGTTGATGTGGATTATCACATCCCCCAACGCCTCAAAGAAGGATACGGGCTGTCCAGCGAGGCGATTGTAGCGGCTGCCAAAGCAGGCGTCCGAGTGGTCATTTCAGTCGATTGCGGAATTTCAGCCCATTCTGAAGCCCAGTTAGCTCGAGAGTTTGGCATTGATTTGATCATTACGGATCATCATCAGCCTCCACACAATTTACCCGCCGCTTGTGCTGTCATCAATCCGCAACGTGCCGATTCCGCTTATCCGTTTCCGCATTTGTCAGGGGTCGGTGTTGCGTTCTTGCTTTTGATTGCTTTGCGCAAGCAATTGCGCGAAATGGGCTGGTTCCAGAGCAGGAGCGAACCAGATCTTCGTATCCTGCTAGATTTAGTTGCCTTGGGCACAATAGCCGACTTGGTGCCCCTGACCGGTGTCAATCGAATTTTTGCCCAAACTGGTTTACGACTTCTTGATTCCAATCGGCGCATTGGAATCCGCGCCCTTAAACAGATTGCAGGTGTTAACGACGTGACAGCAAGTACTGTGGGGTACCAATTGGCACCGCGACTGAATGCTGCTGGACGCCTCGAAGATGCCAGGAAGGGCGTCAGCCTCTTGCTTGAAAAAGACCTGGACACTGCGTTGACAATTGCCCATCAACTGGATCTATGCAATCGTCACCGCAAAGACTTGGAAGCCAAGGTTTTCGAACAAGCCGTTGCTGCTGTTGCAGAACTCTCAGGAGATCAAGCACATGCGATTGTTCTTGCTGGAGAAAACTGGCATCCTGGGGTTATCGGTATAGTCGCCAGTCGACTGGTCGATCGCTATCATCGACCGACGGTCGTTATTGCACTACAAGGCAAGCAAGGCAAGGGATCAGCACGATCCATCAAAGGCTTTCATATGTACAAATCCATCTTAGCCTGTGCTGAACATTTGGATTCTTTTGGCGGTCATGAAATGGCTGCCGGCTTGAATCTATCGCAAGACAAGCTCCGAGCGTTTGCAAAAGGTTTCGAGGATCAGGCGCGCGCGTCCCTCTGCGCCGAAGATTTGGTCCCCCAGGTTCTTTACGATGGCCCTATGGCTCTTGAAGAGTGCGTTCTGGAAGAAATTCAATCTTTGTCCCAGCTGGCTCCTTTCGGCATCGGCAATCCTGAACCGGTTTTTTTGATTGAAAACGTTCTTCCGAGTCAAATCAGCGTCATCAAAGATTTGCACCTGCGTTTTTCCATAGATAGGGCAGGAGTTCAATGCCAAGCCATTGCGTTTGGCATGGCTGAGCGCCATGGCGAATTGACTGGTGAGATAAATATGCTCGTCACTCCGCGGGTGAATCGTTTTCGGGGCAGGAGTGCTGTTCAATTGCAGGTGCGCGACTTCCGACCTAGTTCGGATGAGCGGCTTTCCAGAAATTCGATGATCAGTGAAACGGAGCAAGTTTGAAAGAAAGACTGCTGTCTATTCAAATGCTGCGTGTCCCTTTCAGGTGGACATACCAATAGGCAAAACCAACAAAAACAACACCGCCGACTATATTGCCAAGGGTAACGGGAAGCAAGTTGGTGAAAACAAAGTTTTCCCAAGTTAGCCCCGGTATGTCCAAATCCAGATGGCTTTTAAGAAGAAGACCTGTGGGAATAAAGTACATGTTGGCAACACTGTGCTCGAAACCACTGGCCACAAAAGCCATGATTGGCATATAGCAGGACAAAATTTTGCCCGTGATGTCCCTGGCTGCAGTGGCCATAAACACAGCCAGGCAAACCAGCCAATTGCAAAGAATGCCTCGGACAAAAGCAACATCGAAAGATAATTGACATTTGGCGGTTGCAATGTCGATCGCATGTTTGGCCACTTGCCCGGTCTGCCAGAGTTCAGATGCCAACATCAGCCAGGCAAAAAAAAGCGAGCCGATCAGATTTCCAACCAAAACGATTCCCCAGTTTTCGGCAATGTTGCCCCAAGAAATCTGGCCGTGAAGAGCAGTTTTTGTCAGTAAACTGTTTCCCGTGAACAGTTCTGCACCGCAGACAATCACCAACATCAGGCCTATCGAGAAGACACTGCCACCTATCAAGCGTGAAATGCCGTTCCCAAGATGTGCCGCGGAATCGGCGGTGACAATGGTCGACAACTCTGCGCCAAAAGCGATGTAAAATCCTGCTAAAAGACTCAGTAGGAACGTCCGAGTCAATGGTTGAGTCAACACTCTTCGTCCATTGTCAGAAATCTGTTGGGCGGTTTCAGCAGGGGTTAAAAACCGTTTTTCCATGGATTTTCGCTTTCGTTCTCAGAGCTGGCAAGATCATGATATCTGAGACGGTTGTCGCCTCGGTTTCACCAATCAGACGGGGGCTATGTCAGCATTTTAATCCAACATCAATAGCCAAGCGTTCCCAAGCTGGCAAGCTTCGGTGAATGGTTTCCATTTCAACGCAATATGCAATCCGAAAGAAGCCAGGAGCCCCGAATCCGGAGCCAGGAACCAATAAGAGTTTGTGCTTCTGGGCTTGGCGCACAAACGCCAGGTCGTCGGCTATCGGCGATTGTGGAAAGAGATAGAACCCGCCGCCGGGTTTGACCATCTTAAAGCCCAGGCCGTCCAGATGGCTGTATAAAAGATCACGCTTCTGCTGGTACTCGCCGATGTCAATACTCTCGTCCTGCAAAGAGGTTACAAGACGCTGCATCAGGGCTGGGGCATTGACAAAGCCGAGCACGCGATTGCAGAAGATGGCTCCATTCATGAATAGTGTTACGTCATCAAGAGCAGGGCTGGCCGCCAGGTAACCGATCCGTTCTCCCGGCAAGGCTAAGTCTTTGGAATGTGATGTGATAATCACAGAATTACGAATAAAGTCGAACACGGAAGGGATTTGAAGATTGTCATAGACCAGACGCGCGTACGGTTCATCCGAAATGACATAAATGGTCCGACCAAGTTCTGATTGTTTGCGCTCCAACATCTGGCCGAGCTTTTTGAGTATTTCAGCAGGATAGACTGCACCGGTCGGATTGTTTGGGGAATTGATAATCAGCGCCCGCGTTTTTTCAGTGATAGCGGACTCAATTGCTTCAACATCAGGCTGAAACGTTTTCCGGTTGGTCCAGACTTCCCGGGTGATACCGCCATGGTTGTCAGCATAAAACTTGTATTCAACAAAATAGGGGGCCAAGATAACCACCTCTTCACCAGGGTTGAGGATGGTTTTCAGGGCGACATTTAGTCCACCGCCAGCCCCGCAGGTCATCAAGACGTGTTTGGCCTCAACTAACTGTCCTGATTTCGCTGTCAACGTCTTGGCGACTGCGGCACGGGTTTCCTCATATCCAGCATTGTGCATATAACGATGCATTCCAGCGACAGGATGGTCGACGAGCTTGTGTAGTTCGCGATAAAATGCCTCAGGCGGCTCATTGGATGGATTCCCAAGCGAAAAATCGAAGACATTCTCCCGACCGTATTGAGCGATAAGCGCAGCCCCCTCTTCAAACATACGGCGTATCCATGAGGAGTTTTCAATGGCAGTTTGGATTTTGGTCGAAATGGACATATTCACTATCCTTTTAAGCTGAGATTGATGAAAGTGCGAGTTTAGCTCTGTGCGAAATGAAGGTCAAGCAAATGGCCGTTGTCATCACAGGTGCTAGCACGGTCAAGGCAAAAGGACTCAATCGGTACGGGGTCGAGAACCAACGACGCATGGGGTGGCCATCGGTGTGGTGTTGTCTTGCTTTTTTGGGGGTGTTCAGCTACATTCACAATTTTTCGCCGATGGAAAGGACAAGCTGTGGCTCCGAAAAGTTTGAAAGATTTGCGTGAACAGATAGACCGCTTGGATGACCAGATCCTCGACTTGATCAATCAACGTGCTGAAATCGTGATTGAAGTAGGCAAGGCCAAGCAGAACAGCCAAGGTGAATACTATGTTCCAAGTAGAGAACAGGCCATTTACGAACGGCTCATTGCCAACAATAAAGGCCCTTTCCCAAAAGAGGGAATCCACAGGGTGTTTCGTGAAATTATTTCCGCTTCACTTTCCCTCGAACATCCCCTCAAAGTCGCCTTTCTAGGGCCTCAAGCCACGTTTACGCATGTTGCAGCAATGCAACAATTCGGGCTCTCCGCACAACTGGTTCCTCTAAAAAGCATCAGCGCAATTTTTGAAGAGGTTTCAAGGGGCCGCGCCAGCTACGGTGTCGTCCCGGTGGAGAATTCAAACGAGGGGGTTGTGTCTCATACCCTCGATATGTTTATGACTTCGGAACTGAAGATCATCGCTGAAATTCTCATTGAAGTGTCCCATGACCTGTTGAATTTGTCAGGTCAGCTGGAAGACGTCCGAAAGATTGTTTCACATCCCCAGGCGATAGCTCAGTGCCGAGTGTGGCTCGAAGAAAACCTGCCGGATTTGCCTGTCATCGATGCGCCCAGCACAGCGACAGCAGCTCAGTTAGCCGCTGATGACGAGTCAGTGGCAGCTATCGCCAGTTCGACAGCAGCCGCCCTGTATGGCTTGCGGATTGTCAAACATAAAATTGAAGATAACCCCAATAACTATACGCGGTTCCTGGTTGTTGGTCAAAAAGGTCAGGGGCCGAGTGGACGTGACAAGACATCAATATTGTTCAATGTCAAGGATCAGGCAGGTGTTCTCTACCATATGCTTGAACCGTTTTATAAACGGAAGATTAATTTGACCAAAATTGAAAGTCGTCCGATGAAAAGCAAGGCTTGGGAGTACATGTTTTTCCTCGACATGGAAGGGCATGTAGACGATAAGAATGTCAGTGAGGCCATATCTGAACTGCGAGATTATTGTCAGTTCATCAAAATTCTTGGCTCTTATCCCCGAGCACGATAAGTGACGAGAAAGACGGTTGTGATGAATGATTTGAGCCAGTTCTCAATCAAAAAGCTAGCAGTTGTTGGTGTCGGCCTAATTGGTGGTTCTCTGGCGTTGGCTCTTAAACGAGCCAAGGCTGTGGACCACGTTGTTGGAATTGGCCGAGGCCTGCAGAACCTGGAAAAAGCCTTGGCTCTCGGCGTGGTCGACAGCATATCGCAAGATTTGACGTCAGGCGTGTGCGATGCCGACGTGGTTTTTCTTGCTACCCCAGTATTATCCATAGGCCCAATCGCTGAACAAATCATGCCTCACCTCAAACCGGGTACGATCATTACCGACGGAGGCAGTGTTAAGCAGTCGGTGATTCAGGCAATTGAGCCGATTTTGCGCAATGATGTTCACTTTGTTCCCGGCCATCCGATTGCTGGCACTGAAAACAGCGGCGCCGAGGCCGCTTTTCCCACCCTTTACCAAGACCGCCGCTGTATCCTGACACCGACTCCCCTAACGTCCGAACATGCCCTTGCATTCA
>JAFDBS010000046.1 GCA_019313185.1 Deltaproteobacteria bacterium | reverse complement strand
TGACCAGTCATGTTCAACCTCCTTGACATGTTGATTCCAGTTGATTGACGTTTTCATTATAGACGGTCAGGCCGTATTTAAAAGCCATGTTTTCGACATTAATGCCCCATGCCTCCCCCTCCGGGTGCTTTGCATCGGTTTTTGTTCAGCACAATCCTTTCCGGAACAGTCTTCTGGAAGCTGACCGCCATTTTCTTCAATCGACAATGGCCAAAATCCAGATTTCATGTAGTCTTTAAAGTTGTGTGTGATTAATTTTTCTCTCTTCATTCAACCTAAGGCAAAGGATGTGACGATCATGACCAAGGGTGAAGACACGGCAAGCCGCGATATCGAGAATATCGAGAATTCCGAATGGCGGGAATCCCTGGATTATGTTCTGCAAAGCCAAGGCGAGGACAGGGTTCGTCAACTACTCCGGCTGTTGCAAGTCCGTGCGCAAGAGCACGGTGTGAGCATTCCGTTTACTGCGAATACGCCTTATATCAATACGATACCGAAGTCACAGCAGCCGAATTATCCGGGCAATCGCGACATTGAACGGCGCATCAAGTCGATCATACGTTGGAACGCGATGGCCATGGTCGTACGCGCCAACCGGGAGAACACCGGCATCGGCGGACACATTTCAACGTACGCATCGGCGGCCACGCTTTGGGAGGTCGGCTTTAATCATTTCTGGCGAGGCCGTACCAAAGACTTTCTCGGCGACATGGTGTTTTTCCAGGGGCATGCAGCACCAGGGGTTTATGCCCGGGCATTTCTCGAGGGACGCCTCAGCGAACAACAGCTTGCCAACTTCCGTAACGAGTTGAATGTCCAGGGCGGCTTGTCATCCTATCCGCATCCGTACTTGATGCCTGATTTCTGGGAGTTTCCGACTGTCTCCATGGGCCTGTCCGCCCTGACAGCGATTTTCCAGGCCCGCTTTAACCACTACCTGGTTGATCGCGGCTTGCGCAAATCAAGCGGCCGCAAAGTCTGGGCGATGCTCGGTGACGGTGAAATGGATGAACCGGAATCATTGGGCGCCATCACCCTGGCCTCCCGGGAAAACTTGGACAACCTGATTTTTGTGATCAACTGCAATCTGCAGCGACTGGACGGGCCCGTCCGGGGGAACGGAAAAATCATTCAGGAACTGGAGGCGGCCTTCCGTGGTGCGGGATGGAACATCATCAAGGTGATCTGGGGGGATGACTGGGATCGCCTGCTCGAAAAGGACCAGAGCGGACTCTTGGTCAAGCGCATGGATGAAATCCTCGACGGCGAAATGCAACACTTCACCTTGAATAACGGGGCCCATATCCGGAAACATTTTTTTGGGAAATATCCCCAGCTTCTTGAATTGGTGAGCAACTACTCTGATGAACAACTGGGGCAGTTAACCCGGGGCGGCCATGACCCTGACAAGGTCTATGCCGCTTACAAATCCGCGGTGGATCACAAAGGGAGTCCGACGGTCATCTTCGCGCAAACCATCAAAGGCTACGGTTTGGGAGAAGCCGGTGAAGGGAAGAATATTACCCATTCCCAAAAAAAGCTGAACGAAGATGAATTGAAAGAATTTCGCACCCGGTTCAATATCCCCATCAGCGACAGCGACATAGCCGAGACCCCATTTTACCGGCCTGCTGAAGATAGCCCTGAAATACAATATCTCAAGGAACGTCGTAAAAAGCTTGGCGGATCCATTCCATGGCGAGAGGATTCCAGCCAACCGATGGCCTGCTACACTGATGAGTTGGTCAAAGAATACCTCGACGGTTCGGACGGGCGCGAACTCGCCACCACCATGGCGTTTGTTCATCTTCTCGCCAAGCTGCTCAGGGACGACGAGCTCGGCAAATTGATCGTCCCGATTGTTCCGGACGAAGCGCGCACTTTCGGCATGGAGGCCTTGTTCCGTCAAGCGGGCATCTACAGTCATGCCGGGCAACTCTATGAGCCGATCGACAAGAGCAGTTTGCTGTTTTACAACGAAAAGAAAACAGGTGCGATCCTTGAGGAAGGATTGAGCGAAGCCGGTTCAATGGCCAGCTTTATCGCCGCAGGAACCGCTCACTCGAACAACGGGGTTCAGACCATCCCGTTTTATACCTTTTATTCGATGTTCGGTTTTCAGCGGGTTGGCGATCTGATCTGGCAGGCATGTGACAGCCGGGCAAGGGGGTTTCTGATCGGGGCAACCTCCGGCCGCACGACCCTGGCCGGAGAGGGCTTGCAGCACCAGGACGGCCACAGTCACGTTCTGGCCATGACGCCGACCAAGGTCAAGGCTTATGATCCGGCGTTTGCTTACGAAATGGCCGTGATTGTCCACGACGGCCTGACCAAGATGTATTGCAAGCAACAAGATTTAATTTACTATCTGACGGTCATGAATGAAACCTACCCCATGCCGCCGATGCCCAAGCACTCCGACATTCGGGAAGGGATCATCAAGGGGATGTACAAGTACCGGCCATCGACACTGAAACGCAGCAAGGCCAAGGCGCATTTGTTTGGTAGCGGTGCCATTCTCAACGAAGCCCTGAAAGCCCAACAAATTTTGGAAAATGATTTCAAAATTGCTGCGGATGTTTGGAGCGTGACCAGCTACAAAGAGCTTTACACCGATGCAGTACTGTGCGACCGCTGGAATTTGCTGAACCCATCCAAACGAGCCAAAAAACCTTACATCAGCCGTTTAATGGAGAAAGAGCAAGGGGTGTTTGTCGCAGCCTCTGATTATATGAAGATCTTGCCTTGCTCGATCGCACAGTGGATACCGGGGCCGGTCCATTGCCTGGGTACTGACGGTTTCGGGCGCAGCGACACCCGAGAAAGATTGCGTGATTTCTTCGAGGTCGATTCCCGGTACATTGCTCTGGCCGCATTGACGCTTCTGCAACAGGAGGGCAAACTCACGAAGGCCGTTGTTGCCGACGCAATGGACTCATTTGCAATCAACCGGGACAAATTAAATCCTCATACCGATTGAAAAGGAGCAACATGACACAGGATATTAGAGTGCCGGAAGTTTCCGATGGGGTAGAATCGGGAACCGTTGTGGCCATCGCTGTTTCGGTTGGCGACACCGTTGAGGAAGACCAGACGCTTCTGGAAATGGAAACCGATAAAGCAGTCATCGAAATCCCCTCGCCCTCATCCGGGACAATCACTGCGGTGAATGTCTCCGAGGGAGACACCGTGGACATCGGCGCAGTGATTATGACCCTTGAACCCAAAACAACCTCTGGGAAAACGTCCGGTCGCGATGAACCGTCAGAATCGACCGAATTTGCCGACGCCGAATCCACTTCCGAAGAATCACAAATCCGAGAAGACGATACCAAAGAGGACTCAACGGATCGCGATGAGTCCTCAGACAGAGAAGACATTCACGACGAAGAACCGTCATCTGAGGTATCACAAGAACGAAACGGGGAGACCGAACAGGAACCAGCTGTTGATCAAACCGAAAGCCCCAGAGAATCAACCGCGGAGGCGACAGCAACCGTTGATCTGCAAACCAAACGTCGCAATGACCAGGTCGCTCCAGCCTCCCCCACAGTCAGGCGACTCGCCCGGGAACTCGGGGTTGATATTTACCAGGTCCAGGGAACCGGCCCCGGTGGACGCATCAGCAGCACCGATCTACGACATTATGTTCATGACACCATGCAACGCATCACTGGCGGTGGATCGGCACCTTCTGCTCACGGCGAATTTCCCGGCCTTCATGCGCAGAGGCCGCTTCCCGATTTCTCCCGATGGGGTGCTGTCACCCGGCGGCCTCTATCGAAAATTCGGGAAATCACTGCCGACTCGATGAGTTATGCCTGGTCGACCATCCCGATGGTTACCCAGTACGATCATGCACAGATATCTGAGCTTGAAACATTCCGTAAAGACTATAACCAGACCGCATCATCTGATCACAAGCTGACGGTCACGGCGATACTTGTCAAAGTTTGCGCGACGGCCCTGAAAGCTTTTCCGGAATTCAACAGCAGCCTCGATCTCGCTCAACGGGAATTGATTCTCAAAGAATATATTCATATCGGAGTTGCCGTTGACACAGCCGAGGGTCTGCTGGTTCCTGTCATCCGCGATGCTGATCAAAAGGGGGTAGAAGACATCGCCCTGGAATTGAGTCACTTGGCCGAAAAAGCCCGGCAGCGAAAGCTCAATCTGAAAGACATGGAAGGTGGGACGTTCACGATCAGCAACCTCGGCGGAATTGGCGGGTCGGCATTCACCCCGATCGTTTATGCGCCCCAGGTCGCCATCCTGGGTGTTTCAACCGCAAAATTCCTCCCGCATTGGAACGGTGAGAGCTTCGAACCCAAGCTGTCTTTGCCCCTGTCGCTCACTTATGATCATCGGGTGATCGATGGTGCTGCAGGGGCGCAATTTTTACGCTGGGTATGCCTGGCACTTGAATATCCGTTACGACTCGTGATGAAAGGTTAGCAGCATGAGCAGTATCCCGGAAAAAACCGAGTTGGCTGTCATTGGTGCAGGTCCCGGGGGCTATACGGCCGCGTTCAGGGCTGCCGAGCTAGGACTCAACGTCACGCTGATTGACCCTGAACCTGCCCCCGGGGGTGTGTGTCTTTACCGCGGCTGTATTCCTTCGAAATCTTTGCTGCATCTGGCGAAGCTGATCAATGAAACCGCCGAGGCCAGTTCACTCGGGCTTACATTTGCCAGCCCCAAGATCGACAGAATCCGTATTCAGGACTGGAAGACCGAAGTAATCGCCAAGCTGACCAAGGGGTTGGCAACCAAAGCCGATAAGCTTGATATCAAGCGGATTCGCGGGACAGCCACATTCGAAAATCCGCGAATGCTGACGGTGAAAACCCATGATGGACAACAGGGACAGCTTGAATTCGAGCAGGCGATCCTCGCGACAGGTTCCAGACCGGCCACTCTGAGCGCAGCACCGCCTGATTGCCGAAAGGTCATTGACTCGTCAGGCGCGCTTGAACTGAATGACATTCCCAAGTCTTTACTGGTGATTGGTGGCGGTTACATCGGCTTGGAAATGGGATCTGTTTACGCAGCCTTCGGCAGTAAAGTCACGGTGGTCGAAATGACCGCTGAGCTCCTCCCCGGTTGCGACCGCGATGTCGTCTCGGTTTTAAAAAGACGTCTTGACAAACAGTTTGAATCCATTCTGGTCAAAACAAAGGTGACCAAGCTCAAGGAACAGAAAAACGGTGTGATGGCAACCCTCGAAGACAAGAATGGCGAAACCAGCAATTCGCTCTTTGACACTGTTTTGGTCGCCATCGGCCGCTCGCCCAACACGGACAGGTTAAACCTTGATCAAACCAATATCCAAGTCAACGAACAAGGTTTTGTTGTCGTTGATGCACAGATGCGAACAACAGAGCAACACATTTTTGCCATCGGGGATATTGCCGGAGAACCGATGTTGGCACATAAGGCTTATGCCGAGGCCATGGTTGCAGCCGAGGCTGCTGCGGGCATGAAAACCCTGTTTGACCCCCGGGCCATTCCTGCCGTTGTCTTCACGGATCCTGAGATTGCCTGGTGCGGGCTGACCGAAACAGAGGCCAAGGACAAACAACTCAAGTTTAAATCAGCTAAAATGCCATGGCGCGGCAACGGGAGAACCCTGACGTTGGGACGGGATGACGGGATGACCAAGCTGTTGGTCGACCCGGAGTCTGATCGGCTGCTCGGAATTGCCGTTGTGGGCCCTGGTGCGGGAGAGCTGATCAGCGAGGGCGCCCTTGCCCTGGAAATGGCAGCAACGGCAGAAGACCTGCGTTGGACCATCCACCCTCACCCGACCCTGGCCGAAACGCTTTACGACACGGCGCATCAGGTCAGTCCCGGTTCCCGAAAAGAGGACAACCCGGCCTGATCAGGCCGAGGGGACATCAACACCCCCTGTTCTTGGGAATGTTTGACACGGCGTTTTGGTTCCGGGGTGCCTGTTTTGAGCAACCCCGGAACCGAGGCCTTGGAATCGAACGATGCTGTTATGAAACGGTTGGTTGTATTCGGCCTGCACCGTGGAGTTGGACGGATTAGCGGTCAAGAATTCGGCCCAGCGTGAAGCAAAAACAGCATCCCTTGCCCAGTCCATCTGACTCGACCCAGATTCTGCCGCCGTGTGCCTCAATGATTCGTTTGACAATCGCCAAACCCGTCCCATCTCCCTCGGCATTTTTGTTGATCCTCCAAAACAAGTCGAAAATGCTATCAAAATGTTTCTGGTCAATACCGATGCCGTTGTCCTTGATATAAAACACCGGGATGTTTCGTTCAGTCCGACAGCCGATTTCCAGCCTGTTGGGTTTGTCACCGATGTACTTGATGGCATTGTCCAGCAGGTTTTCAACCACTTCACACAACCGAGTCTGGTCTCCGATGACAAACGGAAGATTGTCTGACAAGCTGACCTTGATATCTTTTTTTTCTATCCGGGGGGCCAACATCACCAGGGTCTCGCGGATGATGTCGTTTAAATTGACGGCTTCAGCCGGCCTGACGATCTTGCCAAGCTTGGCCAGCTTCAGAATTTCCTCGAGACGCTTCTCCATCCGCTCGCTGATGTCAGTAATTTGTTGTGCGCATGACTTGGCCTGGACGATGTTGTTTTGGTTAATCTGCTTGTGCAAAAACTCTGCGTAGCCACCTATAGCTGTCAGAGGTGTGCGCAAATCATGTGAAATGACATGAGAGAACTGTTCGAGTTCCTGAGCACGGGCACTTAGTTCTTCCATTAAGGCGAGGTCCTGACGGGACAGGACGTGACCGATGGTACGAGACACCTGCAGGGCCATTTCATCAATCAAGAGGCGCTCTTCGGGGAGAAAAGGATCCGAACCTGCCTCTGCCTTGCCTCCCATATAATAGACTTCGATCAAACCTACTATCCGGCCGCGGACCCTCAGGTCGCTAGACAGTCGGGCGACTGAAGTCTTAAAAGGATCTGTGGCAAACGCTTCGCTCTCATATACAATCCGGGCGCAAGTCTTGTCGGGAAATTGCCATGACGGGGGAATCAATCCGACGACTTCTTGCAAAAACACGCTGATATCCAGATTGGGCCGGTTTGAAATTTGGGAGAGCTTGTAGAGACAGGTAATTTCTTTCACCCGCTCTCGAAGGTTATATTCTGTTCTGCGCCGTTCGGTCATGTCGACGCCGACCCCCCAACTCGCCCAATTTTTCATCGGGTGAATCTTGGTAATATTTGATAGTGCAATGGTTTTGACTGTGCCGTCCTTGGCCGTAAGCTGCCACTCCCAGTCCTGGAACTCACTCCCTCGTTCCTTCAAGGCGTCGAGCATTTGATATCGATAATTGGCGTCTGGACAGAGGATTGCCAATGCGTTTGGGCTGTTTATCATCTCTGCCGCTGAATATCCCGACACCCGTTCTGCTTCAGAGTTCCAGGCGCAAAGACGCCCTTTTTTATCAAAGGCAAACAGGATAACAGGCATCTGAGAAATGACAGTTTGGATGCCTTCGACCGACTTTTCCAGTTCGATCAGCCTGCGTTTGACGTCGCTGATATCGGTGACACTCCCGACATACCCTTCCAGTTTGCCCCCGGGAGTGAACACCGGGTTTGCATCACATGCGACCCAAATAAATTGTTCCTGAGGTTTACAGAGTCGATATTCCGCGAAAAAGGATTGTTGCTGACGAACGGCCTCTTGCCAACGTTGGGTGACAGGCTCATTGTCGTCATCATGAATTGCCTGTAGCCAGCTTTTCCCGAGGACCCGTTTATCGGACATGCCAACGATTTCCTGCCAGCGTCGGTTAACATGCAGGCAATTGCCCTTGGCGTCGGTAATAACCACTCCAAACGGTGACACATCGACAAGCTGCTTGTACCAACGCACGTCAAAACCAGAGTATGTTTTGTTTGGTTTGGCGTTTGACATCACCCAGCCTTATGCTCCTGATGA
>JAFDBS010000045.1 GCA_019313185.1 Deltaproteobacteria bacterium | reverse complement strand
TGACTGCCAACGTTCATGAAGATGATATTCAGCGCTGTCGAGAGGCGGGAATGAACGATTGCATCTGTAAGCCTTTTCGCCAAAACGAACTTATGAAAACTATGCTGAAATGGTTGACAGGATGACAATAAGTTGTACACCTTAAGGCTCATTGCGCATTTCAATACCAGATTTTCCATTAACGAATGGATTCATCAGGCCAATCCCTAAAAGCAAGTTATTGATACCCAACTAAAAAGATCGTCAGTTCATGGAACTTAAAAGTCGTAAGGCAAAAATTAGATGTTCTCCATCGCGCAAACCGAGGGATCGGAGCAAAAAATTTTACTGCTCTTTCTTACCATTGTTGATCAACCGGCTTTAAGCACTCAAATTCTGACGATGAGGAATTAGCAACTATCAAAGATTTACCTTATAGCGAGTCTCAGGTTTTGGTTCTATTTTGTTGTTAGAAACAATCAAGGCTTTAGTTCGACCGGCAATATTTTTTTCAAACTACTCTTTGCTGGTCAATTGTGTACACCAAGCCATGATAAAGCGATGTAAATCATAATATTATTCGGTAAAATTAAGCTGGTCGATTTTTTAAAGCAGATTTGATGGGTTTCCATGGCCAATTCCGGACTGATCAAATGAACCGGAATTTAAACGCCACCAGCAAATTTGGAATTAATTAAAGAAAAGATTCGTTTAAGAAATTGATTTCATTTAATTTTCGTTAAACGTTCCAGTCGGTTTTTAATTGATGCTGAGCTTGTCTAGCCCATATCAACGGTTTGTTTTTTGTCTCCTTGTTTCTGGTGTTTTACATGGAGGGATTGCTGCTCTTAATTGGCAGAAACAACCAGCACACAAACTGTCAGCAGTGGACGTTCATGAAGTTGTCATGAAAAAAATCTTTATACCTGACCATGATGAGGTGGAAAATCAGCCCCAAGAACACTTGATTGCATCAAAACAATTGATAAAAAAGCAGGCCAATGTTACGCCTCATCCGCACGCAAGCACTGGTCAAAAAGTATCGGTAGAGAAAAAAGCGTTGGCTAAAGTTCAAAGAGCAACTCAGTCTGATTTGTTGTTGGATGATTTGGTGGTCAATACGCTCCAAACGCAAATTAACAGGCCTGACAATAACGCATTGTCTCATCACATCATAGAACCCCAAGCAATCCTAAATTCTTCCGAACACAAGGGTGTCTCAGCAACAAACAGACAAAAAGAGCCCTTGGTTAAAGATTTTAGCAGCAGAGTAGATGTCCAACCTAGATATCAGGACAACCCTTTACCTGAGTATCCCCTGTTGGCCCGACGGCGGCACTTGGAAGGAGTTGTATGGTTACGTGTCCAGATCGCGCCAAACGGTACAGTAAGAAAAATCAGCTTGGAAAAGACCTCAGGTCATGGGTTGCTTGACCGTTCAGCACAGAATGCGGTGCAAAGCTGGACTTTCATTCCTGCAATGCGGGCCGGTGTCCCCGTTGAATCTCAGGTTAAGGTGCCGGTTCATTTTCAACTGCATAAAGGTTGAACAGCAACGCGACAATGAAACAGCAAACAATCGTTTTTGGGAAAACAATTGATAGGTCTTCACGATTTATGCTTGCAATCTGCAAAATTGCATGTTAATAACCCACGGTTCGGGGTGTAGCGCAGCCTGGTAGCGCACCTGCCTTGGGAGCAGGGGGTCGCTGGTTCGAATCCAGTCGCCCCGACCATTTTTGCGCCAGTAGCTCAGTTGGACAGAGCAGCGGCCTTCTAAGCCGTCGGTCGAGGGTTCGAATCCTTCCTGGCGCGCCATGTTTTTGGCTCCGGGATAGAATACCCGTTGACAGTTCTTTTAGGCCTTGGCTAAGATTACAAACGGTTATGGTGGGTGTAGCTCAGTTGGTAGAGCACTGGATTGTGGCTCCAGTTGTCGAGGGTTCAAATCCCTTCACTCACCCCATGAATATCAGGGCCTATCTTTTCCAGGATGATCGCCGCGTGTTTCGGTGATTTTTGTCCGGATAAGCTAGGCCCTTTATTCTTATGTTTCTGGCCTGCATTCAGTAAATTCTGTTTGTGGGGCGGCAGAGAGCCTTTTGGGTAAACTTGACGATCCTTTAAGCGGGTGTGGTGGAACTGGTAGACACGCTAGATTTAGGATCTAGTGCCGCAAGGCGTGGGGGTTCGATTCCCTCCACCCGCACCAACCATGATGATTTCTGAAGCCACATCATCGATTCCCCTGGTTGACATTATTACGGTTTTAGGAAGTGAGGTTCATTTATGAGTGTCAAAGTTGAGAATGTCAGCAGCGTTAAGAAAAAGATATCTTTTGCTGTTGCCGCTGAAAAAGTGGATCGAGAAATCAATAAAGCATTTAAGAAGATCGGCAAAAACGCGAAGGTTAAAGGCTTCAGAACGGGGAAAATCCCTCTTTCCGTTCTTGAGAAGTATTACGGTGTTCAAGTGGAGAAAGAGGTTTTGACTGAACTGATCAACCAAACCTATTTTGAAGCTTTATCCAAGCATGAAATCCCAGCTATTGGAGATCCAAGCATTGTCGACAGCAGTGGCATAAACCGAGGTGAAGACTTTACGTACGTCGCTGAGGTTGAAATCAAGCCTGAAATTAAGGCCCAAAATTATACGGGGCTAGAGCTGGAAAAAGAGAAATTTGTTGATGACCCGAAAGTGGTCGACTCGCGCTTGGAAGACATGAGGTCTTCCCGTGCAGAGGTGAAAGTGACCAGCCGTAAAGTCGCCCGTCAGAATGATGTCGCAATTATTGACTTCCAGGGTTATGTTGACGACGAACCGTTTGAGGGCGGTGCGGGTGAAGATTATCAGCTCGAGCTTGGATCTGGTATGTTTATACCAGGTTTTGAAGAGCAAGTTGTCGGCATGAAACGCAACGAGGAGAAAAAAATAGAAATAACGTTTCCGAGCGATTATGGCCAAAAAGAATTGGCAGGCAAAAACGCTTTATTTCTTGTAACTCTCAAAGAGATTAAGGAAAAAGTTCTGCCGGATCTTGATGACGATTTTGCAAAAGGCTTTGGTGAAGAATCGCTTGATACATTGAAAGCGCAACTCATAGAACATTATCGTACCCAAGAGCAAAACCGTATTGATGGTGAGTTGCGAGAGCAGCTTATTAAGGCTTTGATTAAAAACAACCAGATCGATGTTCCAGAAGCGATGATACAGGGCCAATTGGATTATATGCTACAAAATATAACCAACCGCTTACAATCTCAGGGGCTTAAACCGGAAATGCTTGGCTTGACTCCAGAAACTTTTAAAGAGCAATACCGACAAACTGCAATTGACCAGGTACAGGGGAGTCTATTGCTCGAGGCCATTGGAACCCAAGAAAAGATTGTCGCTGCAGAGAGTGATATTGATGATAAACTAAAAGACATTGCCAAAATGTCGAATGCTCCAATTGAATCAGTGAAAAAATATTATGCAGCGCCGGATGCGCGCCATAGCCTGATGGCTCAAATTGCAGAAGAAAAAGTTATTGAGTTCTTATTAAGCAAAGCGACAGTTAAGGAAGTAGATGCACAAAAGGTCGCCAAGGAGGATGCATGAGCCTCATTCCCATGGTAGTAGAGCAGACCGGTCGTGGTGAGCGAGCCTATGATATCTATTCCAGGTTGCTCAAAGACCGTATAATTTTCCTGGGTGGTGGAATTGACGACCACCTGGCCAATTTGGTGATTGCTCAACTACTTTTCTTGGAATCAGAAGACCCGGAGAAGGATATTCATCTTTACATAAACTCTCCAGGAGGCGTTGTCACTGCAGGTTTGGCAATTTACGACACAATGTGCTATCTCAAAGCTCCTGTATCGACAATCTGTGTCGGTCAGGCTGCAAGCATGGGGGCTATTTTGCTTGCTGCTGGCAATGCCGGTAAACGCTATGCCTTGCCGCACGCCAGGATAATGATCCATCAGCCTTTAGGGGGTTTTCAGGGGCAAGCAAGCGATATCAGCATCCACGCACAGGAGATTCTGCGCATGCGAGAGGTCCTTAACGAAATTTTGGCCAACCATACTGGGCAGGATATCAAAAGGATCGCGGAAGATACTGAACGAGACTTTTTCATGGGTAGCGATGCTGCAAAAGACTATGGTATCATCGACGATACGGTTAATAGAAAGCTTTGATCTTTTACTGTCAAGTCGAGGTGTTAAATGACGCAAAACAACGGTCAGGATGACCAGCTAAGTTGTTCTTTCTGTGGCAAGGCTCAGGAAGAGGTTAAAAAGCTAATCGCCGGTCCGGCAGTCTACATCTGTGATGAGTGCATTGAACTCTGCAAGGATATCATTGCTGAAGAAGCGCAGCTGGATGAGGCGCCTACCGGCAGTGGCCGGCTTCCAAAGCCTTCAGAAATCAAAGAGGTTCTTGACGATTTTGTGATTGGTCAGGAACGTGCAAAGAAAGTTCTTGCCGTTGCGGTTTACAATCACTACAAGCGGGTGGATACCGTTGAAAAGACCTCAGATGTTGAAGTTCAAAAAAGCAATATCCTTCTGCTTGGTCCGACTGGGAGTGGCAAAACCTTGCTCGCTCAAACGTTGGCAAAGGTTTTAAACGTCCCTTTTGCGATTGCTGACGCAACAAATTTAACCGAAGCTGGGTATGTTGGCGAGGATGTTGAGAACATAATTTTGAATCTGCTTCAGGCTGCAGATTATGACCTTGATAAAGCCCAAAAGGGGATTATCTATATCGATGAAGTTGATAAAATAGCCCGTAAATCTGACTCCCCGTCGATTACACGTGATGTGTCAGGCGAAGGGGTCCAACAGGCCCTTTTAAAAATCATTGAAGGAACGACCGCAAGTGTTCCTCCGAAGGGCGGGCGCAAACATCCCCAGCAGGAGTTTCTCAAGGTCGATACTACCAATATTCTGTTCATCTGCGGAGGAGCTTTTGCTGGCCTCGAATCGGTCATCAGTCAGAGGATTGGCACTAAAACACTCGGTTTTGGTGCGGAACCAGTCCATACCAGTGAGCGGCAGGTAGGTGAGACCCTGGCTTTAGTTGAACCAGGAGATCTTTTGAAGTACGGCTTGATACCGGAGTTTATCGGTAGGTTGCCGGTGATTGCAACTCTTGACGAACTTGACGAAAACGCCCTGGTTCAAATCCTTGCGGAGCCCAAGAATGCCTTGGTCAAGCAATATCAACGACTCTTCGAAATGGAGAAGGTCATGTTGAAGTTTACCGATGGCGCTTTGGTTGCTATTGCCAAAGAAGCATTAAAGCGTAAAACCGGTGCCCGTGGGCTTCGTTCGATTTTAGAGAATGCGATGTTAGATGTCATGTACGATATTCCTTCTCAAGATCGGGTGAAAGAGGTGGTTATCAATGAGGACGTGATTTATAACGGGGCCCAGCCCATCATTCTTTATGAATGTGCCGAATCAGCCTGATCGTCAATGGACCACTTAGTAACCTTTGAAAGAAATCTATGACCGATTTAACCGAAAACAGTGAATTCGATGAAAATGAAGTCGGAACCTATCCGATCTTACCACTTCGCGACATCGTCATTTTCCCCCATATGGTCACGCCCTTGTTTGTTGGCCGGCCAAAATCGATTCAGGCTTTGGAATGGGCGATGGAAAATGATAAACAAATTCTTCTTGTCACTCAAAAAGACCCGAAGACAGATGAGCCTGAAGAAGAAGACCTTTTTGATATGGGGGTTCTGGCTCAGGTTGTACAAATGCTTAAACTCCCTGATGGAACAGTTAAAGTACTGGTTGAAGGAAAAGTGCGTGCCCGCCTGCTGGGATTGGAGTTAACGGAAGATTGCATTTTTGGCAAACTTCTGCCTGTGCCAGACAAAAAAATCGGCTCGTCTGAACTTGAAGCACTCATGCGAAGCGTGAATAATACGTTCGAGACCTATGCAAGCCTCAGTAAAAAAATTCCTCCGGAAATGGTGTCCTCTATTGCAAGTGTTGAAGATGCTGGTCGTTTTGCAGACACCGTTGTCGCCCATGTAAATGTGCAGATTGTGGACAAGCAAACTATCCTTGAAGAGATCGAACCGATCAATCGCCTTGAAAAACTGCTGGCTTTGATGGAACGTGAAGTTGAGATCCTCCAGATTGAAAAAAAGATTCGCAATCGAGTTAAAAGTCAGATGGAGAGAAGTCAGAAGGAATATTATCTGAATGAGCAGATGCGTGCGATCCAGAAAGAACTCGGCGAGAAGGACGAATTTAAGCAAGAATTGCGTGAGCTTGAAGAAAAAATAGAAAAAGCTCGTATGTCCAAGGAAGCGGTTGAGAAGGCCAATGCAGAGCTCCGCAAGCTGAAGATGATGTCGCCCATGTCTGCCGAAGCAACCGTTGTTAGAAATTATATTGACTGGCTTATTTCTCTTCCTTGGAAAAAGGGAAGCAAGGATCAAATCAACATAGGAAAAGCCGAAGAAATCCTTGAGGCTGATCATTATGGCCTTGACAAGGTCAAAGAGCGAATTCTCGAATACCTCGCCGTCCAAGCTCTGGTCAAAAGGATCAAAGGACCAATTCTCTGTTTGGTCGGACCTCCCGGTGTGGGGAAAACTTCCTTGGGGCGTTCCATAGCCCGTGCAATGGGTCGCAAATTTATTCGGGTATCGCTTGGTGGAGTTCGCGACGAGGCCGAAATCCGTGGTCACCGTAGAACCTACATTGGAGCCATGCCAGGCAAGGTTATCCAAGGTTTGAGAAAAGTTGGTTCACGTAACCCGGTGTTTCTTTTGGACGAGGTCGACAAAATGAGCACCGATTTTAGGGGAGACCCATCATCAGCCCTCTTAGAGGTTCTCGACCCGGAACAAAACCACACCTTTGGTGACCATTTTCTTGACGTCGATTACGATCTCTCTTCTGTCATGTTCATAGCTACAGCGAATACATTGCAGGCAATTCCTGGCCCACTTCTTGACCGAATGGAAGTGATCCGGATTGAAGGATACACCGAAGAAGAAAAGATTCATATTGCTGACCGTTATCTGATACCCAAGCAACTAGAAGTTCACGGATTGCAAACTGAGCAAGTCAAGTTTTCCAATAGTGCTTTACTTGAAGTCATTCGCCGATATACTCGAGAAGCAGGTGTTCGCAACTTAGAGAGAGAAATTGCCAATATTTGCCGTAAAATTGCCCGTGAAGTTGTAAAGTCCGGAAAGACACAAAAAAGGTTTCAGGTTGGAGTCCAGCAGGCCAAAAAGTTTCTTGGCGTACCTAAATACAGTTTTGGCGTAAAAGAGGAAGAGCACCGCATTGGATTAGTCAACGGCCTTGCTTGGACTGAGGCCGGTGGTGAGTTGCTGACAGTTGAAGCAACGGTGGTGCCCGGTCAAGGCAAAATCACCATAACTGGCAAACTTGGAGAAGTCATGCGTGAGTCTGCACAGGCAGCTCTTAGTTATGTGCGGTCCCGGTGGTTGAAACTCGGCCTTGAAAAAGATTTTCACAGTAAAGTAGACTTGCATGTCCATGTACCGGAAGGAGCTATTCCTAAGGATGGGCCATCTGCTGGCATTACGATTGCGACGGCTTTGGTCTCTGCTTTAACAGGTCACGGTGTTGATCAAGACTTGGCTATGACCGGTGAAATCACCTTGCGCGGCCGCGTGTTGGCAATCGGCGGGCTCAAGGAAAAGCTTTTGGCAGCGAAGCGTGCCGGGATTCATCGCGTTCTTATCCCGCATGAAAACGAAAAAAATCTCGAGGAAGTGCCTGGCAGTATCTTGCGTGCTCTCAACGTGATTCCAGTGCGCCATATGGACGAAGTTTTAGAGCAGTCTCTTGTTGGCAAGCTTTCAGATGATAAAAATGTCAAAGATGTAGATTATCCGTTAAATGCGGAAAAATCAGTGCATCACTAGGCCATATAGTTAAATAATAACTTGACTCAATTTTAAGCTCTCTGCTATAACGATAACCGTTTTCAGCGGGGATAAACTATTACTTTTAATCGTGGAGGTATGCTGTGACTAAAGCCGATCTGGTTAATGCGATTGCGGAGAAGGCGGGGCTGAGCAAGGCTGATGGTGAAAAAGCTCTGAAAGCTTTTACTGATGCTATTGAAGAAGCTCTTAAGGCTGGTGACAAAGTTTCTTTGGTTGGGTTTGGTACTTTTAGCGTCGGCGAGCGCGCTGCCCGTGAAGGTCAAAATCCCCAGACCGGAGAGAAAATCAAAATCCCTGCAGCCAAGGTTCCTAAGTTCAAGGCTGGCAAGGCTTTGAAAGACGCAGTCAATTAAGTTGATTTGACAACACGGCCGCTGCCTGTTTGACAGCGGCCGTGATCATGCAACACAGAAAATAGGAAGCTTCAGGAGGCAGAATACCACTCCTGAAATTTCCTATTTTCTGTATTTTATGG
>JAFDBS010000044.1 GCA_019313185.1 Deltaproteobacteria bacterium | reverse complement strand
TCCTAACTGTGCCGATCAATAACAGGTCGATTTTTCCTCTCCCAACACGTGACTTATAAGAAAGTTTCGACTCTTTAGGTAGACAATGTATGAAAGAGTGTTAATTTTTAAGTATCTCCGTTAACTTCCCATTCTTGCAGACTTGGTTAACAGAGAAAATGCTAAAGCAAATTATAACTATACGGGACATACAAGGAAATAAATCATGTTTCGGTTATTTTGCTTCCGGTATACATTTTTTTTAATTTCTCTGGTATTCCTTAATGTGACAGCTGTCGCTGAACCTCTAAATCCGCTAATCACCGCCCAAGGATTCGATATAACCGAGACACAGGAAGGTTTTTTAGGTCAGTTCGGTCAGGTCCGGGTTCGTTTTGAAGTTCCCGATCGAATCGCAGAATTGTCCGTAAGGGAGAGATCCTATGAGGTAGATCTTGCTAAGACGCCGGAGACTGGCCATTTCCCGTTATTCGACCTCGAGACCCAAGTCAGAAGTCTAACGGACGTCACACTGAATTTTCGTAACTACATCAACGAAAAACTAAATAGTGAAGGTCTTTATACATTAGAGCTACAAGTTACTGACCGAAAAGGTAGGAAAGCTTCAGCGAAACTGCTTGTGCAAGTTATTGTTCCGCCGCCAGAGGAGCGTCTACGCTGGAACGAACCTGTAGAGTCAAGATCGTTTAGGTTCGAGAGACATGGTACGTCTGATGTATCTGGGGCAGATGAGTTTGGCATCGCTTGGAAAACTATTAAAAATAACGCAGTAGTTATTGAGATTGTAAAGGAGGGAGATGGCGCTAGTAAACTCGTTGAGATGACTCTCGAAGATTACGATGACGTCAAAACCAGAGGACAATTGATTACAAAGACTACGGATGGTGATGACGTATCATACTTGCGGCTTGAAACAGCTGGAGATAAAGCAGCAGGGGCAGTCTTTGGAGTAGTCAACAACGAGAAGTCATATTTATTGAAGGTCACTCAGAGTAACACTTCTCTTTCTAAGCATGGAACAACGGTAACGTTAGTGGGAGAGTACAAGCACTGATAATGCCGAGAGTACGCCCGCATTGAGCGTTTTGGGGTAAGTGGAGGAACAAGCTATGACTGAATATATAAAAGAAAGTATGTCCAAAGGGGAGCACTCGGGGGAGACGGCAACCGACGTCCTTCTTAAGCGTGAAGCACAGTCTGGCCTTAGAAAACATGAGGAGCTTACACACGGCGAATGGATAAATAAAGCACGGAAGAAGCTCAAGGCGAATATGTTCTCCACGCCGGCCTTCGCGCTACTTCTCGTTTTTTTCGTGCTTTTTGGTGGAACCATTTATCTGTTCGAAAATATGCCCGTATTAGCTGGTCCTCTTTATGCTATCAAAGTGATTGTTACAACGCTTTTCGCTGTCACTTTAGGTTTTATATTGTCAGTATGGTGGTCCAAGGGTGCAAGGTTTGACGAAAAAATCCGAGAAGCTGAAAGAATCGATGTCGAATATCGTGAGCTTCTGATGAGCTTTTCAGACAGCATGTTCGACATTATCAATGCTCTGAATACCCTTGCGTCCAAGCCGCCACGCCCCTTTATCATTGCAACAGAGTTTCTGTTAGGAGAGTACGTGCATCTTCTTCATAGCCGCTTACAAAGATATGGTGATTATGTTGCTGGCCTGGGGCTTGATGCAACAGCCTTTCTCGATGAAAAAATTAGAATATTTGAGGGAATACGTGAGAGGGCAAGCTTGTCTATTGAAGGGCTACCGAAAGAGCTCGAGAGTGTTTTTATCGACAGCTTGAATCTGGATGTAAAAAAAAATAAAACAGATTTGAAGGCGCAGCACCAGCAGAAATTGCGTGCCAAACTTCATGAGTTAAGTGAAGAATCCGATGATTAGTAGAGCACATATTTATCTATATCTTCTTTTCGTCCCACTGAGCTGCATCCTATCCCTAGCTTTCAAGAACGGTTGATATTCTGCCTACGCTCTAATTAAATAGTTGAGGAAAATCAGGTCCCATTGTCTAATTCGTTTTGAACATTTCCTAAATCTCCTTTTCCTGACTTTATCGATTTAAGATTAGCTCCAGTGGATTGCTTTCTATAATTGCTGAAAAACGAGGATGGCCCCTCCAAAACGGAAGAGCCATTTTTTCTTATGACTGTGAACTTCAATAATTACTGAGACTATAGGCCTTTTTTTTCAAACCAAGTGAAGAGGCCCAGTCCGATCATGATGAAAGGAATGATCACAAACCAAGGTGAAAGCCCTAAAACCTCTGGGAGGGTTAGCTTTCCAAAATTGCCCCAAGCCAGCAGTGTCTGTTGCATAAAAGGGTAGACCTCTGCGTAAAGAGCCGCTCCAGCCAACATACCGGCAATAGCCCAAAAAGCGTGAATTCGACCTTCCGCCAATGCCCCAACCGAAGTTCCCGGGCAGTATCCAGCAATCGCCCACCCGATTCCAAACAATAGTCCACCAAGCACAATGGCGGCAACGTTGGTTGCTTTAATGCTGAGGCTGATTAGGCCAATTGCGTGACAAGCGTAGATACCAACCATGCCGACTAGAACCGCCGACATCATGAACTTGATAATCGTCATATCTTTTAAAAGCATGAAACCGACCTGGCGTTCAAATCGCAGGACTTCACCTTTTTGTAGCAGGAAACCAAAGAGCAGCCCCGTAATCAACCCGATGACTTGTTCCATCATTTTCCTCCTTTACCATAAATTAAGTGCGCTGCCAAAATGCCACCTACCATAAAAAAAACCAAGGCAAGGAGGCCACTCATGGCCAATTGCATGTTTCCTGACAGGCCATGTCCACTGGGGCAACCTCCTGCCAAACGCGCACCAAACAGAAGAATCGTCCCGCCGAAGAAGGCTCCAACCGCTCGCTTCACAGGGTTGGCTCCGAAGCGCTGTTCCCAAATTGGTGGAACCGTTTCCAGCTTTGCAGATCGACCAAGCCGTGATGCCAGAAAAGCCCCGCCAAAGATGCCGACCACAAACATCATCTGCCAGTCAATTTTGATCTTGGTTTTTTGGAAGTAAGCATTTTCCGACACATGTTCCGGGGAAACTACCTGCTCCACCAGACCAGTTGCCCGAACGAATGTGGTCGATGCACCCAGATATTTGGGCTTGTCGATTACAAGTGTCGTCACAACAACCGATAAGACAGCGAGAATTCCAACTAAGGCACCGGCAAGGTAAGGATTCCACTTTGGTGAGGATAGTGAAAGATTCATTGTTAAAACTCTCCCTGCTTAAGTTTTTATTATATATATAAATTAATATATACGATAATCAGTAAGTGTTTGCAAGAAAAATATCAGGGATTTTAGCTACTGGTGCTGAGTAAGATAGATGGGGTTGTGAAGGAATCACCGATAAGATATTTATAAAAAGTTTTGCTCATGATTTTGAAGTACGAAGATTTGGTCGATCGGAAAAACTCTCTGAAACCCTGCAAACTGATAAAAAAAACCCCACAGTAAGGAGGGGAACTGTGGGGAAATAGGTTTTTTGTTTTTAAGGAGGAAGAACATGAAGTTCGTTCTTTTGTTTTATATATTACTAATTTTGTCAGATATGTCAAGCAGAGAATAAACTTTTTTTGAAAATTATTTACAAAAAGTTAAGTCCACCCGTTACCAGCTGGCCATTTTCGTTCAGATTAAAATGCTTCCTTATGTGTCGATCAATAATAAGCCGATTTTCCATCGAAAACCCGTGTCATATGGAATAGACGGCTAATTTAAGAACTGAGTGCGACGATGGTCACCATTCGCTATAATAATAGAAAGTGCACTGAAGGCTTTGTTCTCAGCAGCCACAAATATTCACTCAAGGGTATTCATGCCACATGATCATACACACCAAATTAATGATTATAATCGAGCCTTTGCAATCGGTTTAGTCCTTAACCTCATTTTCGTGGCCATTGAATTTAGCTATGGAATTGCCGCAGAATCTCTGGCGCTGATTGCAGATGCCGGTCATAACTTGAGTGATGTTTTCAGCCTTCTACTAGCCTGGGCTGCAGTTCTGCTGGCGAGCAGGGATGCAACAGAAAAAAGGACCTACGGCTTTCGCAAAGGAACCATCATCGCCTCCTTGGCCAGTGCCATGTTGCTCCTAGTTGCTCTGGGTGGAATCGCTTGGGAAGCCATAGGTCGTTTCAGTCAGCCTCAAGCGGTTAAAGGCATGACTGTAATTGTAGTTGCAAGTGTTGGCGTTGTTATCAACACCATTACGGCACTATTATTTCTATCAGGACAGAAGCGTGACTTGAATATCAGAGGGGCATTCCTGCACATGGCCGCTGATGCAGGAATTTCTCTAGGAGTCGTGGTTTCCGGAATCATGATCATAGCTACAGACTGGAGGTTGATCGATCCTATCGTCAGCCTGCTAATTGTCGCCGTCATCCTATGCGGTACCTGGCCATTATTGCGCGATTCCCTAAATTTGGCTATCGATGCCGTGCCTCAACACATCGACATGCCAGAAATAAAAAACTACCTCGCCGGGCTTGAAAATGTCTCCCGGATTCACGACTTGCATGTTTGGCCTCTTAGTACGACAGACGTCGCGCTGACCGTCCATCTGACTGTCGACAAAGATGTCTTGCCCAAGGATTTTCTGTCTAATATTCAGCAACAACTTCATGACCGTTTCGAAATCGAGCATTCAACGATCCAGGTCGAGCGACATGACGATGTTCCCTGTTTCATTAACAACTCGAACTGCTCCTAGGAAAATCCCTTGGGTGATGATTGATTCGGAGAACTTTAATTTGGTATCGGAACGAGGTTGCCGACTGAAACAGCACAAGCTCTGTCGGCGCTTTTGCGTTAATCTTTAGCCAGTGAGTCTCGTTGGATGATCGATGAATGCTTCTTTTGGATTTTTGTCAAATCCTCTGAGAAACAATGCCTGCAGACGATAAGCGATTCCTGACAATGAATGAAAGTCCTGCAATCCAGCAAACAGGCAGTCGGCATTAATCCCTTCTAGCCGTAGTGACTTTTAAGACCGACCAAAATTCATCTCATGCTTGCAATTTTCAATCTCAGCTTCTTAAGAAAAGCTGGGGCTAAGGAAAAGAGGTTAACGGAGCTATGAAAAGAGTCTGAAGTTAACCCTTTAACACCAAAAACAACCCCGCAATCCCACTTGCAGATCCGGCAATATACCGATACATCACTTCATCAGGCAGAGCACCAGAGATCTTGGAAGTCAATTGTACAGTCAATGATTCTGATATTTGATAGCCCCAAAAAACCATACCGATTCCGGCGATGAGGAGGGCAATTCCGATAGCTCTTGTGATCATGATATGACTCCGTGCGAAGAACCTTGTTTGTGACTCGTAATTCGTGGTCGAGATAAAACCCTTTGAAATTGACATTCACAGCAAATTAAGAAAAAGCCCTCCTAATTAGGACAAGCCGTTCACTTAGCGTGTTGAAAAATTTGACATTTAACTCTACTTGCGGCGAGAAAGTCGCTTGAGTTCAATAATGGGAGCACCACACATTGTGGTGCTCTTTTGTGATGGAATTGCTTTTTTGCCTTATGTAT
>JAFDBS010000043.1 GCA_019313185.1 Deltaproteobacteria bacterium | reverse complement strand
TTGAATTTTGCCAAAGGAACGAGCTTTTCCTTTGCGGAAACCGCCAGCCAATTTTACCAAGACCCTCGCCTTGACGATCGGAACTTGAATGGCATCCTCCGCGACGCCATTGACCAAGTTATGCGGCAGAAAGGTTACCGGATGGTCGATTCAAACGGTCAATTCGAAATTGCCTATGTTGTCGCATTGGCGCAAAGCCTGTCTGATGTTGAGATCAACCAACGATTTGGCATAAGTCCGGGAATGGTTGACGACAACCCAGACCCCGAAATTTACGAGAAAGGATCGATTGTCGTTGATATAGCCGACCCAGCCGGCCACACCTCACTTTGGCGTTCAGCACTTCAGGGCTATGCCCACCTGGAACTGCCCGACGCCGTCCGGCGTGAGCGGCTGCAGATTGCCATGCAGCGCCTTTTCGCTAGTTTGCCGGCAGGGCTCTAGACATTCTCAAGAGGTCAACCCGATATGTCCTGTCCGTTTTTTTGAATGCTCTCGCCCTGGGTTTGTTCTTTGAAAAGCATGCTGGGGAGAGCGGAATGAGATTTGCTCACCTGGACAAGTAGGTTTTTCCAATTAACCCTTGAATGTTCCAATTTAGCGGAGCGGTGGACAAGAGACCTGAAAGTCTACTACTATAGTTATAGCCTGCCCTTTCGAAATAAGAAAGCGATGGAGAATGTTTCGAAAATGTTTGCAATTCACCAGCGGTTCGTGCCTGCTGGGTTTGATATTAACCGCATGTTCTGGCGCTGAGACCTTTGTAGGCGTTAAGTATGCCCTTGAAAATTGGATTGCTCCCGAACTGTCGGAGATGGCAACTTTAGTCGTTGCCACAGATGATCCTTTCAGCCCAGATAAAACGTTTTATCTGGGCACAACGACGCAGACGGAAGCGAAGTTGGCTCTGAGGAATCCAGACTTCTTCGCCTCGGCAAGCTCCGGATACAGTTACTGGGATTACTGTTATACCAAAAACCGTAAAATTTCTTTGAAATCGGCTGCTCAAGTCGAAAAATGTAGCGCTTTGCGGTTGTTTTTCGACGACAAAAGTCTGCTGTACGATCATTCTCATGTCATCATTTCCAAAAAACAAAACTCAAATCTGACGCCGATCAATCCGCCCGGCAATGCGCGTCAGGCGGAACAAAATAGAACACCGGAATCCTGATTCGTAAAGGCTCTACAGGGCAAGGCCAGGTGTATGACAGGTCTTTGATTAATCTTGGAACTTCTTTTGAACAATTCTTTTGGTGACTCAGCAGAAGAGCTGTGCTCGCTTCGGCCTTTGAACAGGCAGCCAGCTAGAAGCTTTAAGGATCGCGTTTTGGAACCATAAACCACTCTGCGACCTTGGGCAATCGGAAATGTGCGCGGCTCAAACCTTTGCTGACCAACGCATGGTTCAAATCTTCTCGTGGTTCGGCATAGCCTTCATCAGCGAGAGGAAAAACCTCATGTTGTGTGCCCATCGCGTAGCCTTGACCCAAATCCAAAAAAGTCTGAACAGCTTGTTCCGGAGTGATATGAGCGTACTGCATAAACCAGAGCGGTTCATAAGCTCCGACGGGAAGCAAACTCAAACGCGGTGTGCCATGCTTGGACACAACGTCAAGGGACAAGCTCTTTTCATAGCCTGCATCAGCTAAAAAATAAATCGGTCCGCCTGGGGCTTCAATGACAAAAGCGGCCCACAACGCTTCGTTCCGGTCAAAAAGCCCGCGTGCCGACCAATGCTGCATTGGGGCAAGGCTAACGGTGATGGCTTCCGAGACCGTCAAATCCTGCCCCCAGTCGAGAGCCCTGACATTCATTTTGGGGATTTCACGGTGGATAATTGTGTCGTTGCCAAGCGCCGTGACCACCAAAGGGTCCGATGCCTCGTAGAGTCTCTGCAAAGTTCTCATGTCAAGATGATCGTAATGGTTATGGCTGACCAAGACCAAATCAATCGGCGGGAGATCTTCAAACTTTACCCCGGCAGCGGTAACCCTTTTCGGCCCCGCAAAACTGAAAGGGCTGGCCCGGTCTGACCAGATGGGGTCAGTCAGGATGTTCATCCCGGCGGTTTGCAGTAAAACGGTAGCATGGCCGATATACGTCACGCGCAACTCGCTGCCGGTCACGCGTTCAGGCGGTTTGGTCGGTTTGACTTCGATCGATTCTGGCCAAGGTCCTCGATCTGCTGTGAACCGCCATTTTAAAAAATCAAGGAAGCGGTTCGGCATAGGGTCCCATGGGTTAGAAAACCTGTTGCCGTCAAAATGATCAGATCTTGGCCCTTGATAATAACTGTTGCCGCAACTTGACAGGATCAGTGCGATCAGAACGCAGACCAGAAACCGGGTCTGCAGAAACGGAAAAAAGCGTGGGATAAGAGAGGTTCTTTTCGACGATCTGGGGTGCATAAGGCTGGTGTGCAACGTGAAAAATGGCTTGGGAGATCATTCGGCCCCAGGCCAAAAATGGGCTGTCAGGTCAGTTTTTACGATATGTACCGGCCTGGCAAGCTTTTATTGCCGTGAAAGACTTCTGAGCGCGCCCGGAAGGAGTCGAACCCTCAACCCCCAGATCCGAAGTCTGGTGCTCTATCCAATTGAGCTACGGGCGCTCAAAACAATGCCAGCCTATTTTTACAGGTGGAAGCCTCCTCAGGCAACAACTATTGTCTCAACAGAACCGGTTTCTCATCAGATCATGTGAAAACTTGTTACAGCAAACGTGGTTGGCAGTCCACTTCTGTCTGATTTGAGGCGAGTGACTGCTCAAATAGAAGATTCTGCGCCCAAGTCAAGAGCATGCATCGACCGACTTCCATCTGCTGAAGAGAGACGATGTTGCCGACATGGCGGATGAAATCGATCTGACAGGGGGAAAACGGGCGTTTCATAACAGATTTTTATTATTTCGTTCCACTCATATGGAATGGCAAGCTTGGTCAGGGCATTGTGCAACGCACAACCGCTTTAACAAATCGGCAGGACCAGTCAAAACCCTTGACATGGACTTCTGCTTTGGAGCCGGCAGAGTTATATCAGCCAATCTGCTTCTGTACGCGACAGTCGCTCGACTCTAAGAGGTTGATCTGCCGGGGACAAGCCGGGCGGCAACGGGGAAAGTCCCCAGGGCCCTGATTTCGGCAGCACTCCGAGTCAGGGCCGGTCATCCTGATGAAGAGATCAGGCCAGCGATTTCAACGGCCTTGCCGGCCCGGCATTACTGGCTTAACTCGACCATGTACTC
>JAFDBS010000042.1 GCA_019313185.1 Deltaproteobacteria bacterium | reverse complement strand
TCGATTTGGATATCTTCCAAGATCTGAGGCTCTTCGTTGCAGGTTTCTTTTTCCTGCTTTTCCGCATCAAACTTCTTTTCCATTCTTCCACTCCTTCTCTCATTTGTTTTGCGCAAATCAGAAACGCGCTGGCTTGTCACATATGCTTGCAACGGTAATGCCAGAACAAAACATCGGTTTACTTTGAAATTTTGAGGGTTTAGCGAATGTGGAAATAAAAACTGTATACAGTTTATGTAGAGAAAATGGACAGGGCGACCCTGAAAGGCAACGCAACAGGGACGAGATATTGTAGATATATTCTACAGTGTGATATTAGTCTACAACAAAGGGGGGTCATTTAGACACAATCTGTCAACATAATGACATAAAAACGGAACAAAACCTGCATTTCACATGCAAGAACAATATAACTCTTTTTGAATTTTTTAACTATCCAATGAGTCAACTTTGATTATAAATTGACCTGCGATGATTAAATTATAGGTGTCAAATGTCTCAAACTCATGCTTTCTGCTCACATTGCGGTGCAAAGCACAATCATGTTGACTGGCCTAAGACATGTTTCTCTTGCGGTCAAACGTCTTATCTGAACCCCCTTCCGGTTGTTGTGGCCCTTGTCCGCCTTGACAATGGATTGGTTGTGATTCGTAGAGATACCGAACCTCAAAAAGGCACGCTGACCTTTCCAGGTGGTTATATTGATGCCGGGGAGACCTGGCAGATTGCCGCCAAAAGAGAGCTGTTTGAGGAAACAGGCATTCTGTTGTCGGAAGATGAATTTGGACTGTATGATGTTCGAAATGGATTGGACAATACGTTGGTCATATTCGGCATCACATCCAAACAACCGCGGAACCTGCTGAAACCGTTTAGAGGCAAAGAAACCCAGGAAGTACTCATTATTGAGCAGGTTATGGAGTTGGGGTTTCCGAATCACACTGAAGTCTTAAAGGAACTGTTTGGTTAAAAGATCAGTGCCCGGGAACACGGAAAAGCAAACACCACGCTTTGAAGATCGTGGCATCAATCTTTGAATAGGCTCAATGTCCTCATTGCTTCCGTATGCAAAAGCGTCGACGTCCTGTAAAGCCTGCCACGCGAAACAGGTCTCTATTCTTGGTCACTGCATGTGATCTGTCAACTTTGGTGAACTTTATCTAACAGTTGATCAGCTACCATGCATTGATGCAAAACACAAATCCACATCAATGTATACAGCAGAACACGCGTGGCGCAACATGGAGGAGAGACCTGGGCAATCTCCTATCACGAGTCAGAGAGGATGATTTATATTACATTTCACGAAATGTTAAGCGGAATCAGTCTCTTGGCACATCAAGCATGCGTTGAAGGGCGAGTCTTGCTTTGATGCGTAGTTGTTCAGGAACCGTCACAACAGGGGTCATTGTCTGCAGGGCCACCAGCACATCTTCAAGCGACGTGAGTTTCATGTTGGGGCATATCAGTGCCGAAGAAGCCAAAATGAACTCTTTGTCCGGATTTTCCTTGCGAAGACGATAGAGAATGCCAGGCTCTGTTCCGATAATGAATTTTCGTGCATGACTTTCACGACACCAAGCATACATGCCACTCGTTGAGCAGACATGGTCGGCGATGGCAGAGACTTCTGGAGCACTTTCAGGATGGCACACGAACAAAGCATCTGGATGCTCTGTTTTGCGTTGAAGAACGTCCTTGAGAGTCATTCTTTCATGAGAAGGACAGTACCCTTCCCAATAAATAAACTGCTTTTCGGGCACAAACTGGGCAATCCATCGACCGAGGTTACGATCTGGAACAAAGATGAGTTCCTTTGAGTCGATAGATTTGACAACCTTGATAGCGTTCGCTGACGTACAACATATATCTGAGTAAGCCTTGACTTCAGCTGATGAATTGACATAGGTCACAACAGGCACGCCGGGGTGTTCGGCTTTTAGTTTTTTGAGTCCGTCGACGCTGACCATGTCAGCCATGGGGCACCCCGCGTCAAGTCTTGGCAACAAAACTGTTTTTTGTGGCGAGAGAATTGATGCCGACTCTGCCATAAAATGAACCCCGCAGAAAACGATAACATCAGCATCTGTTTCCGACGCCTCAATTGACAGCCCCAGAGAATCCCCTGTGATATCAGCGATCTCCTGAACTTCATCCCGCATGTAGTTGTGGGCAAGCAAGACGGCATTGCGCTCGACGAGCAACCTTCTAATCTGCGTTCGAATGTCTTCAGCCATTTGGAATGCTCCACAAAATCGAATTCAGCGCCTTAAGTCTTTTTCTTGGGGCCGGTGTGATGCAACTTCCCAATCTCGTCAATTCCAACATTTCCGTGGCCACCTTCAACATTGGGCGCCGTATCGATCATATGAGCCGCGCACACATATTTTGAGCTGTTTGCCATCGCTCCGCAATGTCTGCATTCAACCGTTGGTTGACTGGAAAACTCCTTGATACAGTCCAACCGCCCCTGTTCTCTCATAGAACACATGTGGTTGACGTGATATTTGCTGTCACATTTCATAACGCCTCCTCGAAGGGAAATTGAGTTGTTCATTGCACGAATCGGTAGGGATGCCTAACAGATATGAGCACCGTTAATATGCACCGCAGAAACCATCTCCAGGGACCTGTGAGGTCACAATATCATTTTTTGCCGCATCCAAAACAGCGGCATAATCTGGTTCCTGAGTGATTTCCGGCACATGTTGTACATACCGGATGGTGTCATCTGCATCGACGATAAAAATGGAACGGGACAAGAGTTTCAACTCCTTGATGAGAACTCCGTATGCCATGGCAAAGTTGCAATCCTGATAATCCGACAGCAGCTTGAGGCGGTCAGCACCTGTGTTGGCACACCAACGCTTCTGAGCGAATGGCAAGTCCAGGCTGACAACCAAGACCATCGTTTTATCGTCAAGCTTAATGGCTTCGTCGTTGAATTTCTTGGCTTCAGTATCACAGACTGGCGTATCCAACGATGGGACGGTACAAATGATCTTGGTTTTGCCATGAAAATCTTTAAGCGTCACCGGATTCAAATCTGTATCGACAACAAGAAAGTCTGGAGCTTTGTCTCCAACTTTGAGTTCAGGACCGAGCAAGGAAACGGGATTGCCCTTAAATTGCGTCACCTGCGTACGTTCTTCCATGGCTTTCACTCCTGTTAGGTTGTTACCAGTGGCGGCTGATCTCCGTGTCAAATCTCGGAGGAGTTTGCTCCTTGCCGCGCGTATAATAATCACGGTAATCATATTCATCCTCATCGTCAACACGCTTTATCGAACGCATCGCCCGATGTTCATCTTCTAAGTAAATGTTTCGGAAGAGGTCTTCAACGATCAGGTTCAATTCATCAACGCTTTTAACCTCTTCAACGCGATCGCAATAAGCACCGTATTTTTCGATTATGCAATCGCCACGTTTCCACAAATCGCGATCTTCTGGGGTCAACCAAAGCATGTAGCCTGCTTTCTCCCGCAGTTGCTCAAGGACCCATTCATTCGCCTTGTTGAAATTGTTCCGGGCATCACCGAGAAATATGACTGCCGGCTTGCCACGGAGATTATCGAAATACTTGTCTTTGAATTTCAGAAACACTTTGCCGTAATTGCTGTTGTCGTCCAAATTGACGATATCGCCGCTGTCAATGGCATCGAGCATGTTGTTGATCGGCGTGTTGGTCAGCATTTCGGTGATTTCTGCCAATTCGGCGTTGAAAATAAAACTGCGCACATCCATCATGCGGTTGTGCAGCGTATGCAGCAGCAACAGCATGAAATGGGCGGCATGGCTGACAGAAAAACTGACATCGCAAAACACGACAAGACGTGGTTTTTGCTTGCGTTTACGCCTCAGGGCGAGCAGAAACGGGACCATGCCGTTGCGGTAGTTTTTTTGGATGGTACGGATCACGTGGATCTTGCCGCGGTTTTCCATATTCTTGATGCGGCGGATATCTTTTTTTAACCTCAAAAGCATGCGATTGACGGCATCTTCCATCTCCTCAATTTCTCGCTGAGAAAATGTGATGTCTCGCTTTTGAGACATTAATGGTGGCTTAAATGCGGTGGTAATTGGCCCCTGAGGCATCCTGTTTGAAGGTCGTGGCGCCTCCATGACCCCCCGATATCCCTTGAGCTGAATATCGAGTTCCGAGCCATCGAGTTGATCCATGTCGATTTCTTTGAGGGCCACGAGATCTTTTAAATCTTCGGGACGCAACCCGGCGTCAACATTGGCAAGCGTCATGTTTTCATTGATCATTTCCGGGTTGGTGCCGAGCATCTGCTCACCATCCACACCGAAAATCGATTCATCCAGCAGGTTGGCAACATTCAACCCACGGCCGTCCGGGTAACTGTTAAAAAAATGATTGAAGACTTCGTCAAAAACCGGGATGTCGTTGACATTCTTAACCAGTGTCAACCTGAGAAGTTCGCGGACCGACTCCCGGTTTGCCATGTTACCAAGAGCCAGCGCACAAACTGCATCAAGGCTTTCTCCGGGGGAAACCCGCAGCCCTTCCTTTCTTAACTCGGACACAAATCTGCTGATGATTCTTTCCATTACTGGCCGAGTTCCTCCGTGGCCAACTCTTCGACTTTTTCCAAGTCGGCCTGATGTTTTGAAATCACACCGACGGTATTGGCCACGACTTCTGGCGTCAATTTGTCTATATGGAGAATGGACAACACTTCTGCCCAGTCCAGCGTTTCCGAAACGCTAGGCGGTTTGCGCAGGTTCAGATCGCGGGCTTTTCGCAAAAACCCGACCATTTGGTGGGCCAACTCATCGCAAATTTCCGGAAACCGTGCACGAACGATTGCGACTTCACGTTCGACGTCTGGATAATTGATATACAGGTACAAACATCTGCGCCGCAACGCATCTGAAATCATTCGGGTGCCGTTACTGGTTAAAATGGCAAGAGGTTTGTTGATCGCCTCCAGAACGCCCAGTTCGGGGATCGAAACCTGAAAGTCACTTAAACATTCCAAGAGCAAGGCTTCAAATTCATCGTCAGAACGATCAATTTCATCAATCAGGAGAACCGATCGTTTTTCAGAAAGGAAACTCCTCAAAACTGGTCGTTGGACCAGAAAATTTTCCGAGAAAAACAGGCTCTCTTCGCTGGCCAGCTTCTCGACAGCATCTCTGAGGTCGGTGGCAGTGCTGAGTTGATTGTCAAGTTGCGTACGAAGCATCTGGGTGTAAAGCAATTGTTTGCCATATTCCCAGTCGTAAAGAGCCTTGCCTTCATCGATTCCTTCGTAACATTGGAGCCTGACGAGCGGGAAGTCGAGGACTTGCGAGAGGGTTTTGGCCAAACCGGTCTTGCCAACTCCTGGAGGGCCTTCGATCAGGATCGGCTTTTGCATTCGCAAGGCCAAAAAAACCGCCGTTGCAATGGCTTCATCGGCAATGTAGCCGCCCCGCTTGAGAGACTCTTTGACATCTTGTTGAGTCGTCATGAATTTACCTCGTGTCTGTGGAATGATAAAAAGTAATACATTTATCATTATAATGCATTGTTTGTTCCAATGAAAAGGGGCCACCGACGCTGAACGAGTTTCTTTGCCGGCGGCCCCTCACATGACGTGACGTTAAGTTACGAACGACTAGCGACGCAACTCAACTTTTCATTGACTTACATACAGCCCTTGAATACAGCCTTCATGTTGTCGAAACCGATATCCACGGGGTTGCCTTCGGAACAGATGTCGGCAGCTGCGAACTTGCTCAAGCCGTCGAGATCTTTTTCCTGCAGACCCAGGTCTGCAAACCGGGTGGTGATACCCAGGTCATCTTTGAGCTCCTGCATCATGTCGATGAATACCTCACCGGCCTTCATGTCGGAAAGGTTTCTGGTGTCGACACCGGCTGCGCGGGCCATCATGGCAAAACGCTCAGGGCAAGCCGGCAGGTTCATACGGGAGACGTCAACCAGGGCAATGGCGTTACACAGACCATGCGGAGAGTCATACAGTCCGCCCATGGCGTGAGCCATCGAATGAACAATCCCCAAACCGGCGCTGTTGAAACTGTAAGCCGCTGCCATCTCGGCCCACACCATCTGCTCAACAGCCTTGCTGTTGTTACGGTTATTTGCAGACTGACGCAGATTTTCGAAAATCTGGGTGATCGCCCACAGGCCTGGGCCGTAAGCTGATTGAACGCAAAGGCGTGAGGCAATTGCTTCAACAGCGTGAGTCAGTGCGTCCATGCCGGTGTAAGCTGCCAGATCCTGAGGCATACACTGATGGATCAGAGGGTCGTTCACTGACTTGCTTGGGGTACAGTTCGGATCAAAAAGAGCCATCTTGTACATTTTTTCAGTGTGATTGATGATCGAGAAACAAGACACCTCAGAACCGGTTCCTGAAGTGGTGTTAATTGCCAATTGGGGGATCTTGTTCGGCTTGGTCGCCTTGAAAGCGCCTTCAAAAGAACGAACATCTTGACCGTCATGGCTGTAAACCAATTTGATAGCTTTACAGCAGTCAGTTGAACTCCCACCACCGATACTGATCAAACCGTCGAATTTGCCACCGGCCAGGATTTTGTAACCTTCCATGACTTCGAAGTCTTTAGGATTGCCAGTTGCTTTGTCAAAAACTTCCGATGCAACGCCGGCGTGCTTCAGGATCCCTTGAATCTCTTCGATGATCCCGGTGCCCTTCAGGCCTGTCGTGACGATCAGGGCATTGGTCATCCCCAGCGCCTTGGCATCGTTGCCGACCATGCTGTGCGCACCCCAGCCGATATTGACTGACGGGTAAGCATGCTGCATCTTGATCGGGTACTCTTCTCTTTCTTTGCTCAGGGTACGTTTTGCATCTCTAAAATGTGGCATTGCTTTCCTCCTGTTTTTAGTATGGACCCTTTAATTACCCAGCAATTTGGTATTTAAAGAGTTGGGTTAAATGAAACCTCTTGAATTGATGTAAACCATTGGAAGTGAAGAGATAATTTTATGCTACCAACCACCCCCTTCAGAACTATGTTTTTGAAAGACAAAAACATTCAGCTCAGTTTTTTTGACAGGTTATGCTTGCACCCAATCTCCCTGCGGATTATCAATAGCAATCTAAGTGCCAAAATCAAACATCGGTTTATCACAAGAGTATTCGGGCGTTTGCAAGGCCATTACCGATTATCCAGAGCGATGATCGTGGAATATTGATACAATTAATTAATAAAAAGCCTAAATGAAACGATTTTAAGGTATGGAGAAAATCCACACTGGGGAGTTTTACCGCTATACCTCAAAGCCTGGGCACTGAAGAAACGTCTGATATCAAAAAAAATAGCACCGTTTTTTAAAATACAACAAACCTTGTTTGCCCGCAGAACGTTAAGGCGATATTCGTTCAAAC
>JAFDBS010000041.1 GCA_019313185.1 Deltaproteobacteria bacterium | reverse complement strand
GCAATGGACCCGCCTCAAACATTTGTTCTGGCGGAGAGCCAGGATCCGATGTCGTCCGGTATTTTTTCAGCTCGAAAGAAGTTAGTCTTGCCCCAGAGCTGGTGAAGACTGCCCGGTAAAAGTCTGTTTCGACAACAATATCCCGGGCCGGTCTTTCAATAACTGAAACCGATTCGGACAGCTCGCTCGACTCGGCTGGCAGCGATGCTTCCGAAAGACGGGTTGGAGCAACAGGCTCTTGAGGTTGCAAGGTTTCTTGTTGCTGTGGGGCATTGGCTGCTGTTTTGTCCGGTTGTGGCTCTGGGGGAAAAAGGAGGCTGAAGCCAAACCACACCGCCAACATCAAAAGAAGTGCAACAATCAGATTCTTGTTTTCATTAGCATTCATCTTTTAATCGCTCCAGCAAGAAACCGCATTAATCGACAGGATCGTAACCACCGGGATGCCATGGATGACAACGCGCCAGACGCTTGATTGACAACCAGGAACCTGCAAATATTCCGTGACGCATGATCGCTTCCCGCGAATATGTAGAGCAAGAAGGATAAAACCGACACAAAGGCGGTTTCAAGGGTGAGAGAACGTTTTGATAAAATGTGATGCCCGCGATTACTAACCGCTTAAACATGATCATCGGTCTCCAGGCGAGCAAAGACGCTATTTAGCTCCTGAACAAGATCTGAATGCTTTGCTTTGCTGGCAGTCCTCTTGGCGACAATGGAAATATCCAAGCATACCTTCAAATCTCTGAGATGGAGACGAAAGTACTCTCGCAACCACCTCTTTATTTGATTTCGACACACGGCATTTCCTACTTTGCGACTGACTGTAATGCCGAGTCGATTCAGATCTGTGTTGTTCGGACAAATAAGGATGATGAAATGAGCCGTGTGATGTCGCGTTCCCCTAGCCCAAACGTCTTGATATTCTTTAGAACAACGGAGTCGATTGGTTGCAGGAAAAACATAGCGGTCCTTCACCCGACCACAACTTTCTTATTTGCTTGGTGTCGTTGCCGCTAGTCGTTTGCGACCTCTGGCACGGCGACGTTTGATGACATTGGCACCGTTTTGAGTTCGCATACGCTTACGAAAACCATGAGTCCGCTTGCGACGAATCCGGCTTGGTTGATAGGTACGTTTCATAACCTTTACTTGCTCCTGATTAATCCGTTCTCGTTTATCTATAAAGACTCTTAAATCAGATTGACTTCACAAAAGGCATTTTATTAAACACAGATTGTTAAGAAAGTCAAGAAGGAAAAAACAACGCGATATCAGACAGTTATTAAATGTTTGGTTTTCCCTTGCATTATCAAAAGTCCTCTGCTAGCTTATTGAAGCAGGTCACCCAACCTTATTTTTATAGATAAACACCTAAAATCATTGAACTTTAAACGATATCCACAGGTGTTTGTAACGTTGTGGATAATTAACTCCTCGACCGTCGGTGTTTGAGTTTCTACAAGCTATGGATGTTATATCAAGCAAACTTTGGCAAGATACCCTGGCCGAACTGGAACTGAACCTCAGTCCCCAGCATTTTTCAACATGGATAAAACCTCTTAAACTGGTCAAAATCGAAAAAGACCTGATTGTTTTGGAAGTTCCAAACCGTTTTGTACTTGACTGGGTCAAGGAGAACTACGGCAAACTCATACAAAAAATTTTGGCTGACCTGTCAGCCATCTCCTATAATCTACAATTTGATGTTACCGGGCAAGCCCGCCTTCAACTTGCTGACATCAATGCAGAGTCGGCTGGTCCGAATACAATTCAGCAATCCAAACGGCAATCTTTACCGTCCCAACACACTCATACTGACCTTAATCTGAATCGTAAATACGTTTTTAAAGAATTTGTTTCCGGCTCTTCAAACCAGTTTGCCTATGCTGCCGCGATGGCGGTCGCAAACAATCCAGCAACAACTTACAATCCTTTGTTCATTTATGGCGGCGTTGGCTTGGGTAAAACACATCTAATCAATGCCATTGGGAATGCCGTACTGAAAAAAAATCCTGGCATGCGCGTCTGCTACTACACATCAGAAAAGTTCATGAATGAACTGATCAACTCATTGCGATATAACCGGATGGATGAATTTCGGAAAAAATTTCGGTCCATGGATATCCTTTTAATTGATGATATCCAATTTATTGCAGGCAAAGAACGGACTCAGGAAGAATTTTTTCATACATTTAATTCTTTATATGAATCCCACAAACAAATTGTCGTTACATCGGATAAATTTCCCAAAGAAATTCCTGGTCTTGAAGAACGTCTTCGCTCGCGTTTTGAATGGGGTCTTATTGCCGACATACAACCTCCAGATGTAGAAACTAAACAAGCAATATTAAAGATGAAGGCTGAACAAAACAGAATCCATTTACCAGAAGATGTCGCTTTGTTTCTTGCGAGTTCCGTATGCAGCAATGTCCGTGAACTTGAAGGTTATCTGGTGCGAATCGGAGCTTTTGCCAGTTTGACTGCCACGTCGATTTCGTTGGACATGGCCAAAAACGTATTAAAAGATATTTTGGTTGAAAAAAACAGGGAATTGACCGTTGAAGAAATTATTAAACACGTAAGCAATCATTTTAATGTAAAAATTTCCGACCTCAAATCAGCAAAACGACTTAAAGCCGTGGTTCTTCCTCGGCAAATCGCCATGTTTCTCGCAAGACAGCTGACTTCCTCATCTTATCCGGAAATTGGTGAACGTTTTGGAGGCAAAGACCATTCCACAATTATTCATGCAATTCGGAAAATTGACAAATTGATGGAAAGCGACTATCAGCTACGTAACAGCATAGAATCATTGAAAAACTCATTAACCAACTAAGTATTTGAAAAGTCTGTGAAAAGTACGTTTATAAATGTAGGGATAACTGATAACTTCATCAAAGAGCTATTTTTTACACTTTTGTTTCACAAGGTATCCAAGTTTGTTATCCACAAACTTTACTGCAGGCCAGAAGCTACTTAACTGTCTTTATAAACATATAAACAGCAATCTGTTACTACTACTAAAGTTTATAGATTCTTAAATTATTTTTTTTAGTAACACCTGTGGATTGAAGGAGGAGACCATGCATTTCACAGTTGAAAAGGACATTCTTCTCAAAGGTCTGAGTCGCGTCCAAGCCATCGTTGAAAAACGCAATACAATACCTGTTCTTTCCAATGTTTTGATAGAAGGTGCTGATGGTGAATTGCAATTGACCGCTACCGACTTAGAAGTGGGAATGCGCTCTGTTTATCCCGCCAACATAAAGAAACCAGGTAAAATTACGGTTGCTGCAAAGAAAATTTATGAAATCATCAAAGAGTTACCGGACCGAGAGATTTCATTCAATGTTAAAGAAAACAGCTGGATAGAATTGAAATGCGGCAAAGCGCAGTTTAATATTGTAGGCTTGTCAGCAGATGAATTTCCACACTTTCCCCAACCAGACAAAGCAAATTTTCTCCAGCTTTCGAGCAAACTTTGCAAAGAAATGATTGAAAAAACGTTATTTGCTGTTTCACATGACGAAAGCAAATACAACCTCAATGGAATTTATTGTTGTGTCAGGCCAGAGACCAATTATTTACGGATGGTTGCAACCGATGGTCATCGACTATCGCTTATAGATAAAGAAATCGAATCGGTAAGCAGTGACGAGTTAAAACAGGGGCTGATTCTCCCTCGTAAGGGAATCATGGAACTGAAAAAGCTTGCCGAAGAAAGTGATAGTGAACTCCTGATCGGTTTTATGGACAACAATGCTGTTGTCAGTAAACAACAAACCGTCATCATCATGAGGCTTGTCGACGGTGAATTTCCTGATTATGAACGTGTCATTCCCAAGACGAATGAACATCGGGCAGATATAGCAGTGGATCCTCTTCTGCACGCCTTGCGACGTATGATCATTCTGTCTAGTGAGAAATCTCGGGGTGTAAAAATGACATTTAAAGAGAATCAGTTGGTGGTGTCGTCGTCTAATCCGGAGCTCGGTGATGCCCGAGAAGAGTTGGATGTTGATTATGTCGGACCGGAACTTGAAGTTGGATTCAATGCCCGCTATCTACTCGATATTCTGCAAGTGCAAGACCAAGATCAAATTCAATTGTTTTTAAAAGATCATGTATCCCCTGGTCTCCTGAAACCGGCCCAGGAGGATGGTTACCTTGCGGTCGTCATGCCGATGCGACTTTAAATTTAGACAGACAAAAAAGCCTGCTTAAACGAGAGGCTTTTTTCTTCATTTGCTGATGATATTGAATAATTTGGCATTACTTAGATTTAGAAATTTGATTGAAGTAAATCAGGACTGGAATCAAAATTTCAACATCATCTGGGGAAAAAATGCACAAGGAAAAACCAATTTGCTAGAAGCGATATACCTTCTAGGTTACGTAAAAAGTTTTCGACCTGCGCGACATCACGAGATTATATGCCAACATGAAGAACAGGCCTTTCTTAAGGGACAGTTGACAAGTCAAGGCGTTAATCACCAACTGGAAATTAAGTTGACACCCAATGGGCGCACACTGCGGGTCAATGGAAAACCAGTTCAAAGACTCAAGCAATTTTTTGGTTATTTGCGGCCGGTTTTATTTACCCCAGAGGAACTCGGCATAGTAAGGGGCTATCCGGCCGGACGCCGGTCATTGCTCGACCGAGCCATACTTCATGTAGAGAAGAATTACCTTGATTACTACCAGCAATATGAACGGATACTCAAACAACGCAATCAACTGCTCAAGCGGCAGGCACGTGAGCAAGAATTGCAGCCGTGGACGGTCGCATTAATCAATGCAGGCGTCCAAATACGGCATAGCCGGATTATTTATGTCGAGAGAATTCGTCCTCTTTTAAAGGACGTTTACCAAAACATTGTTGGGAGCAGTGAGACTGCCGACTGCATCTATTCTACCATCCAGAAGCATGAAGATGAATTGAAGGAAGAATTTGCCGCAGAATTGGACCGGAAACATATCAAAGAAAAGCAATTGGGACAGACGTTGGTTGGACCGCACCGTGACGATTTGGATTTTTATGTGGACGGGCAGTCATTGAAAACTTTTGGATCACAAGGTCAGCAACGATCTTTTCTTTTGGCATTTAAAGCTGCGCAAGTGCTCGATCAGCAAATGCTGTTCGGTGAACCACCCATACTACTTTTGGATGATCTCGCCAGCGAACTAGATATGGAGCGGCAAAGTCGATTTGTCGATTTTTTAATAAAACAACGCACCCAGGTTTTTTTAACGACGGCTTCACCGGAAATTTTGGCTGAAGCAGTCAAAAATCAAGCAGGATATTATAGGGTTGACCAAGGAAAGATCAACACTTTGTCTCCGGAATGAGATGATTATGACACAAAAACTGAACAAAGATTACGATGCAGACAGTATTAAAGTTCTTGAGGGATTGTCCGCTGTTCGCAAGCGACCAGCGATGTATATTGGCTCGACCTCCGTTCAGGGTCTACATCACTTGGTTTATGAAGTGGTGGATAATTCCATTGATGAAGCCTTGGCAGGCTACTGTGACGAAGTCAAGGTAATCATTCACGTCGACGACTCGGTTACGGTCGTTGACAATGGTCGCGGGATTCCCGTAGATATGCATCCAACGCAAAAAAAAGCGGCGGCCGAAGTGGTTATGACGGTTTTGCATGCAGGAGGCAAATTCGACAGTGAAGCCTACAAAGTTTCTGGTGGCCTGCATGGCGTTGGGGTGTCAGTTGTCAATGCTCTGTCAAAGCTGTTGGAGTTAGAAATCCGGCGTGATGGGAAAATATACCGGCAGTCTTACCAGAAAGGAGTCCCCACCTGCCCGTTAAAAGAAGACGGCAGCACAAAGCGACGTGGAACGCGAATTCTATTCTGGCCAGACCCAGAAATATTTGAAACCACTGAATTTTCTTTTGAAACCCTTTCTCAGCGGTTGCGCGAACTGGCCTTTCTTAATGCTGGAATAAAAATTGAAATTATCGATGAGCGCACAGAAAAAAGCCATGTTTTTCATTACGAAGGCGGAATTGAGTCATTTGTCAAATATCTGAATCGAGCCAAAAACCCACTCCATCCGAAACCAATTTATTTTACTGGTGTCAAGGAAGGCGTCGAAATAGAGGTCGCCATCCAATATAACGATGCTTATGATGAAAAAATATTTTCCTTTGCAAACAACATCAATACTCACGAAGGCGGGACACATTTAATCGGTTTCAAAACAGCGCTGACGCGGACCATGAACACTTATGCTACGGCAAACAACCTGCTGAAGAATGTGAAAACGTCAATCTCTGGCGATGATCTACGAGAAGGTATGGCCGCAATTATCTCGGTTAAGGTTCCTGATCCACAATTTGAAGGGCAGACCAAAACGAAACTGGGCAATTCGGAAATCAAGGGTTTCGTGGAAACACTGATGAACGAAAAGCTTGCCGAATATCTTGAGGAGAACCCAGCCGTTGCGCGCAAAATCCTTGAAAAGGGGATCGAGGCAGCCCGTGCCCGAGAGGCAGCGCGCAAGGCGCGCGATCTCACTCGCCGAAAAGGAGCACTAGAAGGCTTAGCACTCCCAGGAAAACTTGCCGATTGCCAGGAAAAAGATCCCGCCCTGTGTGAACTCTACTTGGTGGAGGGTGACTCTGCCGGAGGGAGTGCCAAACAAGGTCGTGAGCGACGCTACCAAGCCATATTACCACTCAAAGGCAAGATTCTTAATGTCGAAAAGGCCCGTTTTGACAAAATGCTCACATCCAACGAGATTCGCACCCTGATCACTGCAATGGGCACAGGAATTGGAAAGGAAGATTTTGACCTCAGCAAACTTCGTTATCATCGCATCATTATCATGACAGATGCAGATGTCGATGGTTCACATATTCGCACCCTGTTGCTGACATTCTTCTTTCGGCAAATGCCAGAGTTGGTTGAACGTGGCCACCTTTATATTGCGCAACCCCCACTTTACAAAGTCAAGCGTGGCAAAAAAGAACTTTATTTGAAAGACGAAGAGGCGCTGCGAGAATACTTGCTAGACGAGGGCGTTGAAGGCATGTCTGTACGAATGGAAAAAAGCGGCAAAGTCTTACGTGGAAAGCAGATCATCCCTACGTTACGCAATATCCTTGACTATAATGAACATTTCGAAAAAATGGTCCATAAAGGTGTCAATGCTGAAGTGCTTAAAGTGTTTGTACGAGGCAAATTACAAAACGGTTTTGCCGACCTTCTGGACCTTGAACCCTTGGCAGAAAAGCTTCGGCAAATTGAACCCACGGTTGAATTTACGGTTCTCAAAGACCCTGCACGAATTGTTTACAACAACGGCAGTTTGCGCTGCCATATCGACCAAAAAGTTCTCGAAAGTCTCTCTATGTACGAATATAAATTATTGCTTCAATCGTACAAGCAGGTAGAAGATATCTGTCTCAATGAGCGGGCACTGGTAAGAAAAGATGAACAGGAAGAGACCATAATCAAAGACCGACAAGAGTTGCTTGACTATTTTTTTGCTCGTGCCAAAAAAGGTCAATATATTCAGCGGTACAAGGGTTTGGGAGAAATGAATCCCAATCAATTATGGGAAACCACGATGGACCCAGATAAACGAGTCCTTCTTCAAGTCAAAGTAGAAGACACATATGAAGCGGAACAGATTTTTACCGTGCTAATGGGAGATCAAGTCGAACCGCGGCGTGAATTCATTGAGTCAAACGCTTTGAATGTCTCGAATTTGGATGTTTAACTTAGGAAGGTCGCGCTCGTTCCGTCCAACGGGGACCAAGTTCAGCCGATTTTGCGGAGGACGTTTCAACCATGCTATCTGAACAGAATAAAGTCAGCGTTAACATAGAAGATGAAATGCGAAAGTCCTATATGGACTACGCCATGAGCGTGATCATAGGTCGCGCATTGCCGGATGTGCGGGACGGTCTCAAACCGGTTCATCGGCGAGTTCTGTTCGCAATGAACGAATTGGGCAACGATTGGAATAAACCATATAAAAAATCAGCCCGCGTGGTAGGTGATGTGATCGGTAAATACCACCCACATGGTGATTCCGCAGTGTACGACACTATCGTTCGAATGGCGCAAGATTTTTCAATGCGCTATCCGTTAGTTGACGGACAAGGGAACTTTGGTTCAATCGATGGGGATTCCGCCGCTGCCATGCGATACACAGAGGTCCGCATGGACCGGCTGGCGCATGAACTGCTCAACGACATTGACAAAGAAACCGTCGATTTCGGGCCTAATTATGATGATTCTCTTGAAGAACCTCTGGTTCTGCCCTGCAAATTTCCAAATTTATTGATAAATGGATCTGAAGGGATTGCCGTTGGCATGGCGACAAAGATTCCGCCTCATAACCTGGGCGAGGTCATCGACGGTTTGGTTGCGGTGATCGACAACCCCAAGCTCGGGGCTGACGAACTCTTTGAAACCATACCCGGCCCGGACTTCCCTACAGGCGGCTTTATTCTCGGCCGGGATGGAATTCTAGAGGCCTATCGGACCGGACGCGGAATCATTCAAATGCGTGCCCGAGCGATGGTTGAGCAAAACAGCAGAACCAACCGAGAAAGCATTATTATCACGGAGTTACCTTTTCAGGTCAATAAAGCGAGGCTGATTGAAAAAATAGCCGATCTCGTTAAGGACAAAAAAATTGAAGGTATCACTGATTTGCGAGACGAATCAGACCGAGATGGCATGCGGGTCGTAATCGAGTTGAAAAAAGACGTGATACCCCAAGTTGTTCTCAACCAACTCTACAAGATGACACCTATGCAGTCCTCTTTTGGGATTATCATGCTTGCGATCGTTGGTGGACAACCGCGGATTCTTGCCTTGCGAGAAGTGCTTGATAATTTTGTTGAGCACCGCAAGGAAATTGTAACGCGACGCACGCTGTTTGAGCTGAAAAAAGCCGAAGCGCGTGCCCACATCCTGGAAGGTTTGAAAATTGCTCTGGACAATCTCGACGATGTCATTCAGACAATTAAGACGAGCGCCAACCCCGCAGAGGCAAAGGAGCGTCTGGTTAACCAGTTTTCTCTGTCTGAAATACAGGCTCAAGCCATTCTGGATATGCGCTTGCACCGACTGACTGGTTTGGAGCGCGAAAAAATAATTGAAGAATATCAAGAGGTTCTTGCCCTCATAAAACGACTCAAAGAAATTTTAGCCAGCGAACAGGAGATTTTGACGATAATCAAAGCAGAACTTCTCGACATTCGAGATCGTTTTAACAATCCGCGGCGTACTGAGATCGTTCCAATCTCTGCAGATCTGTCAATCGAAGACATGATTGTCGAAGAGGACATGGTGGTCACCGTTTCGCACAGCGGCTATATAAAACGGAATGCCGTCTCACTTTATCGTGCACAACGCCGAGGCGGTAAGGGCAGAACAGGCATGCGGCCGAAAGAAGAAGATTTTGTCGAAAGGCTGTTTATTGCATCGACACATTCCTATATTTTGATTTTTACCAACCAAGGGAAAGTCTACTGGCTCAAAGTGCACGAAATCCCACAGGGAGGCCGGGCAGCACGTGGAAAGGCCATTGTTAACTTACTGAACCTTCTACCGGAAGAAAAAGTCATGACCATTCTTCCGGTCAAGGAGTTTGAGAAAGATAAATATATTATTACCGCAACCAGTCACGGAACAGTCAAAAAAACCGACCTGATGGCTTACTCGAATCCACGGCAGGGTGGTATCATTGCGCTTACCATAGATGAAGGTGACAGTTTGATTGCGGCTCGGCTCACCGACGGAAATATGGATATTCTGCTTGCCAGCCGAAATGGTAAGTCTATCAGGTTTCCAGAGACAGATGCTCGGCCAATGGGGCGGACCGCTCGTGGTGTTCGTGGAATAATGCTTGAAGGAGACGACAAATTAATTGGTATGGAGGTTGTTAACGACTCCACGGCAGCGTCATTGGTTTC
>JAFDBS010000040.1 GCA_019313185.1 Deltaproteobacteria bacterium | reverse complement strand
TCGACTTTCAGGTCACGGACCTCACCCCGCACCCTTTGACGGAAAATTTGGACTCTTTTTCCGTTTACGGGGCCTGGGCGTTGCGCGGCACCGCTGACTTTGCCAAGGAGATCGCACGAACTGGGCCACACGGCTGGGTGGACTTGGACCGTGACCAAAAGCTGTCCACAAATGATGCGGCCCAGTCTTTTGCCGTTTTGGTTGCCGGAAATTACGGCAAAGGCAAGTTCGCGGTTTTCGGCGATGACGCCTTGTTCCAGAATCGTTTTTTAGACGAGAACAACCGCCGTCTCGCAGAAAACCTGGCACGATGGATGGTTCCTGAGCAGTAAAGGTCCGGGCGTCTGTGACATGACATGCCAATAAAAAAATATGTACAGTGATTATTTCGGCTTAACCGAAAATCCCTTTTCAATCGCACCTGATCCTCGTTACCTCTATCTGAGCGCGTATCACTGCGAAGCCTTGGCCCATTTGCGTTACGGCATGCAAACCAACGGGGGGTTCGTCCTTCTGACGGGCGAAGTCGGGGCGGGCAAGACAACATTATGCCGAAGTCTTTTGGACCAACTGCCCCAGGACATCGATGTCGCCTTTGTCTTCAACCCCAAAGTCACAGTCATCGAACTTCTGCAAACGCTTTGCGATGAACTGAGAATCCCTTATTCTTCGTCGGCCAGCAACAAACAACTGGTCGAGCGACTTACATTGCACTTGCTTGAAACCCATGCCCGTGGCCAGAAAACCGTTCTCATTATCGATGAGGCCCAGAATTTGACGGTCGATGTCTTGGAGCAATTGCGACTGCTGACCAACCTTGAAACCGATCGCCACAAGCTGCTGCAAATTGTCCTGCTGGGCCAACCGGAATTGCGGCACTTGCTCAATCGCTCAGATTTAAGGCAGTTGGCGCAGCGCGTCACAGCACGCTATCACCTGGAGCCTCTCCCTCCAGATGAAATCATGGCGTATGTTGCTCATCGGCTGGACGTTGCAGGCTGTTCCCGCCCACTTTTTCCAAACAAACTGGCCAACTTGCTCTGGAGGGCGACAGGTGGTGTCCCCCGCTTGATCAACCTGGTCTGCGACCGGGCCTTGCTTGGAGCCTATGCCCGCGATCAGAGAGCAGTAGACCGTCCTACCCTGCGGCAGGCGATTTGCGAAGTTTTTGATCCGTCTTCGGCCCGGTCGAGTTGGCCCATAATGCCGGTATTGGTGACGCTGCTCTTGATCTTGATGGGTGGCGTTGGTTTCTGGGCTTGGCGGTGGGGCGGTCTCGGATTTGGCTCTCCTGAGCAGTCACCCGCCGTTGCCAGGACAACAATCATTGAAGAAACCACAATGCAGGGTCAAGCTGTCCCGGACGGTTCACCCGCCGTTGCCTCGGCATCCCTTCCTCGCGACTGGCCTCAAAATATCGACAAGCCGTGGAAGCGGGAAATGGCCTTCGCTGATCTGCTTTATTTATGGGGGATCAACCCATCTCCTGTTGGCCAGGATTTCTGTTCCACCGCGGCAGAGTATGGCCTCTCCTGCCTCGCCCGGCAAGACAGTCTGGAAAACCTGCGTCGGTTGAACCGTCCGGCGATTTTGACGCTCTATGCTGATGACGGTCGGCCCTTCTATGCGGTTTTGGCGAAACTGGTTGGCTCCCGGGCTTACTTTCTGGTCGGCACGGACACCTACCTGATGGATGCCAAGATACTTGAGGCCCGCTGGTTTGGCGAGTTTTTGCTGGTCTGGCAAAACGATCCTGTGATCAACACGGTGTTGCAGCCCGGCGAATCAGGTCCGGCCGTCGACTGGTTGAAAAACATCCTGGCCGAACTGGGTCATTATCGGCAAAATGGCAGGGAAACGAGTCTTGATGGCGCCTTGCTTGGTGCCCTCAAGCAGTTTCAGATGCACGTTGGGCTTACACCGGACGGTGTGCTTGGACCTCTGACCATGATTTATTTGAACAATGCCCGTGGCGCAGCAGGACCGCGTTTGCAGCCGACAGGAACAAGCTGATGTCGTTTATTCTTGACGCCCTCAAAAAAGCTGACAAAAATCGTCAACGGGGTCAGGTCGACCGGCCGGTTGGCCGACGCGTTATTCGTTTTTCCTCTCAGCAAAAATTTCGTTGGTGGCTCTGGGTCCCGCTGGCCGGGTTGCTGATCGTCTTGACGGTCATCTGGATGGTGGTTGTCGACACAAAAGAGCCGGTGGCTGTCCGCCCTGCCGTGGCCCCTCCTGCTACGGTTCTGACACGCGATAATCCGATTGCTGCGCCGGTTCCAAAGGTGTTTCAGAAACAGGGAGGCGCCAACCGAGTGACAGAAAGCGGGTCTGCTTTGCTTGCAGACAAAGTCGTAGACGGTGGCACAGACGCAGTTCAATCTGAGCCGGTGATGTCAAGCATTGCCTCAGAGGGTTCAACTGCTGAGTGGCCAACTTACCAGGACTTGTCGGCCGAGCTGAAAAACCGCTTGCCCGACTTGACCATCACCCTCCATTATTACACCGACCAACCTGAGCGGCGACTGGTCAGGATCAACAATCAGCTGCTGCACGAAGGTGACCGCCTTAACGACGCTATGCGCATCGAAACGATCACTGCAAACGGCGTGCGAATCAATTATGATGGGATCCGTTTTGAACTCCAAAGCGCGCTCAAGTAACTGGTACTTCAAAAACCTGTGACAGTGCAGAGTCGAACGCCCGATCAAACGGCCTTTCAGTGGGCACGTTCAGGCTGCAGACGTTTAATGCCAGTCCGTGGCAGAGATGTGCGACACATAGATTTCGAATCAATCCAGGGTGCTGAGACGCCTTCAATTGAGCAGTCTTTATGGACGGGCATCAACGTCTACAGGCCCGTTGCCAAAGTCAATCTTGAATAAACTGTAAAAATTGCGGATCAACCGGTAGGTTATTCCCCAAAGGACTGTCCGGTTTTCTCCGAGCAGATTGACAGCCGGGTGACAGATCGTCTGGCCGCGGTAGTCGAATGTCGCCTGAAGGTGGCGATTGGGATTGAGCAACTCTGACAAAGGCAACCAAAAAATTTCCTCGATTTCATGGTTTGTCCGCACAGCAGGGATGGTCTCCAGATGATAAACGAAGCAGGACACCAAAATCGGCAACGTTGCTCCATACAGATCATCGAGACGGCCTAGATACTCAGCGTTTTGCAGGTCAATCGCAAGTTCCTCTAGGGTTTCCCGCTCAGCAGCCTGACGGGCACCGGCATCTTGATCGTCAAGCCGTCCACCCGGAAAGCCAATGTCCCCTGACCAAGGGTCATTGTCGTGGGCTGCCCGGAGGATAAACAGCAGTTCGGGGCCGTCGATGGCGTCTCGTAAGATCATGGCGACAGCCGCATGATTTCGATCCGCGGCGAGCTTTTTGGGGGCATAACGGTCCAGCTGTTTTCGGACAGAATCTATGGAAAGGTCGAATTTACTCATAGGGCTCGCTGTCAATGTTCGGTTTGTTCAATCAGCCTGAGGATTTGCTTTGGTCGCATGTGGTGGAGATGGTGACAATTTGTATCGAACAGTGCTGCCAATTTTGGCATAATCCCGCCTTTTCCTGACGTCTGGGTGTCGATCAGAACGATTTTGAGTTCCATGCGACGCAAGCGGTCTGCGATGATCAGGCAATCTTCAGCCGGATTCCCCCCGGCATTCAATGGGGCCGTTGCGTCTCCGTCAGAAATCAGAACCAAAAGGGGGGCGAGTTCTGGATTACGGCATTGGGCCTGGCCGACGACCTCCCAGGCTTTCAGAAGGCCGGCCGCCAGGGGTGTGGCCCCGCCAATCGGTAAACGTTGCAACCGGCGGCGAACCAGCACGACACTGTCTGTGGGAGGGACCAACAGTTGTGCCGTGCGTTCCCGAAAGGTGATGAGCCCCACTTGATCGCGCTTGAGATAAGCCTCTTTGGCCAGAGACGTGGCAGCGCCGAGTGCTGCAGCCATTCGCCCCTCTGGACCGTCACCCATGGAATCTGACGTATCGACCACAAAGAGAATTAAGCGTTGCGGTTTGCGTGCCCGCACTTGCCGTTGTAAATCGTTCGGATCAATTGTCAGCGGCAGCCTGTGTCCAGATTGCCGCACTGCTGTCTTGGAGAGCGTTGCTTCGAAGTCGAGGCTGCCGCCATAATCGCCAGTCTTCCATTGAACGCTGCCAATTTGACGTCCGCGTTGTGCAGAATTGACAGGTGCAGTCGAGACGCCTCGGCTGGAGGGGGAGCGGCTTCGACGAATGAACGCACTCTGTGTCAGGACGATCTTTTCGTCTGCACAGAAATATCGGTCATCAATTTTTTTTTTAGATAGGTGAACAGCATGCTTCCGGCTGCGGCAGAGCCGGGAAAGTCCATGTTTTCCATCAGGCTGTCAACCGGCAGAAGGTCTTCTTCAGCAGGCACTGGTTCATCCCCATTGGCTGTTTCCAAAAGTCGGGGCAATCGCTCAAGCAT
>JAFDBS010000039.1 GCA_019313185.1 Deltaproteobacteria bacterium | reverse complement strand
TTTTGGGGCAGCGCTCAATAGCCAGCTGGGTATGAATGGCAACATTCCCTTCTTGATGGTACTCAGACGGCTGGGGCGTGCTTTCAAGAGGTGTCAGTTCCGGAATCAGTTCACATAAATCTTGCCACCAATTGTCGTCACGATGACGCAACAGCTGTTCTGCTTTGTGCAGGGGGCTCATCCCGTGCCCTTCGGTTGAATCAAAAAATTCATTCGTTCCACGATGTTTTCCAGGTTCCGCTCGAGGCGGCCGCATGCAATGACAATTCGCTCCCATCCGGTCGGAATGATCTCTTGCGTGTGTGCCAAGTTGTTCCGCAGGTGTTCCAGTTCCTTGACCGCCCTGCGCGACTCTTTTCGGGATTGATGGCCAAGAGCTTCGCGGACGTCATCGTCGTAAGATAAAATCCAGCCCTTATCGCCATATTGCAGGCAATCGATCAAGTCGACATTTTGGCCGCGGCGCGATCGTTCCTTTTGCAGTTGCTTGGCTTTATCCAGCCGTTGCGCGGACAGGAGGTTTTGCCAGGAACCATCCCTGTAGCGATGGCGAATGATTTCGGTCATCAGCATTTCTGCGAGGGTGATGATGCCGAAGAGGAACATCCGCATGGGCGGTTTTTCCAAATCGTTCAACGTGACGATGGCCCCCACGCGATCGAGGATGGTGACAAAGCACCGTTTGTTGATCGCCAGTGATTTGACGACTTCGGTCAGATTGGCGGTGTCAGGCACCAGGTCATCACCAGGTGTGAAGGGTTGGATATAATCGCCACAACAACCTGACATCAAATCTTCCCGACGAACATAGCCGTTCACCAACCCCGTCTGACGCACTCCGACTAAATCGAAGTCTTTGGCAACCATAAAAGAGCGGACCTCTCGCGCATCTGCCGTATCATCAAAGGAAACGAGGGGTTCTGCAACGTCCATCGCGGAAAACCCGTCCAAAAACAGACGACGCAAGCGGGCACTTTGGGTGTCTCTCCAGGGCATGTTCCCTCCTCTTTGGCAAGTTAAGAACAATGCATTGCCGCTTTATTAATACATTCCTCACAGTGATTATGCAAGCGGCCAGAATGTCGGGACTGTGATTGATGGCAGCTCAATAAGTTGCAAATTAACATATATACTGTAATATATAGCCCCAATAAGCCCTTGCCGGTACACGAACGATCCCAGACCCTTTGCGGACAGTAAAATTGCCATATCCCTCACCACCAGGGCCGGCCTGAAACAGGAGACACGCATGCATGTTTTTGTTGTAATGTTGCTGGGCGTTCTTTTCTTGCTACCTGGTTGTATGAAAGTCGGTCCCGACTTTGTCCCTCCGACTGCTCCCGTCGCCGACAGTTGGCTGCAGGCGCAGGATCAACAGATAAGCAGTCAATCCGGTCATCATGAGCGCTGGTGGACTGTTTTTGGTGACCCCGTTCTCAATAAATTGGTCGAGGATGCCTATCTACAGAATCTCAGTCTGCAAATTGCCGGACTGCGGGTTCTCGAAGCCCGCGCCCAACTTGGCGTCGCTACAGGCAACCTTTATCCTCAGCAGCAACAGTTGGACGCCTCAGCGCTGGCGCTTGGAGCCAGTCAAAACGCCGCGAATACGGCTACCGGCGATCTCCATTTCAAAGACTTGAACGCAGGGTTTGCCGCCGGCTGGGAACTTGACTTCTGGGGAAAGTTCCGTCGTGGCGTCGAAGCGGCTGACGCCCAGTATTTGGCTGCGATCGCCAATTACGACTCAATTATGGTGACCCTGACCGCCGAGGTGGCCCGCGCTTACATTTTGATGCGGACTCTCGAAAAACGCATTCTGCTGGCAGAGGAGAGTGCGGCCATTCAGAAACGCTCCCTGGAAATCGCCGAAAACCGGTTTGATGGAGGGTTGGTGACTGAACTCGATGTTCAGCAGGCGCGCAGCCTGTTGGCAAACACGCTCGCGGCAATCCCGCGTTATCATGCAGAGTACCGGCGCGTGCAAAATGCTCTGAGCGTCTTGCTTGGCATCCCGCCCACCGAATTTTCAGAACGATTGAGTCAATCGTCAGCGGGGATTCCCAGTCCACCAGCCGAGGTTGCAGTCGGGGTGCCTGCCGACTTGCTGCGTCGCCGACCCGATGTCCGTCGAGCGGAACTGCAGGCGGCAGCACAAAGTGCATTGATCGGGGTGGCCAAGGCCGACCTGTTGCCACATTTTACCCTGATTGGCAGCATCGGCCTGCAGGCGAGTGAAAGTCCCTTGACCCGTGCCGGGGGCAGCCATTTCAGCGACCTGTTTGATTCTGACAGCGTGACCTATTTTGTCGGCCCATCGTTAACCTGGGACCTGTTCAATTATGGCCGGATCAAAAACCAAGTGCGGGTTCAGGACGCACGATTACAGCAACTGGTCGTCAACTACCAGAATACGGTGTTGAATGCGGCTCGGGAAGCCGAAGACGCGATGGCAGGGTATTTGGATGATCAAGTTCAGGCCCGCCATTTCAGCGATGCTGTTCAAGCCTCACGTCGCTCGGTCGACATATCGTCTTTGCAATACGGTGAGGGGCTCACTGACTATCAACGGGTATTGGATGCCCAACGTGGATTGACCCGTGACCAAGACTCGCTGGCATTGGTCCAAGGGTCGGTGGCAGTGAATCTGGTGAACATGTTCCAAGCGCTTGGCGGCGGCTGGCAAATACGATCAGGCCAGGAGTTTGTCAACCCGGAGATAGAGAAAGAGATGGCCGAAAGAACGGATTGGGGCGGGCTTTTGGAACAACCCAAAGCCGAAGCGGCCAAGCAACGGGAAGCAGGTGATTGGCGCTGGCCTGACTGGTAACGTCTCAAATCAGGCAAACAGGACTGACGTTAAACGATGAATAGTTGTGTACACATAAGCGGCGTATTGAATGAAATCAGGTGGCCTATGAAAAGTCGAATAGGAATCATTGGTGTCTGTGCGGTATTGCTATCGTTGGCAGGCTGTGGTGAACAGGAAGTTGTCAAGAGCGAAGAGGCCCGACCGGTCAAGGTGATGACCCTGACGAGTCAGGAACCTTTTGGAGGACGCTGGTTCCCCGGCAAAGCGACGGCCACCCAGGAAGCCAACCTGTCGTTTCGCGTGGCCGGTACAGTCAATCGCATCCCCGTTGATGTCGGCGATGAGGTCAACAAGGGTGATCTTTTGGCGCGTTTGGACCCACAAGACTATCGGGTTGCTCTCAACGATGCAAAAGCCCAGTTACGAAAGGCTAAAGCAGATTTGGATTTGGCCGAGTCGGAGTACGAGCGTGTTGCACGGGTGTTTGAAAAAGATCCCGGAGCGGTGAGCAAGTCGATGGTGGATGTCCGTAAGGCTCAGTTGGATACGGCCAGCGCCCAAGTCGTTTCGGCTCAGGCGGCGGTGGAGAGCGCCACTGACAATCTCAGCTATACTTCTCTAAAGTCACCATATGATGGCGTGGTGGTACAAAAGTTTGTCGAGCAATTCGAAGATGTCCAAGCCAAACAGGAGATTATCCGTGTTCTCGACACCCGTCGGATTGAATTTACCGTCCAAGTGCCGGAAATGATGATGGACCAGGTCGATTTGGTCAAGCAAATAGGCGCTTATGTTGTGTTTGACGCGTTTCTTCAGCTGGAAGTGCCGGCACGGATTAAAGAGGTTGGCAAAGAGGCCTCAAAAACGACCCGGACCTATCCGGTGACCCTGGTGATGGACCAACCGGAAGAAATCCGTATCCTCCCCGGAATGGCGGGTAAAGCCAGGGCAAGCAAGGAGGCCTCGGCTCAATTGGCAAAAGAAAAAGGCATGGTTGGCTTTCAAATCCCAGTTGCGGCGACGTTTGCTGACGATGCAGGTCAATCCTACGTTTGGGTCGTCGACCCTCAAAGCAGCACGGTCAGCAAACGGCCCGTAGATTTGATCAGCATAACTGAGCGTGGTGCTACGATCAGCGGTGTTGAAGCCAATGAGATGATCGCCACTGCCGGGGTGAATTTCTTGGTGGAAGGCCAAAAAGTTCGGGTGCTGGAGTAAGCCGTCTTGACCTGAGGAGATTCGCCTGTGAATCTGGCAAAAATAGCCATAGAAAAAAAAGCGGTCACCTATTTTGTGACATTTTTATTGATCGTCGGCGGCATTGCGGCCTTCTTTTCCCTGGGCCAGCTAGAGGACCCCGACTACAGTGTCAAAACCGCAGTGATTTTGACCCAGTACCCGGGTGCGAGTGCCGAAGAGGTCGAGTTGGAAGTGACCGATCGGATTGAGATTGCACTGCAGCAACTCAAGACCATCGACTACCTGAAATCGTTTTCAGCACCTGGGTACTCGCAAATCTGGGTGAACATTAAAACCGAATATTGGTCGGACAAACTCCCCCAGATCTGGGACGAAATGCGGCGGAAGGTCCGGGAGGTGGAGACTTCCCTGCCTCCGGGCAGCAGTCGACCGGTCATCAATGATGACTTCGGCGATGTCTACGGACTGCTCATGGCAATCACTGGAGATGGGTTTTCCTATGCGGAAATGGAGACAGCGGCCAAAGATCTGAAAAAAGAGTTGAGCCTGGTCGAAGGGGTCGCCCGGGTTGAATTATGGGGCGTGCAGCCCAAGGTCATTTACCTTGACGCGCTGGAAACCCAGTTGAGTCAGCTGGGCATTTCAGACCAAAGCATTATCGCTACCATGCAGAGGCAGAACATGGTTGTGGATGCCGGGAGCGTCGACGTCCAGAGCAAACGCATGCGGATCGCACCAACGGGAGAATTCAATTCCCCTGAGGACATTGCCGACCTGCAAATCTATCCGTCACTGATCGATGGTCTGCAAAGTGTGGAACAGGGGCAACCGTTCGTCACCACAGATGAGTTGATCCGCATTCGTGATATCGGTTCGGTCCGGAGAGGTTATCTGGACCCACCACCAACCATGATGCGTTTGAACGGCAAACCGGCATTGGCGATTTCCATCACCAATATTGGCGGGGCAAATATTGTTGATGTGGGCCGTAACGTCGATGAACGCATGGCCGAACTTGAATCCGAAATGCCGATTGGCCTGGAAGTCCACCATGTTCACTGGATGTCGGATGTGGTGTCCGATTCGGTAAACGGGTTTTTTGTCAATTTGGCCCAGGCAGTGATCATCGTTCTGGTGGTTCTTGCCCTCGCCATGGGTTGGCGCATGGGGTCATTGATCGGCATTGACCTGGTTTTGACGATCTTCGGAACGTTTATCATCATGGCGATTTTGGGGATCGACCTGCAACGCATGTCTCTGGGAGCCCTGGTTATTGCCTTGGGAATGATGGTTGATAATTCGATTGTGGTCGCCGAAGGATTCGTCGTTCGCCGGGAACAGGGCATGGACAAGGTCAAAGCGGCGATTGAGTCCGCCAGGTTGCCGGCTATGCCGCTCTTGGGCGCGACCGTTGTGGCGGTGATGGCATTCTATCCGATCGGAGGGTCCAAGGAAAGTACCGGAGAATACTGCCTGTCGTTGTTTACCGTGGTGGGGATCGCCTTGATGGTCAGCTGGTTTATTTCCATGACACTGACGCCCATCAAATGCCTCGACATGCTTCCCGACCCAAAGCCACGCGAAGAGGGCCACGACCCGTATGGCAGTAAACTCTACAAGGCTTTTCGCGGTTTGTTGGAAAAAGCTCTGGGGTTTCGGGTGATTTTTATTGGGTCCATGGTTGGTTTGTTGCTCGCATCGTTTTTGGGCTTTGGTTATGTTGAACAGTTGTTTTTCCCGTCGTCTTCGATGAGTAAATTCATGATCGACTACTGGGCACCCCAAGGCACGCGCATCCATACGGTTTCAGAAGACTTGAAACGGTTGGAAGAGAAGCTTTTAGCTGATGAGCGGGTCGACAACGTCGCCTCGTTCATTGGATCGGGCCCGCCGCGTTTTTATTTGCCTGTCGAGCCGGAATCGGTCAATCCGGCCTATGCTCAACTGGTGGTCAACCTCCGTGACTTCAAGGCAATCGACGGCCTGATCAAAGACCTGACTCCCTGGTTGGCTGAGACCTATCCGCAAGCCATGGTGCCGATGCGTAAATTCGATGTCGGCCCCGGCCAAACCTGGCAGTTCCAGTACCGGATCAGCGGCCCGGCTATTGCTGATATCGAGATTCTGCGCGATTTGGGTGACCAGGTGCTGGCCATTCTCAGGGACGAGCCGTTGGCGGGCGCGATGCAGATTGACTGGCGTCAAAAGGTGCCTCGGATGGTTCCGGTTTATAACCAAGAGCGTGCAAGGTTTGCCGGGGTAAGCCGTGAAGATTTGGCGAACACCACCAAGCGTGCATTCGATGGGCGCACTGTCGGATTGTATCGGGAAGCCGATGAGCTTCTGCCGATCATCCTCAAGCACGTCGAGGAAGAACGCGCAGATTTGACGTCTTTTGACGTGCTGCAGGTTCAACCCGGTCTTTCCACACAAACCTTGCCGATCGCCCAGGTGGTCGATGGGATTGATTATCAATGGGAAGAGACACGGATCTGGCGACGCGACCGGCGCCGAACCGTGACCGTGCAAGCCAATCCGGTCCTTGGTGTGACGTTGCCAACATTGATGCAAAGCATTCAGGCCAAGGTCGAAGCCATCGATATGCCGCCTGGCTATAAAGGTGAATGGGGTGGAACCACAGAAGACTCTGCAGACTCACAAGCGGCCCTGGTCCCGGGCCTGGTTCCGACATTCGCCGTGATCCTGTTTATCCTGGTCGCTCTGTTCAATGCGTTCAGACCGCCGATTGTGATTATGTTGACTGTGCCGTTTGCCATGATCGGTATTACGACAGGCCTATTGGCTTTCAATGCCCCGTTCGGGTTTATGGCCTTGCTTGGTGCGATGAGTTTGATGGGAATGATGATCAAGAACGCAATCGTGCTGCTGGATGAAGTCAACATCAATCTGTCGGAAGGGATGGAACAATATGACGCGGTCGTCATTGCCGCACTGGCGCGCTTACGTCCGGTGGTTCTCGCGGCAGCAACCACCGTACTGGGGGTCGTCCCGCTCTTGCAGGACGTCTTCTGGGTCGGCATGGCGATCACCATTATGGCCGGACTGGCGTTTGGTACGGTATTGACCATGGTGGTTGTGCCGGTGCTCTACTGTTTCTTTTTTAAAGTGCCGTCGCCCAGATCGGGCAAGTAACTTGGTCTGAAGTTCCAGTTCCTCAGACGGGCACGTTAAAACAAGTGCCCGTTTTGTTTTTCAGTTGGGAAGTTGGATGGGAAAGCAAACTCACTTTATTAAATTAGCGGTTGTTTTCGTGGGGCTGTGCCTGGCCTGGCCAATACCGGCTGCCGGTGAGGCCGTTGACACGACAAGTGATCCCAATTATCGGCCAAATCGACAGGCCATCGAGTTTTTGCAACAGGTCACCGATTCTGTTCAAATCGTTGTTTTCCACGGGACGTGGTGCAAAGACTGCCAACGCGAAATTCCACGCTTCAAAAAAATTCTCGAAATCGCAGACAATCCAAACATAATCGTCACAGAATATGAGGTGAATCCACAGAAGAAAGACGCCTTGGGGAAGTTCCAGGAATACCAGATCACATTGGTGCCCACATTTATTGTCATCCGGGATAACCAGGAACTGGGACGGATCACAGAAACTCCGCAGAAATCTCTGGAAGAAGATCTTGCAGCCATTTTAGACGGGACGGACTCCTGACAAGGATAACTTCTCCGTCGAATCGCCGAACGTCGTGAGTTGTATATGGACCCGCTTTTGATTTCAGTCGCGTTTCTCCTGGGTTTTCTGGTTCGCCAGGTCGGTCTTCCCCCGTTGGTCGGGTTTCTTACCGCTGGCTTTGTATTGAACGGTCTTGGTTTTGTGGGGGGCGAGGCCCTGCAGGTCTTTGCTGACCTGGGGGTGACACTGCTTCTATTCTCCATCGGCCTTAAGCTTGACTTAAAAAGTCTCGCCAAGCCAGAAGTCTGGGCTGGAGCTTCCATCCACATGGCCGTCACAACCGGGTTTTTAGGCCTTGGTGTTTTTGGCCTTGGCCTTGCCGGCGTGCCGGTATTTTCCGCGCTGTCCCTGCCGATGGCAGTGTTGATTGGTTTTGCCTTAAGTTTTTCCAGCACGGTTTTTGCTGTCAAGATCCTCGAAGAAAAGGGTGAAATGGGGGCGCTGCATGGCAGGGTGTCTATCGGCATCCTGATCATGCAGGATATTTATGCCGTGCTGTTCCTGACCTTCTCCCTCGGCAAGTTGCCGTCGCCTTGGGCGATTCTGGTGCCGGTGGCACTCATTGCCATCAAACCACTGCTCTATCGCATGATGAGTCGAAGCGGGCATGGGGAGTTGCTCCTGCTGTTTGGATTGTTCGCTGCGCTAGTGGCTGGCGCTGGCGGATTTGAACTGGTGGGACTCAAGGCCGATCTTGGTGCCTTGGTCTTAGGCGTTTTGTTGGCGGGGCACGAGAAGAGTTCAGAGCTGGCCAAAACCTTGATGGGTTTCAAGGATTTGCTCTTGGTTGGCTTCTTTTTGACCATTGGCCTCTCCGGAGTTCCCAGCTTGAACGCGATAGGAGTCTCGGCGTTGCTGGTGGTTGTTGTGCCGTTTAAAGTGGCTCTTTTTTATCTGCTGCTGACCCGCTTCAAACTTCGCGCCCGTTCTTCGCTGCTTGGATCTCTGAGCTTGGCCAATTACAGTGAGTTCGGCCTGATTGTTGCGGCGGTCGGCGCCTCACAGGGCTGGCTGAGCTCAGAATGGCTGGTGATTATCGCCCTTGCGCTATCAGCGACCTTCGTTATTGCCTCGCCGCTCAACACGGCTGCCGATGCGCTCTACATTCGTTATCGCAATCGACTTTGTCAGTTCGAAACAGATAGCCGTCATCCCGATGATCAACCGATCGACTTGGCCGGTGCGACCATCGGCGTGTTCGGTATGGGGCGGATTGGCACGATGGCTTACGACTTTCTCAATGACAAGTACGGGGAGACAGTGGTGGGCTTCGATTTCAATGTCGAGAAGGTCCGCGACCATTCCAATGCCGGCCGACAAGTTACCTTCGGTGACCCAACCGACCCCGATTTCTGGTCACGGATCAAACGGCAAACCATTCAAGAACGCATGGTTTTGCTGACCATGTCACAACATCGGGCCAACCTTGCCGCGGCCAGACATTTGATAGACATTGGTTTCCGGGGTCAGATCGCCGCAATCGCACATTTTGATGACCAGGTCGAGGAGTTGCGTGAGGCGGGTGTTCATGCCGCGTTTAACGTCTACAGCGAGGCGGCTCTTGGTTTTGCCGAACATGCTTGGGAGGCCATTGAAGCTCATTCTGACAAGGAGACAGCATCATGAAACTTTATCTCCCCGGTATCAAAGCGTTTATTCTCGGGCGATACGGAAGTCTTTTGCTGGTATTGGTCCTGACCATCATTGTACAGCCCTTTGTCGGGACGCCTGCCGGCAGGTTGATGCTCGAGTTTCTGTTTGTTGGGGCGATGATCGCTGGGCTCAGGGCCATCGGCATTAAAAAGGGGTTGCTTCGTTTTGAGGTTCTTTTGCTTTTCATCAGCATCGCCTTTCGATATCTCGGTTCCATAACCGATCAGGCCATGCTGTTTGGCATTGGGCTGGCGTGTGGCGTCCTGTTTCTCGTGATCGTGGCGCTTTCTATCCTGTTTGATCTGTTTCAGACCATGCGAGTCACTGGAGACACCTTGGCCGGTGCGGTTTGCGTCTATCTGCTCATCGCCTTGATCTGGGGATATCTTTATTTACTGGTGGAATTTGTCCAGCCCGAATCGTTTTCATTTACGCAAGATTATGCAAGGACGGATTTATGGATAACCAAGGATTTCTTTTCTTTTTTGTATTTTAGCTTAGTCACTATGACAACCGTGGGCTATGGAGATATGACCCCAATCTCTAGGGTAGCCCGAACGCTAGCCACCATGGAGGGCATCACGGGGCAGGTCTATATGACGATCTTGGTGGCCCGTCTGGTGGGCATGCATTTGATGAACCAAGAAACACAACAGAAATAGATCAGGAGGTGACAGGTGTCAGTAAGAGCCTTTGTCTTGTGCTATATGGCCCTGTCAGTTCTGACCGGCTGCACAACCGTGCTGTACAAACAGAAGGCAGTGGACATGGCCGCCCTTGCGCAGAGACTTCCCGACAGCCGCCTGTTGCAACCTGCGGCAGGAGGTGAGCAGGTCCTGTCTCCTGACGAGGCCTGGTTGTCTGCAATCAAGCCTCAGAAACAATTGACCTTTATCGGTATCACCGGTGAAACGGACCATGCGTTCGGTGCCTTGCTTGAGATCGATTTGAACAAGAAATACTTGCGCTATTTGCCTTTGCCCTCTGACGAAACACCCCTATCGATTTTGAACAACCCGGAAAGCTTAATCACCCTCCGGGACATCGTGCAATCCTGGCCATCCGGCTCGGGGCGTTTCGGGCCGTCTTTCACCAGGACAATTCCTTTGACGCAGATCCACGAGCGGCTTGCCGCGCCGATTCCCCCACCAAAACAGATCTTCGCTGTGGCCGCCAACTATCCCAGTCATCTGTTTAATGACCTGGCCCTGTCTGACAATGCGCAACTGATCGGCCAGTTGCGTCAGGCACGTCCGCGGATTTTCCAGAAATACCCCCCGGTATCGGCACCTGTGGAAACGTCGGTATCGGGGAAAGACTATTTTGCCCTGCCCGGACCGTTCGATTCACTTTCTGCCCCTGAACAGGTCCATGTTCCGACCCTGAGCGGCCAAACCCGCACGGTATCCGGCCACCTGGACTACGAGGTGGAAATTGCCGTGTTGATCCGCCGAGACCTCAATTGGGAACAAGTCCGATCGATGGACGATCACCAACTCAGGGGGACGGTTGCCGGCTACTTGTTGTTCTCCGACGCCAAAGTGCGCGACCCGCAGGTGATGGGCAAAATTCTCCACGTCATCCGCGACAGGGAGGTTCTTACAGACGATCCTTATCGGATTGGTGATAAGGCACTTGACGGCACTCTGGGCCCCTGGGATGAGACCACATGCCACTGGTGGAGCTACGCCGCCAGTTGGGGGCGCTATGCTGCGCATGGACCGTTTTTGGTCTCGTCCGCAGGCCATGAGTCTTTTAGCCCCCGCTTGATTTTAAGTGCGCGCAGCTACAGCTCTTCAGCTGATCGTCCCCAGTTGCCACCAGATGCAGCCCTGACTGATCGGCTGTTGCTTCGCCAAGCTGCGGTCACGACAATTTCAAAAGAATACCGGGATGCGTTGGTTTGGGATGTCCCGGCAATCGTGAGGTCGCTGCTTGATCCGGCAGGTAATGCCTTGGCATTTTCAGGAACCTATCCGGTGCTCAACGCCGGAGATCTGATCGCACTGGGCACCCCGGGAGGAACGGTGATCAGCGCCAAGCCATGGTGGTTGCTCCCCATTGCCGAAGACCTACTGTTCTGGAAAGATCCAGAGGATTTTTACAAGATGTTTTTTGCCCCGGCAGAGAACAATTACCTGTACCCAGGAGATGAGCTGTTCCTTTGGGGAGAGGGGCTGGGGTACCAGCATCATAGGGTGGTCCGTCCGGAAGATGAACAAACCAGATCAGACGAATGACAAAAAGAGGAGTTGAATTTGTTGGCTAGCAATGGCAAAAGGCCTCGACCGTTATCCACTCATCGGACAGGAAGAAGTTACCGAAAAAAGTTTACGAAAAAGAACTGGCCAACCTGAACGTAGAACCGGTGAAGCTTCAGCAGTGGGTCAAGCACAAAGGGCTTAAGGTCATCATCGTTTTCGAAGGACTGGATGGCGCCGGCAAGGGTGGTGTGATCAAGGCGATCATCGAGCGAGTGAGCCCCCCGGGTGTTCCGCGTTGTGGCGTGGCCTGCGCCGACCCCGAACGGGAGCAATCGCAAATGTATAGCGCTTTCTGCCGCCCTTTCCTGCCGCCGGAGAAGTGGTTATTTTGATCGCAGCTGGGACAATCGGGCCGGCGTAAAGCCGGTGATGAGCTTCTCTACGGACTGGCAAACCAAGCGTTTTTTGGAAGTCTTCCCGGCGGTGGAGAGTCTGATGGTTGAGTCCGGGATTATTCTTATCAGGCATTGGCTGGAGGTTAGCCAGGAAGAGCAAAGCCGTCGTTTGAAGGTAAGGATTCACAATGGACGAAAGATCTGGAACCTCTCCCCGATGGATCTCAAATCCTACAGCCGTTGGTAGGATTACACCCGAGCACAAGACGATATGCTTGCTGCCTCAGATACAACTTGGGCGCCCTGGCATGTGACCCACTCGGACGACAAGAAACCCGCGCGTCTGAACGTGATCTCTGAGGATTAGAAACGTCCTTGCAATGCCAGACCGCCTGCAATCGGCACCAGCTGCCAACGCCGTTCGAGGAAGCTTTCCTGATGTGGAAAGGCTGTTTGGTAATCCTGCCAGTCGCTCTCGGGCCGCGACGGTTGGGTCCAAATGTTTGCTTCGCCGACCGCTAGTCCCAATGCCGTCGATGCCAAGGCATCATCGTCATCTCCAAATGCAGCTATCAAACCTCCAGCGAGCAGATTGACGCCGATTATTTTAAGATGTGGTTGCCAGGTCCGTCGTGATCTGGCCCGATCCGCTGAACCTCTCAGAAGCGTTTCGCCACGATCAAGTCGATCTCGTTCGTCTGAGGGTTCAACTGATAATGTGCGCACTGGGTCAGCACCATAACGCGCCGGGTGAGGTCGCAACAGCATGTCAGCCAGTCCGGCAGCAGACTTCAGTGCACCAATGCTGTAGTTGATGCTGTCATCGTTGTTGTCAGAGCCGATCCAGAGACCCGTTTGAATCAGGGCACTGGCTGCATAAAAACTCGACCACCCATTTTGCCAATACCGAGCATGCTGGCGATTTGCGTCAAGGCGTTTTTCGATAAAATCGATTCGCAAATCGGCATTGTCCGAGCTGCCCTGTGAGGCATCAACAGAGCTGAGTGTTGTTCCAATCATGAACAGCAAGAGCCCTGAAACGTTGATAAGCCTCATGATCATTCTAGCCTCCTCTGGGTCAAACGATATTCGGCCCATGTCTTTTTCAGGTTCTTTCTCCGAAATCGATGTCCATCACTGTTTCAAAGGCACTGATATTCGTTGGACGGCCAAGTTTTCTTTCATACGCAATACGCTCATGCTGTTTTTGCCACCAGTCGAAAGCATCTTGCTGCGTCCATATTGGGCCGAACTCAATCGCTGCAAGCTGGTCGGCCATGTGTTTCGCCGAGGCAGGACGATCTTCAGGGTTGCGAGACAGACAGTTAAAGAGCAAATCGTCTAAAGCTTTTGGGACCTTTCGCGCGGTTTGGGTAGAAGGCCGAGGTGGATCGCTATGGACAATGTCTCTGTGCATTGCGTTGAGATCCTTGCTGGCAAACACTTTCTGACCGGTCAGCATCAGAAACCCGAGCGCGCCCAACGAGTACAGGTCTGAGCGGGCATCCACATTTCGGTCTCCACTCAGTAACTCCGGGGCGATAAATCCCGGCGTGCCCATGATAGGTTGATGATGGCTGAAATCTTGAGTGATGTGTGTTTTGATTTCTCTGACCAGGCCGAAATCAAGCACTTTGACAAAGTCATACGTCCCACCCCGCT